>JBMNOV010000004.1:0-79397 GCA_050943255.1 Syntrophomonadaceae bacterium
CGACCGAACCGCAAGGACCGTCCCTATGGCTCACCCATCCCCCTGGCTTAACTTATTTTTCATTGGCATTTGCAACTGGTGCTTCGATATCAGTCCAATCAGCAGGATTATAGGGCTCCTGCCCGGTCAGGAGAGCATATTGGGCTTTAATCTGAGCAATAGCAACCTTGGCATTGTCTAGATTTATACGAGCGTTCAACTCAGCTGTCTTAATTGATGATAAGGCTGATTGAGCAATCATGCCCAACTCATATTTAAGTTCTGCGATCTGCCAATCCCTGGATGCAGTTTCATAGGCTTGCTGCGCTGTAGCAATCTGCCCTTCCATTGTGTCTAATAGATAATAAAGCTGTTCTATAGAAGTTCGGGTATCCCGCTTGCTTTTTTCATAATCAACTTTAGCCATTTCCAGGTTAATGTTCTGCATTTCTGATGATAGCCCAGGGATTACCCAGGATTGCTGGTTCTCCTGATTTTTAAGCTGGGCCTCTTTATTCCAAACATCTATAGATTCAGACAAACCCCGGCTTATTTCGGTATTTAGATCACGCCTATTATATTGAGTTAAAATAGGCTTACTGATTAATTCAGGCTGCCAATTTTCACTTTCACCTAATAATGACCTTAAGGCGGCAATTGAACTATTATACTGAGCTTTAGCCAATTCATAGGCTTTTTCTAGCTGTTCGGTTCCAGCTTTAGCCTTTTCATAATCAAATTCAGCTAATGTGCCAACTGCCCGGGCTACACTGTTCATGGTTAACTGTATCTTGGCATCTTCCAACCTAAGGCGGTTGAGTTCCATCGTATTGTAATTAGTAAGTGCGTCACAGTAGGCATTGACCACAGTATAAGTAATACTGTCTCGGGCTGTTTCTTCAGCTTTTTTTGCGACCTGGTAGCCTATTTCAGCCTGCTGATAGTTGTTCATTACCTGCTGGTACGCAGGTATTACTAACCCCCCCTCTGGAATCCAGGTTACTGTTTTGGCTGCATCGTCCCGGCTGAGCGCTGCCTTTTCCACATTCAGACTAGCCTTGCGTAAATCAGGATTGTTCTTATAAGCTTTATCCAAGGCTTGTTGAATAGTAATTGAATCAGGCAGTGATGTATTAGCATAGGTATATATTGGGGTAGTGAACAAAAGGCTAAAGCATATAATAATGGACAATAATTTGTATGTATTAACTTTCAAGTATAACACCTCTTTTGTTAATTCCGACTTGCTGGTCAAGTTTAATTAATTATATAAATGCCTAACCTAAGTGTCAATAATCAGCTAAGCCGATAATTAATCAGTATTACGTTTAAATATGATTACTTTTTTATTATAATATTGCCAGTCTCTTCATCCCAGTCATAATCAACCAACCCTCTCATTTTTAGAGGATTCAAAGGAACAACTGTGTAATCACCCTTTTTTTTAGCCCTTAATTCAACTCTCTTATTATTTACCACCATGGTTTGGCTCTCTTTATAATAACTGACTATGTAATTAGGATGAGAATAACACTCGCGTACAAATTGAACAGCATTCCTGTACTCAAGGTAAAGAACACCTTCTTCATACCAGTAAGGCCAGGTAGTAATTTCCCCATTAAGCTTTACTAGACCCTTGCTGGTGTCCTTCCGGCTGTTTATAAATACTTTACGGGTGTTTTGATCCCACTCTACCTCGGCGTCCATGGCTTCCGCTATTGCCCGTACCGGCAACATAGTACTGCCATTAATAATATGAGCTGGAACATCATTCTGAATTTCCTTGCCATTTACATAAACTTTTACCGTATCCCCGGCAAAACACATACTGGCTGTGACAAACACTAATAAAACAGCTAATATCAAAGCTGTCCATTTTATCTTCATTAATATATGCCCTCCTGCTAAAAAGTTAGATTGTTAACTATCAGCCGATAATCTCTTTTTATGAAAAAACCGGGCTCTTACGAGCCCGGTTTTATAAGATGCTATATATTATTTGGAAAGCAGAACCGTCTGGGTTGCGGGATCCCAACCAACTTGATAGCCAAGGCCTTCTGCTACATAACGGGCAGGAAGCATGGTTCTATCACTGCTGATTTCCGGAGCAACATCCATGGTCTGAGCTTCACCATTTACTAAAATGGTGGCGCTGCCAATGGTTAATTCTACAACATTGTCACCCTTAGTAAGAGTAACCTTTTGGGTTGCTTCATCCCATACTACGTCTTCTTCAGCTACACCGAGAGCATATCCCATGTAACGAACCGGAACATAGGTACGGTCATTCTTAATGTAAGGAGCAACATCCATAACTTTGGCTACACCATCAACTTCATAGATGTTGGAGCCGATTCTGAACTGTCCAGCAGCTGCGCCAGCTGTTCCCTGACCAGGAGCAGGGGTTACACACTGGCCGATAACTGTGCTTACTATGGTAGAAGTATCGAATTTAGCTGCAACAGCGTTGTCACTTAATGCTGTTGAAGCGCCAGTAATTCTTACTTTGAAATTGCCTTCGGGTACTGTACGATCAGTAGTTACCTTAACATCAGAAATCTCAATAGTAGACGGGGTAGAACTTGCAGATTTGATAGCAATAGTCAGAGTTCCACCATTAGTACTAATAGTATCAAGAACCAGGTCTCCTTCAGTTACTTCAACTATAGGTTTCGCTGACCAAGTAGCCCCGGTAGGCAGGGCAAGAACCAAGTTGTTATTAGCTTTTAAAACCTCTTTCTTGGATTCAGTAATAACTATATCACCAGCGGCCTGGCCTTGAGATCCGATAACAATATCGGCATCGCCATCAGTGGTCATGGTTACCGGTGCTAATACTTCAGCAACCTTTACGGTTCCGGTTACACCAGCAGTTCCGCCAACTTCTATTTCAAGGTCACCAACGAAATCAGGAGAAATAGTTACCTGAGGTTTTTTGAACAGAATAGTGCTTTTAGTATGAGATCCTGCTGGAACATTCACTCTTATTGTCCGTCCATTATTGGAAGAGCTTATTCCACTAGTGTTGCCAAGATTTAAACTGCCAGATTCAGTCTCAATTGTTAATGGATTAGCTGCTGCAGTGCTTAAATCCGGCCAATTTGCGAGCGCTGGTGGAGCTGCTGTTGCATTGGTATTCCATTTTACGCCGGCGGGAAGGGTAAAGCTTATTGTCCGGCCTGGAATTAATGAATCAGCAAGATCTTCCTTAATTCTGAAGCTGCCAAGTTCAGTCGAATCCCAACCAGCAACAACTTCCTTCACTACATCCTCGATTACACTAGCGTTATAATCAACATAACTACCGACTACCAAATCAGTATCAGTAATATTATCGCCTGATACAGTTACGGTTATATCGCCTTTCTTGGCAATAGTATCATCAATTTTAATATTTCCTACAATATCAATTCTAGCCGCACTAGTTCTAGTTGTAAATCCAGCCGGTAATGGAGTCGGAAGAGTTATTTTCAATACTCGCGGATCGGCAACACCGTTATTAACACTCAAACCAGTTATACCCTGGAAAGACCAGTTACCGGTTACAGTCGGTGTTCCTGTCACTACATTTGAACCCCAGGAAAAACCAGATGGAAGTTTCAAACTGATTACATCACCAGCATCAAAGGTATTATTTCTAGTTTCAATTACAGAAATAATATCAGTGTCCCCACCGTTAACGCTCAGAGTCTTAGTTCCTTGTACGGAAACAGTTGTTCCTCCAGCTGTTCCGGCTTTACCGATACGTACTGTATCTGTAGAGAATACACCCTGGTTAGAACCACTGATGGTTGCATTTAAGTCACCACTGGCGCCAGAGGTGTTAACTTTATTTAAATATACATATATCAAACCCTGGCCAACAATCCCATCAGCCGCGAAAGGAATATTAATGGATTTACCATTTGAAGCTACTGTCGGAGTACCTACTGTTCCAGCAAGTGCATTGGGCACTGCTGCTGTTGAAGGTAAGCTGATCGGAACGCTTACATTTACATCTGCAGCTGCATTATTTACTTGTACTGTGCCAGCAGCAGTTGCAATTGATACCCCTGAAGGTAAATTAATGGTTATAACATCATATGTTTTAACTGCTACACTATTATCTACGTTAATCTCAATAATTCCCAATGGTATGTTGGTTTCATTAGCGCCAACATTGGGACAGGTTACTGCTTTGTAGGTTGCCGCAGCTTCAGCTACTGGCGGTGCTACAAATACGGGTGCCAGTAATGCCAAGCACAGGCATAAGGTCATTACTATGGACAAAGTCCGGTTTCTTCTTAGCATCCTTTTTCCTCCTTTTAATATAAATACAATAAGCTTTAGGTCATCGGTATAATAACACCTAGTGCTATGTAGTCAATTCCCCCTTTCCAGGTGTCTTATGTTCAGATAATCAGCGATTCATATTCGCCATCTCAATGCCAATTTATTATGGCTATTTTCTCAGACGAAAAAAAGGATGGGAAGGTTCCCATTTTTTTAATAATAAACTTATAATCTCTTATCTTTTAGAAAAATATTCTATAATTATAGAATTATAGCAGGCTTTAGGTAAGTATTATGCTGCTGGTATATCTTATTTTAATAGCGGCTGGGCCAATAGTTCTTGATACTGCTGATAATGCTGCGGGGAGTTAGTTTGCAGCCATAACTCGTACTGCTCCGCTTCGGCTGACCTACCCATTTTATAAAGGGCTGCTGTGTACCAGACAATAGCATTAGGATCGGCAATTAACGGCTCCAATATCTGCCTAGTTAGCTCAAAATTACTCAGCAAGTAATTTACCCGGGCTATACAAAGCTGTGATTCCGGGTCTAGCTGCAGTGCGGGCCCATTCCAGAACATCGTTTTGTCAGGATTAATCTTCTTGATTTGTGTATGCAAACGCTTCTCCACTTCAAGCACCTTCCGAGCTAATTCCCCGGCTTTACTCTCCTGCCCGGCTTTGGTATAGGAATCACAGCCAGCCCAAAGAATTTTTATTAAAACATTATAGGCATTACCATCATTGGGGGTTATTGCAATCACCGCCTCACTCTGAGCAATGCCCTGCTCAATGTCACCTAAGCGGGTACAGGTATTAATCAGGGAATTGCGCACCTTAATGTCATAAGGGGCATATTTTTCAGCCTGGCTAATTTCCTGCTGGGACTTTTTATAATACTCTCCCGCTGATGGCGGGCTGGTTTCTCGCAATTGGTTAAAGCGCAGGGCATAGACCTGAGCCAAGTTGGCATGGTAGGCGGCGTTATGGGAATCAAAGGAGGTGGCACGCAGGTAATACTTCTCGGCCTGGGCTAATAAATCATTTTGCTTACTAGCGTCACTTGTCTCACTTAATCGATTTAATTGTTTCCCAGCCGCTACCGCATTATTATAGGCCAAGGTATAACCGCTGCCCATAATAAGTAAGACAAAAGCCATAACCGTGGCCAGGCTAAAATTTAGTACAAGCTTTATTTGAGGGGTACAGACCGGTACCTTCTCAATCCGGGTAGCGGCATTTATTAATGCCAGCAAAACCCATAAAATTAGTGCAAGTGCTGTCAGGGAAAGATCAAAATCAATGGCTGCATGTAAAGCGAATGCCAAAGCCGAGCTTACTGTCCCCCAAATGAGAATCCAGTTTGCAGTATAATCTAACTGATCGATTACCGCCTCAGTTCGCCTTCTTCTATAATTGCGATAAAGCATAAATACCCCATGCAGCAACAGTAACCACATAGCTAAAAAAGCCAAAAAACCAATTATCCCTGCCTCCACCGCTACCTGCAGGAAATGGTTATGCACTTCGGTAGCATAAATAAGGTAATCCTGGTATTGGTGGTAAAGCGCATTCCATCCTCCCGCCCCCGTACCAATAACCGGGTGATCCTTAATTATATTAATAGCCCAGTTGTTCATATCCATCCGGGTAATAAAACTACTGCTTTGCCTATTGGTTAAAGCCAGAATTTCCGCTGAAATGTCTGCTGGTAATATCTGTGGAAACTTTGTTGCTAAGGTTACTAGAAGAATGGCAACCAATAATATAAAAGAAATGAAGACGGCTTTAACGCTAATACCTTTAGAGTGTATTAATCGTTGTAAACCCTCGCGAATTATTTCACCACCAGTAATAATTAGGATTCCAATAAGGGTAAAAGGCAAAGCGCGGGCAACTTCTTCCCCTCGAAAAAGAGGTATAAAGAATGAAGAAGTTATTAGGGCTGCAACTAGTGCTAGAGACATACAGTAAAACAATTTAATCCGGTAAAATCCAGACAATCCCCAAATAAGCAAAAGTGAACCCACCGCAAAAATCAGCCATGCCCCTTTGGACATTGTGCCTAATAGTACTAAAAGCAACATATAACAAATTATGCCATAAATTAACCGACCTAATAATTTATTAGTCTTAATCCACAAGGTAGCTCCCAGCAAAGTTACTACTGCCATTAACACTGCAGCTGCATTGGAATACTGCAGGGTAGAAGCAATCTGGGAGCCTATAACCGCACCCGGGTAATTACTATAACCCGTAGCAGCTAACAAACCGATTACAGCAACCCCCGCAGCCGAGGCAATAATTATACGTAAAATATTTTCATAATCATGATAATCTTTTACCAAATTACTGACCATCCAATAAACCATAAAAAGATTTAAAGCGCGCAGAAAACCATAAATGGCCTCCCCGCTGTGAACTGCCCCCAATAGGGAAAGTAGATAGGCAGCGGCATAAGCTAGTACGGCCCAATCTAAATAGCTGTGCAGGAAGCTATAATCCCGTTGTTTAATTTTAACTATCCAGAATAATATAAAAACCAGCGCACTTAATATATGATAGACAAACATATCCTGGTTAAAACATAATCCCCTAACATAAGGGGGATAAAATATAAGCAGGGCTATAACAATAAAAAGAATAAGTGAGAGCCATTTAGGCGTGGGCTGCCAATTAATGCTGTCTCCACCATAAAGGGTTCCCCTCTTTTTTCTACCACTGATCTCTTTCTTCGCCATTTTCCTCTCCCAAATAAAAAAAAGCTATCCTCATTATACTAAATAAATACCCTGAGGACAGCCTGTAAAAAAGCTTGATTAATTTATAAAAGGTCAATTTGGAGTATAGTTCAGGCAAAATTTAACCAGGCGGGTAAATCATTTTCGCGTATTTATCTATATGGTGCCGCAGTTATTCATTCGTCAGTGATTCATGATGAACAACATCAAAGAAATAAGGCAGCGGTAATTCCTGGTTTAAGACTACTTAAGCGGCTTACTATTTGTTCGGTTATACCAGAACCATAAATAACCAGGTCAACATCAGAACCTTTCTTATAATTGCCCAAGGCGCGGTTGCCAAATATAGCGGTTTTCTCAATCTCTGGCCACCTGGCATATTGCTTATTTCCCTAAATAACCGGCTATTCCCCCGGCTATAGCTTCAGCGGCTAAATTAAGGAAATACTCCTGTTGTAATAGCCCTTCTTCTTCGGGGTTACTGATAAAGGCAACTTCTACCAGAGCTGAAGGCATGTTGGTATTTCTTAAAACTGAGTAATTTCCGCTTTTCACTCCGCGATTAGTTCTTTTTAGTTTGGCTATCATTTGGTTTTGCAGGTTGGTAGCCAGGGCTTTACGCTCATCCAGTTGCAGGAAAAGCAGGTCATTACTTACTGGAGCATAATAGTAAGTTTCCGTACCCTGTTTGGATGGGTCGACACTGGCATTATTGTGAATGGATACAAAAACCCCAGCATTAAGGCGGTTGGCGATAGCCGCTCTTTCCTCCAGACTGACATAGGTATCAGCAGTGCGGGTATATTCTACATCTATGCCTTTAGCCTTCAGGATTGCCCCTACTTTTAGCGCTATTTTTAGGTTAATATCTTTTTCCTTGGAGGTCCGCCCGCTGGCACCTGGTTCGCTCCCTCCATGACCGGGGTCAATTACCACCAGGTTATCTTTACGGTCTTTTAATTGGCCTTTACCTGCCAGTAATATGTTAAGTTCGCTACCACCAGCGCTTTGTCCAACTATATATTTACTCAGATCTGTGGTAGTAATTCGTACTATAGTTCCGGCAGTTGCTCCTTTCATTTCGGCAAAAGTAACTTTTTCCATAACAGGGCTATTGCTATATGTATATTCACTGCGGGCTTTGCCTATTGCAACCCCAGGCAGTTTTATTTCTAACAGGTTTCCGCTTATACTGCTGCTGTACTTAGCCGGGGTAATTGTACTTATAATGAGACGGTCTCCCATGGTCCCTAAACTTTTACGCTTCACTCCTTGAACAGCATTGGGGATAAAGAAAACTTCTCGTTTACCATCTTCTTCTCTGACTGTCTCATATTTGGTATTATAGGGAAATTCTACCTCAACCGTGGTATTATCATCCTGGTTGCGGGCTTTGGCCTTAACTTCACCTGTGCTGCCCAAGGATTCCTTAACCAGGTTCAATCCTTCAATTTGACGATCTTTTATTACATAGGTTACTTTATTACCTGTTTCCTTTATTGCAGTATCAATAACTTCCCCGGAATCGATCATTATACGGATACCATTTTCATCTGTATTAAGAGATAGCCATATTACTTCAGGGCCAGGTTTCTCAGGCTTTTGGGGAGGTTCAGGCTCAGGCTCTTCTTCCGGTTCTGGTTCTTCTGCTGGCTCTTCCGGGGGCAAAGGTTCGTTTGCTTCCCAGGCTACCTCAACTACCCATCCTGCTACCCAGGCTGTGCGCCCCCCGCGGCTGACTTGGTACCATCCATCTCTCTGAGCCAAAATCGGCAGTTTTTCCCCTTCTTGGGCGATATCAATCATTTGATCTGAAGTGGAAGGCCCATTGCGCAGGTTGGTGTTAGCCCTGATTACTACAGTTCCAGCCCTGTTTCCGGGGGTACTGCTTGGGCTAGTTATGGTTACAGTTCTGGTAGTATTATTCCAGTCTACCTGCCCGCCAAAAGCCTCTCCGACAAAACGCAGGGGTGCCAGGGTGCGGTCGTTTCTTATTTTTCCGGGTACATCCAGTGTCCATATTTGCCCGTTTACGGTAGGCTGAGTTGATCCAATGGTTAATACTACGGTGATATCATCTTTAACAGAAGTTACGGTACGGGTATTATTATCCCAGCTTACACTGGCACCCATAGCCTCGAATATTGCCCTAAGGGGTACCAGGATGCGGTCGTTTTCTATTACAGGCGGTACCTCAAAAGCCAATTGACGTCCATCCAATATTACTACAGGCGTTCCTGCAGGGCTTCCGCTGGGATTGGCGGGCTTTTCCGATACAGCAGATTTGCTATTATTAATACGAACCAGCCATCCGGCTATGTAGGCACTACCGCCATCAGATTTCTGAATTTTATACCAGTCACCTTCCTGCCCTAGTACAGGAAGTATTGTACCTGCGGAAACACTTCCGGCCTTAGCATAACTGCTTCCAGGGCCGCTGCGCAGGTTGACCGTACCCGAGACCACTTCAACCTGACTTATGGTAACAGCCGGTGGTTCAGGCTGATTACTGTTATTGGCGGGTAGGGCATTATCTTCCTTTTTTTCCGCCCATGAAGAGCTTATATAAGCAACCAGGCCATCATTAGTCCGCACTTGGTACCAGACACCCGTTTCCTTCAGCAAAGTGAGGAGTTGTCCTTTATCAGCAGAGCCTACCACCTCATAACTAGTACCGGGGCCAGAACGCAGGTTTACCCCGTTGCCGGTGACTATTAGCGATTCTTCCTTTTGTATATTAATAAGGTCATTACGAACCCATCCGGTTAACTGGCCGGTTTTTATCTGTGACCAGTTATTTTTCCCGGCTGTAATAGCCACCTCAGTACCCTGGACTAGTTGTCCTACTGTATCATAGGTAGTTGCCGGACCGGAGCGTACGTTCACCAGGCTGGTGTTTATAATACCAGTGGCAGCTAAGGCTATCGGCAGGGAAAAGAAAAAGAAGATGTTTAAAAGAATAACCAAAATTAGGGTCTGTGAGCCTATTGTAAAATACTGACCGGAGTCAGGTGATAGTTTTCTGAAATTTAGACCTAGTTTTGACATTATGTAATTATTTCCTCCATTGCTATTTTGTCTTTTGTCTATAATACACCATAGCAGTCGATTTGCTTACAGAGAAGTTTGCATTTTTTTGATAAATATCGGGGGGTTAGCAAGAAAATAGACACAGTAATCTTAATAGTCACTAGAAAAGATGACATCTGTATGTTGTGCCTTAGGTATGGTACCCGGAGAGTGATTGCCCCCAAAGGGGCACGGATTGGCACATGTTATGGAAGGTATTTAGATGTAGCCTTCTGGCCCCAAGGGATTTGTCTCACCGGCTGGTATTTCCCCTTCACCCGCAACCGGCTCAGTACCACCACCAGATTGTTCAGGATCATCCAAGGTAGGTTCATTATTTATAACATTATAATTATTTAAATTATTATCAGTTTGCCCTTCTCCTTTATCCGGCTTCTCTTCAGCTCTATCATTTTCCCTATCTCCTAGATTCATTTCGTTATTATCCGTGGGAGAAAGCTGGTTACCTTCATTGGCAATACTCGTATTTTCTTCCTCGCTAGTTATATTATCATCAGTACTTGGCAAGGTTTTAGCAGGCCCCACCACTTTAGGGGGCGGAGATTGTTGCACCTCTGCTACGGTCTTGCCTTCAAAAAGATTGGCCAGGAGGTTGGCTGCTTCGTCTTCATCAGCTAGCCAGTAGCTTTTGAGCAGATTACCGTTGCCATCAACCTCATCATAGAAACACCCGGGCAAGGTCTGGGCTATGACCGAATCAGAATTGAACCCAGGTGCCCAGCTGGCCATTTTCAACATATCTTTAAATCCAATATCGGTTTTAACATAATCTTTAACTTCTTTTATTATCCCCGGGAGACGAGTAATGGTCCTGGCCTGCAGGACTTCATTTGCCAAGGCTTTAATAAATACCTGCTGCTGGTGGGTGCGTTCAATATCCCCATTTACATAATCTCGGAAGCGCACAAATGCCAAGGCTTTTTTGCCATCCAGTTTCTGCTGTTTACCTGGTTGAAGATTAATACCTTCTGAGGGTTTATACATGCGTTGCGGGACATCGACAGTTACACCGCCCAGAATATCTATTATTTTCTCGAATCCTTTAAAATCCACTTCAACATAATGGTCTATATTTAGCTTCATTAAATCTTCTACTTTTTCAACTGCATATCCCGGGCCGCCAATAAAATTAGCTGCGCAAATCTTCTCTGGATAGCCATTAACTTCTATCCGGGTATCACGGGGTATGGAGATTACAGCAACTTTATCCAGTTTCGGGTCAATCGAAACCAACAGCATAGTATCTGAGCGCGAGTTATCTTCTCCCGGACGGGCATCAACTCCCAATACGAGGATGTTAGTCCTTTCCCCATCATCTGGATACTTTTCTTCCTCGGATTGAACGGGCTCTTTATCTACCTTATCAGTATGTGCTGATTGAATTAGACTGGTAAGACCTGCACCTATACCGAAAAAAGCGCCAAAAACCAATCCAATTATTAATGTCCATTTTAATAACTTTTTCATGCCCGCCTACTCCTTTAGAAATTATTCTATAAAATCAGTTTATGCCTCATCTTAAAATTATAATTCAACCTTCTGCGGTTGTCCTTTAACATAGGTATCAGACTTACGCTTTTCCCCGCTTAAAAGCCCAATTTTATTGGCAGCTAAAACAACCAGCAATAAAAGCAGGGCCAGCATTACAGTCGCCTTGGAACTGCTGATAAAGGTAATCGTAATAGCAACTATGCTGAAAAAAGAACTGATGCTATAGATTATTAAAACACTACGGCGATGGCTCATTCCCAAAGCCATAAGCCGATGATGCAGGTGGTCGCGGTCAGGTAAAAAAATAGGGGTCTTGTTATGCATTCTCCGGATAATAGCGAAAAAAGTATCAGTAATAGGAATAGCTAATATAACAATAGGTATAAATAGCGAGATAAAAGCTGCACTTTTAGCTGTACCAATAATAGCCAGGCATGCCAGTACAAAACCCAGCAGGTTAGAGCCTGAATCACCCATAAAGGTCTTGGCTGGGTAAAAGTTAAATGGAAGAAAACCAATTATGGCTGCAACCACGGTAAATGCTACCAAGGCTACCTCAGGTTGGCCTTTTAACAGGAAAATAACTCCCATGGTAGAAGCTGCAATAGCAGAAACGCCAGCTGCCAGACCGTCAAGACCGTCTATCAGGTTGATGGCGTTACTAATACCAACTATCCAAAGTATAGTAAGGGGTATGCTTAAAAATCCCAGGTCAAAAGCACCATTAAAGGGGTTTGTAACAAAATGAACCACTACTCCGAAGTGAACCGCTAAAACAGCTGCAGCTATTTGACCAAAAAGCTTAATCCTAGCTGAAAGCTGGTATATATCGTCAAGTAACCCAACAAAAAATATTAAACAAGCCCCATAAATCAGACCTAGAAATGGGCCTGATACCTTAAGGATAAAAACCAGACATATAAACAGGGACAGGAATATAGCCATACCACCTATACGGGGTACTGTACAGGTATGTACTTTGCGTTTATTAGGATTATCAACTGCCCCAATTTTTAATGCCAGCTTGATGGCGTAAGGGACTGTCAGATAAGATAAGACAAAGGCTGACAGTAAAACTGCTATCCCAACATAAAAAGCCATAAGCTACAAACCCTCCAAATCCCACTAGCCCCATTCTAGCACCGGATTATTCAACTTGTCCATATAATAAGTAAAGTCTCTAAAAGAGTTTATGGTGTAATTAGCATAATATTACAATTAATTGCCTGATAATATAAGCTTTTAGCAGCTTGGCAAAGGCTTTAAGATTTTGCCAATTATTTTACAATTACACCTATTTCAAGGAATTGCCGACATATTCTTGGTTAATATATCTTTTTTTACGTTACAATATATTTACGTTAAATGTTGGGCAGAGCTTACAGTAGGTTAGTGGGAAAGGATAATAATTATTGCCACCTTGTTTGGGCAAATACTATAATAGACTAGAATGTTTAGCGATAATTTAACCAAGCAGGAGTCAGGATATGAAGATTGCTCTTTCAGGATACTATGGTTTTGACAATGCCGGGGATGAGGCTTTGCTATCAGCCATAACTAGCACTATTAGAAAACTGGAGCCATCAGCCAGTTTTGTGGTTTTTTCCGGTTACCCGGATAATACTGTACGCCTGCATGGCTTAAGAGCAGTCAATCGTATGAATCCCTGGTCAGTCAGTCGGGAAATGCGGAGTTCAGATTTACTGATCAGCGGGGGAGGGAGCCTTTTTCAGGATGTTACTGGCCCCCGTTCACTACCATATTATATCAGCATAGTTGCTCTGGCTCTTTTGTTTAAAAAGCCGGTTATTTTTTATGCCCAGGGAATTGGCCCGATTAATCGGAGAATAAGCAAATTACTAATGTACCTTATTGCCAACCGGGTCAATATGATTACCCTGCGAGATGAGGATTCCCTGAAGGTGCTGCAACAGATCGGAGTTACCCGTCCACCGGTTAAGGTAACAGCTGACCCGGTTTTCAGCCTGGAACCACTGGATACGGACTATAAGGAAATGCAACAATTACTAACTCAATATTGTCCGGGTGAAGGCAAAATAATTGGGGTTTCAGTACGCCAGTGGCCAGCTTTGAAAGGCTATCAGCCCGAGCTAGCCCAGGCTTTGGACATGTTGGTAAGAGAAGGCTATCAGGTAATCTTTATTCCCATGGATTTTCCTGCCGATATTAAAGAATCGCAAAAAATTGCAGCACTGATGAAAGAACCATCAAAGCTTTTAGATCGTTACCTAACCAGCCACCAGCATGCAGCTCTGATATCATATCTTCAGCTTATGATCGGTATGCGCCTGCATGCCCTTATTTTTGCTGCCAGTCAAGAGGTTTTATTTCAAGGTATATCTTATGATCCCAAGGTGGATTCGTTTTTACACCAGTTTGGCGAAAAACCTTTAAAAGGAAATGCGGAAGTAATGACAGAACAAATCTTTTCACTCTTGGCCAGCACGGGTAAACAGGAAAAGATCCGGCATAAAGCCCGGGAGCTGCGCAGCCGTGCTGAGGAAACCGCCCATCTGGCCCTGTCCCTGTGCCGTTCCAGTTCAAGAGAGGTTAATTAACCACGAACGCTGGGAGCTTATGCGCCCCCCTGGGGGTGGTTAACCTTTTCCTAATTGCTGGGCTATTAGATTACTGAGGGTTTGGACGCGGTTTTCCCAGGAGTTTTTTTCCGCCAGGGTAAGGCGTCTCTGGATTTTAGCGGGAGTGTCATCCAGGGCTCGTTCGACTGCCGCAATAAACTGGTCCCGTCCTGCTCCAATTTCTACTACGCCATTAAGCATGTCCATTTCCGGCATAGGGGTAGAAACTATGGGTTTACCTGAAGCCAGGTATTCATAGAACTTTAGAGGGTTAACTGCCTGGGATAATTCGCTGGCCCGGAAGGGATTTAAGCATACATCGAATTTTTTAAGATAACCAGGAAGTTCTTCTTTGCTCCTGCTGCCGGTAAAATGCACATTGGCAAGCCCCTTAAAAGGTGTTATATCCGCATCAATCTCTACCGGGCCGACCATGATGATCGACCAGTCTGGGCGGGTTTTGGCTACCTGGTGTATAAGTTCCAAGTCAATCCATTCTTTTATACGCCCAATAAAGCCTAATACCGGGCTGGGAATATCTTTCACATCATCAGGAACAGGAAGGCTTTCATCCAGAGCTGTACGAAAATGCTTTACATCAGCGGCATTACGCAGCAGGTGAATCTGCTGGGCATACCTGGCTTTATCATTATAAAGAGGCTGCGCAGTAACCAGTACCAAGTCAGATTTCTGTAGTAGTTCTATCTCCATTGCCTTTACCAGTCGGGGATTAAACCCTTGAAAAGCCGAGTGTTCATCAACACAATCATACACCACTAACACTTCTTTTAGTTTTCCTAATAGATCAACTGTATTGGGAAGGTAGGTTAATAATAGGGGTTGGTCAAAATTAACAGTGGAACAAACCTTTTTTAAGACCCAGGCCATTAGCCACTGGTTCAGGCGATTAACCCAACGCCATCGGTTAGCCCCGGGAAAAAGAAGTGGCGGTGAATAGAGATAAAGGTTGTCTTTGATCTTCCTTAGTCCTTTACGCCAGAGTGACCATTTGTACCAAAGGGAAGGGTCTTTAAAAGGTGACAAAAAGCTTATGGGTGCTTCCACATAGATTATACGGTTAGAATCCGGCATACGCCACATTAGCTGCTGGGTTCGCGCCCATAATGGTTCAAAATCCACTCCGGCTATACACAAAATATCCTGGTTTTCAAGATTCATAGTACTACTCCTTTTAACCACCCTCAGGGGAGCGAGTATCCAGGTATTTTCCTTATTTATCCGCCTCATTAATTGTAAACGCAGTAAACATCCGTGTGTACCCTTTGGGTACTACCTTAATTGTAAGCAGGGAGCATCAGTAAGTGCCTTAGGGTATGTCTTTAGTGTGTATATTCGTACTAATCAGTGATTGTTTTTTTACTTCTTAGTACCTCCTCATAGACCTGTTCGACCTTATTAGCCATGTTTTGGAGGCTGAATTGGTTCACCTTTTTCCGGGCATTGGTAGTTAGATAAGTGGCCAGTTCAGGGTCGCTCAGAATTTTTATAATTGCCTGGGCCAGGCCATGGTGATCTCGTGGTTCAACCAGCAAACCGTCCACCTGGTCTTTAATTATCTCCGGAATACCCCCGGTATTACTAGCAACCACCGGTACATTAAAATACATAGCCTCCAGCACTACTAAACCCAACCCTTCCATTACCGAAGGTACACAAAGGATGTCCGATATTTCATAAATATCTTCAATGGAACGGTAGTAACCCAGCATTTTTACCACTTCATTCAGCCCCAATTCGCTGACCTGCTGTTCTATTTGCCTGCGGTAAATACCTTCCCCGACAATTAGAAACTGAGGCCTGAAACCAGCATCTATTACTTGGCGCGCAGCCCGCAGAAAATAATCGTGGCCCTTGACCGGGTGTAAGCGAGCTACCATAGTTATAATCTGCCGGTCTTGATCTAATCCCAGTTCGCTTTTAACTTCACTCGCTTTCCGGGGAGATGAAAATTTATTTACATCTAGACCATTATGAATAATTACTATTTTCTCTTGATATACTCCCATTTGCTTTATATCATGGGCAATGGCTCGGGAAATAGCAATAAACCTATTACTATATTTATTAGTAAGTTTGGTCAAAAAGTAAGCCAGGAGGGCCTTTAACGGCAAGTCGTAATCATAGCGCAGTACACTATGGACGGTAGTTACAACTGGTATGCCGCTCCGAGTGGCAGCCAGGCGTGCAACTAGATTAGCCCGTACCCCGTGGGTATGAACCAAGTCAAAGTGCTGTTCACCCATGTATCGCATAAGAGGGGTAACAGTAGCCAGGTCTAATCGATGCCGCATAGGTATAATTCGTGCCGGTAGTCCCTGACGGGCGGCCAGGTCTGCAAAAGGACCTTCACATAGGCACAGCAAGAAAGGCTGGTATTTTTCTGGGTCAAGCAGTTTCATAAGGGTTAAGACATGTTCTTCCGCTCCACCAACTTCTCCCCCGCCAATAACATGCAAAACTTTAGTTTTAGCCATCTTGTTCAACTCCCAGGTCGGGCTTGGTAATTAAAGGTATGGCCAGAAGCATGCCCAGGAAAAACCAAAAATAGGTAGATATCAGAGGAAACTCAAATAGATTCTCCACCATATTATGTCCCAAGATTGCAATAAGAGCCACTAGTATACCATTTCCAAGTATCTTCAGGTAAGGATCAGTCGCTTGAGCAACTGCCCTTTTACCTTTACGCACGACCATAAATATGAGGTAAAGGAAGGCTGTTAGTCCCATTAATCCGGTTTGCGTGCCCATTTTAAGGTAGTAATTATCAACACTATATGCTGACCCAGGAAAATTAGCAATAGCCACCCCGCCACCAAACCTGCCCAGTCCCAGACCAGTAACAGGTTTACCCTGCCAGTACTCCAGTGCCTGATTCCAACTAGCAATACGTCCGCCTTCCGAGCTTGAGGCTACATACTGGGGACTAAGCATATAAGCCATGCGATTATATACTGAAGGTACTGCAACTGGAGTAATTAGAACAGCCAGAAGCAATATAATTAAAATACGTTTATCCAGCCATAATGCCAGTAATAAAAAAGCAAAGAAAAATACCAACCAGGCACCGCGAGATAAAGTAAATACCAGACAAAGTGCTGATATCCCTGCTGCTCCCAAGTAAATGCGTTTTTTGAACCAGTGCTTACTAGCCATAAATGAAGCGAAAGCAATGCTTATATTCAATATAGTAAAGCTGCCCAAAACATTAGGACTGCCTATAAATGAAAAGGCCCGGGTGCGAATACCAACTTCGGCCTGGTCTACCCAGTTAGCAGGGATTTCTGCCCCAATTATATACTGGTAGATACCGTATAAAGCAACTACAGCACCTACCGCCAGGAAAAGATCACAGGTATTTTTAACCTGTTCTTTACTTTTTATCAGGTTCAAGGCCAGGAAAAACCAAAAGCTGTACTGAACTACAGCCCTCAACTCCATCAGAGCTATTGCCGGTTCTTCATTAACCACCAGATAGTTAAAAAAGATAACACTATAAAATAGCAATAAAGGAATAAGAAGCCCTCCGCTAATAGGCTTTACCCCTTTTACCGCAATGTACAATACCCAGCTGCCAGCTATAAGAATAAAAAGAATCTCATCCCACATACTGGCAAAAAGGAAACTCCCGCCCTGGCGCAGGAAATAGTCAACCAGCACATAGGCAGGCACAATATATAATAAATAACGGCTAAAGGCCTGGCTGAATCGTTCCATAATTCGCTCCTTTGGTATTTATCACTGTTTTTTATTTTACTAATTAAATCATTATTCCGTTTTGCCCCACCAGGCAAAAAGGCGGTATATAATACAACCCTGATATATGGAGGGATAAAGTTTTAAAAATAGCATAAAAAGACCAATTATAGCCAGGACACCTTCCAGCAAATTTCGCTTGAAATTATAATCATTAAGAATTATATCAAAGCCACAGTAGAAAAAAATAAGTAAGCCAATAAACCCCAGGGGATTAGTTATAAACAAACTTGTCTTGCCCCGTGAATTTAAGCAAGACCCAAATCGTTGTAATAAAGCAGTTATATAATTTAATAAACTATTACTTATTATATAAGCAAATGAATATTTATAATAATAAGAACGATCCCCCGGTGGAGAAACTAACCAACCTATAAACCAGCTGCCGGATATAATCTTATAAATTAGGCTGTTTTCCCAATAGGTCATTATTTCACCTTATTCCAGCTCTATCTCTAGGATTTCGCCTGTCACTTCAACTAGTTGCGTTTTTAAGATATATTTGTCCAGCCCTGCGCGAATAGCCTGCCCTGCCATATAGATTTCTGCTCCGGTATAAGAAACCGGTCCCTCCAAAGTGAGGTAGACATCTTTGCGAAAGGGATGTTGCTGCAGTACCAGTTCACCATCCGCCCGAGTATCAGAATCCCGGGCAGTGACAACCTCAACCTCCTTGATATAGACTGGCTGCAGTTGTCCGCGGGCAAGTAGCTGGTCACCTTGATTTATCTGCATTGCCACCTCGGGACGCAGGTAAGGGCAGATTACCTTCACCGTCGCCATATTCGTTGTCTCTACAGCAGTATCCTTGTTTTTATAAAAAAAACCTAAAGCTATTACTACTATAAGAACTAAGACCAGAAGGTCTATTATATTAATTAAACCAAATAGCCTGCCTTTCTCATCCAGCATGTCGACTCCTCCTATAAGGCTCTATATTCTTTAGTATCATATAGCAAATTCATCCTGGTATCAAGTATACAGTGCAAATGATGAATACAATGTGAAGCAAGAGAAGGTTTCTTTTAAAAAAATTAACGGGGGAATGACAGTCTTTTCATTCCCCCATCAATTCTTTTGGTTCCCTTGTTAATTGCAATTGCAACCATATGTCCCGCTTATTCCTTTAATCGTAAGGTTGGAAATAAGATTACATCTCTTATCGAAGGAGAAGCAGTAATCAACATTACCAAGCGGTCAATACCGATACCTAGTCCTCCTGCAGGTGGCATACCATATTCCAGCGCATTTATGTAATCTTCGTCCATCATATGTGCTTCGCCATCTCCTCCTGCTCTTTTTTCAACCTGTTTTAAAAAGCGCTCTTTTTGGTCAATAGGATCATTTAGTTCAGAGAAAGCATTAGCTATCTCCCGCTGCATAATAAATACTTCAAAACGATCAGTGTAGTTTGGATTAACTGTATTTTTCTTAGCAAGCGGGGAGATTTCAACTGGATGCCCATAAATAAATGTTGGTTGAATAAGCTTATCTTCTACAAATGCTTCGAATACTTCGTTAATCAACTCGCCCCGGCTGCTCTTTTCATCTATCTCCAGGTTAAGACTGTGAACAGCTAACCGGGCTTCCTCATCACTAGTAATACTATTAAAATTGATGCCTGTGTATTTTTCTATGGCCTCCAACATGGATATGCGCTGCCATGGTGGAGTAAAATTGATAACTTGTCCTTCCATCTCCACCTGCATACTGCCGTTTACCTGGTTAATTACTGTGGAGATCATATTCTCGGTGAGCTCCATCATCACTTCAAAATCAGCATAAGCCTCGTATAATTCCAGCATAGTGAACTCGGGATTATGCCGGGTAGAAATACCTTCATTACGAAAGTTCCGGTTTATTTCATAGACCTTTTCCAATCCCCCCACTATCAGCCGCTTTAAATAAAGCTCCGGGGCAATACGCAGGTATAGATCCATATCTAAAGCATTATGATGGGTAACAAAAGGACGTGCCGCTGCTCCTCCAGCAATAGGCTGCATCATCGGGGTTTCTACCTCGAGAAATCCTCTTTCATCTAAATAATTTCTTATTTCCCTAATAATGCGGCTGCGTTTAATAAATACTTGCTTGACCTCGGGATTTACAATAAGATCCACATACCGCTGGCGATAACGTAATTCTACATCTTTGAGCCCGTGCCATTTTTCCGGCAGCGGGTGCAATGATTTAGCCAGGTAAACCAGGTCTTTAACATGAATACTTATCTCACCTTTCTGGGTACGGAATACCTCTCCTTCAATACCTAGTATGTCACCTAGATCCAACTTTTTATAATACTCATATTTCTGTTCTCCCAAGTCATTTTGGCGAAAATATAGCTGTATTTTTCCGGAAATATCCAGCAGGTTGGCAAAACCAGCTTTACCATGGCGACGTTTGCTTATAATCCGTCCCGCTATTTTTACTGTTTGCCCCTCATTATCAGGAAAACCATCTATTATAGCTTGAGCAGTTGTATTCCTTTCAAACCGCTGCCCATATGGATCTATTCCCGTTGCCCGTAATTCTTCCAATTTCTCCCGTCGTATCTTGATTAATTCATTAATATTTTGTTCCTGTTCGGCCATGTAAACACTTCCTTAATTCTTGGCAACTGCCTACAATCTATTTTTCTACTTTTAGTATTTTATATTTAATAAGCCCAGCCGGAGCCTCTACTGTAACTATGGAATCAACTTTTTGCCCTAATATAGCACGGCCTACTGGTGATTCATCAGATACTTTACCATCTTTTAGTTTGGATTCAACCGACGATACTAATAAAAGGTTAACCTCCCGCCCGGATTTTATATCTTGAAGAGTGACCCTGGAACCTAGAGATACTACATCAGTACGTATATCAGTATCTTCCATAAGCCGGGAATTCTTTAAAGTTTTTTCCAGAGATATAATTCTACCCTCAATAAAAGCCTGCTCATTTTTGGCGTCTTCGTATTCTGAATTTTCGGATATATCACCAAAAGCTATGGCCTGTTTAATACGTTCGGCCACCTCTTCCCGCCGCACTGATTTAAGGTACTCCAGCTCGTTTTCAAGCTTTTGCAAGCCTTCTTTAGTTAGAAAAATTTCTTTTTCTTCTGTCATCTCCATCGCTCCCTAACTTAAAAATAATTCTATACTATTAGTACTAATCCCAAGCTCCATATCATAAAAAAAGGCTGACTTCTGCAGCTGTCTTTATGGTATTATAAGGAGCTCATATAGCCTTGTCAAGAAACAGATCCCACAACCCCATCTCATCCCCAACCTGTTTTAAGGTGATAAACACCCGCCCGTGGCTACCTTCGTTTACCCTTTCGGCGCCACGCACTGAAAATCCTGCTTCTTCCAGCATGCAAGTTTCCATAATCGGAGCCAGGTTATATAGACAATTTACTAGTCCGTTTTGGCTTAACTTGGCCTCAAGCTCAGGTGCCAGATTACACCCATTATTAGTAAGCCGAACATAGCAACAGGCATTGGCATAAGCCATGGTTAATTCCTCTTGAGCCGGATCAAAAACAAAGACCAAATCCCCCTTTCCCCAACTGTATGGGTTTAAAGCACTGGTACTAACAGCATTGCCCTTTTCATAGAGTAAACGGTAGGTCATTACCTCATACCGGGTAGGATACATGCTCTGAATAGATAGTGGAACTCCAAATTCACCAATTTCACTGAGAAACTCAGGGAAATCCTCCATTTCTCCTACCATAATTATCCTTTTGATTACATGCCGGGAAAGTATCCGGGAGATTAAAGCGGTTGCAAGAGCCTTGATAAAATTATCACCAAATATCACGGGAAAACTATTAGATAATTCAAATAGTTGCTCCTTTAAGCGACGATCTACCGCCATACGGGTCAGGTGATATTCTTTAACCAGTTTGGTTGTGTGCTGAAAAATGGCTTGCCTCTTCTCCAACTCGATAAGGCTTAGATTACCAGGCCCTAAGGGCATACTTATCTGGCATCCCTGAAAATTTAACCCAGTTAATTGAATTAATTTTTCTACCCGGGGAAGAAAAAAAACCGGGGCTAGTCTGTCCAAAAAATATTTTCTAGACATTATACCCCGTTTTTCAGCATGATTTAAATTAAAAAAGGCAAAATCCAAATCAAGCATTTAACCTCTCCAGATCCACCACTCCCGGTTTTAGATCAAGTTCCTTTAGCATTCCATAGTAATCACTTGGAGAAATTTCTTCTAATGGCCTTTGCATAATAGCTACAAGTAAGGCCTCGATTACGTTGGTGCCAAAAGATCTTCCGCCCATATCCGGAGTGGTAGTAATAACTTTACTTACTCCCCGCTCATGCAATAATTTCATATCATCAGCAGTTGTTGTATTAGTAATAACAATTTGCCCATTCAGTTTATCCGGCAGGTAGCGGCGGATGTAATTAAAATCGCCAGCTAAAATATCTGCTTCATAATAATATTGCGAGTACTTAGGAATTATGCTTTCCTGCTGCTTCCCAGTAGGATAAATTTTATCAAATGGCATATTAACCACTACAGGAGCAAGTATCCTGCCAATGATTCTAAGAGTATTAAGCGAATGCAAAGGTATCGGCAGGCCAATCGTATATACTAAATCCCCCAGGGTAAGGCGGGCTCCAACCTCCTCAAAAGCTTCTGCCATCCCGAAGCGATCAACAGCACAGACCATAAGTACCTTTTTACCCCTTAGGTCAACTATTTTATCCCTTTGTATATCAAATATACATTTACGTTCCAGGGTGTTTTTTAGGCCACTGCCGTCAACTATTGGGGTTCTGCGCGCTTCAGCTTTTAACCTTTTAGCATCTCTGATTATATAGGGTTTGCCGGCCAAATAGATATAAAGATCAATCCCCCCCATACCAAAGGCATCGACTTTCCCATCCAGTTCCCTGATCAGATTTGCAGCCTTATTCCAATCACCATCTGTACCTATTCTTTCGATACTAAATGTTTGTCCTAAAAATTCGGTTTCAAAGGCATGATCGCGCTTGGATGAACCTAAGCTGACACTAACAACCCTTTTCAAAAAATATTACCTCCTAGTATTTGTTTTTACTTGGATTAGGATTGATTATTTTAACGGGCAGATCGCATCGACCGCAATATATATCTTAATTGGGCTGGATCAACCCATTTATCCTCAGTAATAGGGGATGTGCCTATTTCCAGTGAAATTATATGCCCGTTAAGTGTTCCTTCAATCAATTTGATGCGTTCATCTGAACCAATGCATATAACCACTTCATAGTTTCGAATACGAGCAATTAAATCCATAATTTCATTAAGTAATTCCTTACCACTGCGTTTGTTAATAAAATCAAGTCGTTCTTGCTCGGTCATGAGGAAGACAAAATCTACTCCTTCTTGTTGCAGTATTTCCTGTATTTCTTCCTTGTTTAAAATGGGAAAACCAATGCAGGCTATAGATTGGCCTTTACGCAATTCCCCAATGCCTTCTAAACGCGAAATAAAGGTACGATCTATCTTCAAGCGATCTGCCGTCTCCTGCTGAGAAAAACCACGAGCCCGCATAGCAAGTGCTTTTTTAAGGGTTCTATCGATTTTCTCCCAGCTTATAATCTTGTCTTGAATGCGATAAATTTCCATAGCCAACTCCTTGAGCACATCTTTGTTCACAATGTTAATTAATTTTAGCATGGGAAGCATTTAATGGCAAGAATACCTAGGTAACCGGAGTGTGGATGAAATCAGGTAAAATTATAGACGGTTTTTTACTTCACCAATTAAATTAGCCAAGCAAAAAACCGTCTATAATTTCCCCTTTAGCCTAACAGTATTTCCCTATCAATCCTCTAACAACCGATTTAAGATGTTATTCATCTCCCGGCGACTAGCAGCACGGTTTATCTCTTCACGAATACGGGCGGCCCCCCGCATTCCCCGGATATACCAGGATAAGTGTTTGCGCATTTCTCTTACCCCTACCGTCTCACCTTTGTAAGAACAGGCTAACTCCAAATGCCTATTGGCCATAGATAAACGTTCCTCTACACTTGGGGGAGATATATAACGCCCATATTCTAGCAATTCCACACTTTCCCTGAATATAAAGGGATTACCCATAGCAGCCCGTCCTATCATAACGGCATCACAGCCTGTATAATCGAGCATACGCCTGGCATCTTCAGCGCTCATAATATCACCATTACCTATAACCGGAATACTAATGATTTTTTTAACCTTTTTTATCATATCCCAGTCAGAATAACCGGAAAAGAACTGGGAGCGGCTGCGCGGGTGCAGGGTTATAGCACTAACCCCCTCGGCTTCAGCCATTTGCGCCAATTCCACACAGGTCTCATCGTCATTGTTCCATCCTTTACGCATTTTTACTGTTACCGGAATTCTAACCGCCTGCACAATTTCCCGGATTATTGTACGGGCACGCGGTATATCAAGCATTAAGGCTGCTCCTTCACCGTTTTTAATTATCTTGGGTGTAGGACAGCCCATATTAATGTCGATTATATCTGCTCCCTTCTCCTGAAGAACCATAGCACCCTTAACCATTGGCTCTACCTGAGAGCCAAATATTTGCATGGCTACCGGTGAGGCTTCCCCGCTGCGGTCAGCCAGTTGCTGGGTTTTAACCTGGGAGTAAACCAAACCCATATCACTTATCATTTCCGAAAAAACTAGCCCACAGCCACATAACCTGGCTATAAAACGATAAGCCCGGTCACTTACTCCCGCCATAGGAGCTGATACTACCCGATTAGGCATTTGCCAATTGCCGATTTTAAACATGCTTACCCCCGGTTCATCTGATAAATAAGACGTAATCCTTCCAGGGTAAGGAAATCATCAATTATAGTAATAACATCGGTTTCCTGTGCAATCACTGGTGCCAGCCCGCCGGTGGCAATTACTTGGAGCTGGCCGTTAATTTCCTTTTTCATCCGGCTGATTATCCCTTCAACTTGACCTGCAAAGCCATATATTATCCCGACCTGCATGCTGGCAATGGTGTTGGGTCCAATAAAGGATGGGGGTTTAATTAATTCTACCCGGGGAAGTTTAGCAGCTTTTTCTGCCAGAGCGTCAGTTGCCGTAACTATTCCCGGAGCTATAGCTCCACCCAGGTAATCGCCTTTTTCATTTACTACACAAAAAGTAGTAGCAGTGCCAAAATCCACTATTATTATAGGTCCACCATATTTATGATAAGCGGCTACCGCATTTACAACCCGGTCAGCACCCAATTCATTAGGATTATCATATTTTATGGTCAAATTTGTTTTAACTTTAGAATCTATTATTAAGGGCTGACAGGAAAGATACTTTTGGCCAAAACTTGCTATTTCCTTTATTACCGCCGGTACAACTGATGATATTGCTACTCCCCTGACTTCTTTGAATCCTAATTTCTGATAGTCAAATAGTCCCTTAACTAGTACACCGTACTCATCACAGGTCCGCCTGCTGTCGGTACGAATTCGCCAGTGGGTTTTAAGGTTATCCCCGTCAAATAGTCCGATAGTTATATTAGTATTACCAACATCAAATACCAATAACATCCAAGCTCCTCCTTAAAATAACGGCAAAAGCTACTGTCCGATTCTCTGATGTTGGCTATTATACCACAAAGGCAAAACTTTATAACTAGATTTTATATTAGTAATCCAGCCTTTTGGCTAACTCTCGCCCCAACAGTGCTGCTATTATAACCTTGACTAGATCCATAGTAAAAAACGGTATAAAACCTATCTGGATTACTCGCAGTACATCAACACTGCTTTGCAGGTAATAATTAAGAATAATATACATATAAGGCAGGCCTAAAGCATTATAAATTAATACTCCGGCAACACCAGCAAGTAGAAAATTTATTAGACCTCCGCATTTATTCAGTAGTTTTGATTGTACCCAAGCAGCCGGGGCAAATCCCAATATAAAACCAAAACTAGGCAGAAATATATAAGCTGGTCCCCCATAGGGGGGACTGGAAAATACAGGAATTCCAATTAACCCAAGTAAAAGGTAGGCTAACATACTTAAGAAAGCTGCCCGAGGGGATAAAATATAAGCAGCCAGTAACATTACCAGGGGTTGCAAGCTAAAGGGAATTACTACCACAGGCTGAAAAATACGTACCATAATTGTAACAACACACATTATGGCGGTAAACATTGCCGCTAACACTATTTCACGAGTTGATATTTTCATATATTACTCCTCTCCTGTTGTTAACCCAAATATTATCATATAGTTAACAATATTAAAATACTCATAAACATCTAAAATAATTGTTTTACAAACCTCGATTTTTAGCTATTAGAGCCACTTGCTGCAGGTGCTCGTGAAGGTTTTCCGGTGTGACTAAAACCCCAAAATCCCAGGGTATGCCGGTATCCTCATAACCCATAATGCGGTGAGCTATTAAGGTGCCTATACTCGGGTAAAAATGGCTGGCATCATAATAGTTCTTAAGGTCATTAGTAACAGAATTGGGATACATAAAGTTATAAATCTCCCCATTAGCTTCTACACAATCATGAATCCAGTGCTCATAATCCTTCAACCGGCCCTGCTCAACCAGCAAATCGAATAACAGGCTCGAGCTGGGGGTAGTGAATATTATAAAGCGGGTTTGGGGGTTTTCCTTTTTTAGTAGTTTTATTATTGGTTTTATACTTTCGTACTGGTAATTAGACCCGTAAACTTTTTCCCCATACCATTTAAGGTTATTATTAATTAACCACTCTCTATCTGCAGGGTCAGGTGCCACCAGATTCTTAATATTAGCCCGGTTGTAAGCAAAACTGATAGGAATACCTTGGCGTGATGCTTCGTAATTTTTATAGGCATATTTTAATACATCAGTCGATAGCAAAGTTTTGAAGCGATAGCCTAGCTCTTGTGATTGTTCGAAATAATAGGAAGGCGGTTCAAGTTGGGTGGAAAGTTCAAGATTTTTATTGGTGGCAAAAAAGTCCAAGCCTAAAATGATATAGTCAAAATCTCTTCCCACTTGCTTTTTGGCATAATTAATATAATCCCGATATTCATGGGGAAGCATATTATTTTGAGCATAATTAAAGGCCTTAACTTGCTCAAAATCGTACTGGCTTATATAGGTAACCCTGCTACTCCCTAGAATAAGAGCATTATAATCATGACTGCCAAAGGTAATTAGATTAGTCTTTTGCTGTCTCTCATTAAATGATAATTGCATCTGGTTATATTTATGGGTATGTTGAAAATTCCATAGGGGATCAATAACAAAATTGAACGCGGCAATAGCTAAGAGGGGTATTAGTATGAGGCTTATAGTTAGTATTGTCCATCTTTTGTAGGTATCCATGCTAGTTAAACGGCCTCCGCCTATTATTATGTAAGCTAATTAGAAATAGACGCAGATAACACTGGTCCTTTAGACATACAGAATAACACAGATTTATCAATTTTAAAAAGTGATATTAGCGCACTTACTCTATTTCTTTAATGGTTGCGTGTGCTCTATTTGGATATGCATGCAGACACGGGTGGTAATTTAGAAATTTACATAAATAAACTCGCTGACCCTAGTCAGGCTGAGTATAGCTATAACCGCCAGAGCAGCTGTAAATGCAGCATTAGCCAGGGATGGTTTACAGTTTTCTTTTAACTCCAAAGAATTCTTCATAAAAAGCACGAGCAAAATACATAATATTATGATAGCAACTGCCTGGTGAAGATAATCCTCCATTAAAAACCCGCCGAAACTGACATTATACCTGGTCAGAAAACCAAATATACCTGCTATTGATTCTGGTAATATAACCCCATTTAACCCTAACATAGCCTGCAAAACCTGTATAGCTTCTTCGAAACTCGGGGCGCGGAAAAAAACCCAGGTAATATTTATAAAGTTAAAGGTAATAAACCAGGCTATAGTTTTATTCATACTAATACCTGTTTTCTGCCAGATACGATGAATTACCAGAGCCATTCCGTGCAAAAAGCCCCAGAATATAAAGGTCCAAGCGGCTCCATGCCATAACCCGCCAATTATAAAAGTAAGTATTAGATTGCGATAAAGCCTAAACTTCCCTTTCCGGTTGCCCCCCAGGGGTATATAAATATAATCTCGCAAGAAACGGCTCAAACTGATGTGCCAGCGTCTCCAGAAGTCCTGAATACTTATTGCCTTATAGGGCGAATTGAAGTTTATCGGGAGTTTTAGATTAAGCATCAGCGCTGCGCCCAAGGCCATATCGGTGTAACCGCTAAAATCGAAATATAACTGCAGGGTATAGGAGAGAGAAGTTACCCACCCTTCGATTAAGGTTAGGCTATGAGCAGAATCAAATCCAAAATTCGCCCATACCGCCAGAGTATCGGCAATAACTACCTTTTTGAATAAACCTATACTAAATAGAAATATTCCAGATGCTATATTAAGGTAATCGGGAGCCTTCAAGGCTGGGTTGTTATACTGTTCAGCTACTTCATGATCACGTACTATGGGACCTGAGAGCAAATAGGGAAAAAAGGTAACTAGGAGCAGGTAATCGATAATACCTTTGCGCTGAACCTCACCCCGGTAAGTATCTACCAGGTAAGCAATCTGGACAAAAGTAAAAAAGCTTATAGCAACAGGTAAGGCAATTTGCAGATATAATATATCATTTGCCAAAAAGTAATTCAGGTTATTTATTAGAAAATTCGTGTATTTGAAATAACCTAAGAAAAATATATTAAATATTAATCCCAAGCTTAACCAGAGTCGATTCCTTTTTAATCTATGGGAAATCATAAGCCGGGCAATAAGGTAATTAACCGTTATTGACCCCAGTATTAGCGGCAGGTAGTAGATGCTAAAACAGCCATAAAAAAAGAGTGAACTAATTACTAACCATCCTTTACCAGCCGTTATCCACCCTTTCCGGTTTAGCAAAAAATATATAACTATTGTGAAGGGCAAAAATACAAATATAAACTCATAAGAATTAAAAGGCATTGTTTATGTTCCCTTCTGATAGTTGACAGGGATAAAAGGGGAATTAAGAAAGACCCCCTGTCAACTATCAACTGTACCTGTCGCAGTGATGTTAAAACTAATATCTAAACTAGCGGCAGAGTGGGTTAATGCTCCCGAGGAAATAAGGTCAACCCCGCTTTTGGCTACTTCGACCAGGGTTTCTTCATTTATTCCCCCAGAAGCCTCCAATATTGCCCGGCCGGCGGTAATTTCAACTGCCTGTTTGATCTCTTCTATTTTCATATTATCCAGAAGGATGATATCGGCCCGGGCCTCCAGAGCTTGTTCCAGCTGTTCCAGGTTTTCTACTTCTATCTCAATCTTTATAGTATGGGGAATCTTCTTACGGGCATCTGATACTGCCCGGGCAATGCTGCCGACTGCTTTTATATGATTATCTTTAATCATTACCCCATCATATAACCCAAAGCGATGGTTACGAGCACCACCTACAGATACTGCATATTTTTCCAAAGATCTAAGACCAGGGGTAGTTTTACGAGTATCCACCAGCTCGACTGGCAAGTATTTTATCATATCTACCATCTGCCGGGTTTTGCTGGCGATCCCAGATAATCGCTGCAAAAAATTAAGTGCCACCCGTTCGCCGGTAAGAAGGGTCATGGCTTTTCCCGTAACTCGTGCTATTAGGTCATTTGCCTCCAGGGTATCACCATCATTTTTAAACATTATAAAATTTATGTCTGGTTCAAGATATTGGTAGACTGCGCGGGAAACCTGTATCCCTGCTAGTACCCCTTTACTTTTGGCCACAAAAACCCCAGAAGCCTGCATATCCTCAGGAATAAGACTCATTGTAGTTAAATCCCCATGTCCTATATCCTCTTGCAGAGCTCGTTTAATAATATCCTTTAACCCAATATACTCCATTAGAACCTCCGTTTAATTTGCCACAGGTCTATTCCGACTTTTTATCTCCCTCATGCTCAGCAATTAACAAAACTAGTATGTTTCAGCCATCTGAGATTATCACGCTGGGGATAATCGGAGCGGAAGTGCCCACCACGGCTTTCCTTGCGCCACAAAGCAGCCTGTATGATTATCCTGGCTACAGTAAGCATGTTATTTACTTCATAATAAGCTAATAGATCTTCGCCCCGGCAGAGATTATTATGCAGGTATTCAACCAGGTAATTTGCCTCTTTTAATTCTTTTTCATTTCGTATTATTCCCACTTTATTCCACATTATTTCCTGCAAGCGGGGTTTACATTCATAGGGGGTTAGGGTGTTATTTGCAGGCTGACTAACACTAGTGGGATCGAACTGGCGAAATATCTCATCAACCTTGATAGTACGGCGGTAAAGTATCTCTTCCACCTTATCAACTATACGCTGGCCAAAGACGATACCCTCAAGCAAGGAATTACTAGCCAGGCGGTTAGCTCCGTGTACTCCAGTACAAGCAGCTTCTCCACAGCAGTATAATCCATATACCCCGGTTTCACCATGAGTATTAGTCCATACTCCTCCCATGGTATAATGAGCTGCTGGTGATACTGGTACATAATCACGGCTAATATCTATGCCACGTTGCAGGCAGGTACGGTAAATATTGGGGAAACGGGCAGTTACCTGCGGTATCGCTGTCATATCCAAATACACATATTCCCCGCCATTATCATTTATTTCACTTAGAATTGCCCGGGATACAACATCTCGCGGTGCCAATTCCTGCAAATGATGATATTTATGCATAAACCTTTGGCCTTGCTGGTTATATAATAATCCTCCTTCTCCCCGAACCGCCTCAGAAATTAAGAATCTTTGGGTATCATGACTAAAAAGTACTGTCGGGTGGAATTGAATAAATTCCAAATCGGTAAGACGACAACCAGCTCTAAAACAAGCAGCCATCCCATCTGCGGTAGCCACATCAGGATTGGTGGTATTTCTATATAGTTGTCCTGCTCCCCCGGTAGCAACTATAGTAGCCCGGGCAGCATACAATAGCTGGGTGTGGCTGTTAGCGTCGTATACTAAAGCACCATAACACTCCCGCCCATTAGATGCAGTAAGTAAATCTACCAAAAATTGATTCTCAACTATATTTATGTCCGGATTTTGTTCACAGCGTTTTACCAGGGCTATGCGTATGGCTTCACCGGTAGCATCAGCTGCATGCAAAATACGTGCCCGGCTATGAGCTCCCTCCCTAGTTAAGGATATAGAGCCATCTTTCATATCAAACTGGGCTCCAGCCTGGATAAGTTCTCTTACCCGATCTGGTCCTTCTCTGACTAGTACGTCTACCGCTTCTATATCACAAAGGCCCGCACCAGCTTCCAATGTATCCTCCAAGTGCAAAAAAGGGGAATCCTCTTCATGAACAGCAGCAGCGATTCCCCCCTGAGCAAGACCGGTATTAGAATCTTTAATTGTTTTCTTGGTTAATACTACAACCTTTCCATAAGCTACAGCCTTCAATGCGGTAAAAAGACCAGCGATCCCTCCACCAATAATTAAAAAATCTGTATTAACTACCGGTGTCCCTGGAGTAAGAACTCCAATATATCTGGTGGTAATCATACAACAATTCTCTTTTCTTCAAGAAGTCCTTCACCCGAACCTGGATATTTCTTAACTTTCTCTTAGTCTTTAACTAATACTAATCATTCTATCCAGAGTCTGGTATGCCTTTTGACGAATATTTTCGTCAACTTCTATTTTATTTTCTAAATACTTTAATGATTCAGCCAGTTTTTCCAGTGATGTCAGTTTCATGTCATGACAGCGGAATTCCTGCCTGGCTAAATAAAATATCTTATCAGGGCAATTTTTCTGTAAAGTATACAAAAACCCTTCTTCTGTGCCTATAATAAATTCTCTATCCATACTTGACTTTACATAGTTTAATATACCAGCAGTTGATCTGACAGCATCAGCAAGTCCAATCACATCGGGAGCACATTCCGGGTGTACTACAACTTTGGCTCCGGGATGAAGCTTTACCAATTCCTGAACTTCCTTACCCCGTAACTGGTCATGAACCGGACAGCATCCTTCCCATAAAATCATTTTTCTTCCGGTTTGGCTCTGGATATATGCTCCAAGATTACGGTCAGGAACAAATATTATTGTCTTATCTTCCGGTATAGATCTAACCACATTTATCGCATTAGCCGAAGTACAGCATATATCACTCTCCGCCTTAACCTCGGCTGTAGAATTAACATAACAAACAACAACTGCCCCAGGATACTTTTCCTTTAAGGCTCTTAAATCTTGGCCGGAAATCATTTTAGCCATTTCACAGCCAGCTTTTTTTTCAGGTAATAGTACAACTTTATCAGGGCTTAAGATTTTGGCACTTTCAGCCATAAAACTTACGCCGCAAAAGACTATAATACTGGCATCAGTTGCTGCAGCCTGACGTGCTAGTTGCAAAGAATCACCCACAAAATCAGCAACATCCTGAATTTCAGGCAACTGGTAGTAATGTGCCAGTATTAAAGCATTAAGTTCCTGCTTTCTCCTAGCTATATACTCATGCAAGGTATCCGTCATTTAATTCGATATCCTCCTAGGAAGAAATACCCCAAGCTTATGCAACCATTAAATTAGCTTAGCTATCCCCCTGGCTTTCCTCATAACGACCATGACATACTTTTTTAATAGTGTTGTTTTCACCTATAAACACCAGCCTGGGCTTATAGCCAGCACACTCCTCGTCCTCCAAAATAGTATAGGTAAGAATAATAACTACATCACCTTTTTGTACCAGACGGGCTGCAGCCCCATTTAAACAAATAACTCCAGAACCAGGTTCACCTTCAATTACATAGGTCTCAAAACGTGCACCATTATTATTGTTTACTATAGTTACTTTCTCATTCGCCACTATATCAGCAGCATCCATTATATCCTTGTCAATAGTAATACTTCCTACATAATTTAGAGACGCATCGGTAACTATGGCGCGATGAATTTTAGATTTCAACATATAACGAAGCACTGATTCTACACCTCCACCACCAGGTTATCAATTAATCTAGTCTTCCCAAACTTAACTGCTAATGCTACTAATACTTTACCATTAACCTTTTCTATTGGGGTAAGATCTTCTGCATTTAAGATCTCGATGTAATCAATTTTCGCCTGAGGGCTTTTAAGTATCATCTCTTTAATACTATCTAAAAGCCTGTTTACATCCCTCTCCCCTTTAATAATTTGCTCTTGGGCCATTAAAAGTGACTTATTCAATATAAGTGCTTGTTGCCTCTCATTAGGATTTAGATAAACGTTGCGCGAACTTAAAGCGAGCCCATCATGTTCTCTTACAATTGGAACTCCAACAATCTCTAAAGGAAAATTAAGCTCCTTTACCATTTTTTTAATTATCATTAATTGTTGCATATCCTTTTGCCCGAAAAAGGCTTTAACCGGCAAACATACGTGAAATAGCTTCGTACAGACCGTAGTAACTCCATTAAAATGGCCAGGGCGGGAGGCTCCGCACATTCTTTCGCCAATCGTGCCTCTCACCTCAACACTGCTGCTATAATCTCTTGGGTACATTTCCTGGGCTGAAGGTGCAAAAACAATATCTACCCCGGCATTCTCCAATAAATTGCAATCACGGTTAAGGTCCCGGGGATATTCCTCGAAATCTTCCCCCTGTCCAAATTGTATAGGATTTACAAATATACTCACAACCACTAAATCACACATCTTACGCGCGGTCTTAACCAGCGCCATATGCCCGTCATGCAGGTACCCCATAGTGGGGACAAGTCCTATCTCTTTCCCCTGTCTACGTTCATTTTGTGAGTAATTTTGCATTTCTTTGATGTTGTCAATAATCCGCATAATGTCCCCCGTTGTTTGGCTTTGATTTAGCCAGGCAGGATATACAGCTGCCCGGCTAAATAAATTCTTAATATAGTTTTTCTAATACGTCGTCTGAGATAGTAAAGCAATGCTCTTTACCTGGAAAACTCCCGTTTTCAACTTCCTCTTTATAAGCTTTTAGAGCATCTACAATAATTGGCTGAAGATTAGCGTATTTCTTAACAAATTTAGGAACATGTCCGGAAAACATGCCCAACATGTCATTAATAACCAAGACCTGACCATCACAATGTGGTCCGGCGCCAATACCAATAGTTGGTGCGGAAACCTCTTCGGTAATCTTCTTCGCCAAGGCGAATGGTACACATTCCAGGGTTATAGCAAAAACCCCGGCCTTATCCAACTCTTTGGCGTCGCGAACCAGCTTCCGGGCAGTTTCCAAATCTTTTCCTTGAACCTTGAACCCGCCAAACTGGTTAACTGATTGTGGAGTTAAACCTATGTGAGCCATTACCGGAATCTGAGCATCAAGAATTGCTTTAACCACCTCAATTCTTTCCACTCCTCCTTCTAGTTTAACTGCCTGCGCACCGCCCTCCTGAATTAAACGTCCCGCATTCTTAACTGCTTCATAAGGCGATGTATGGTAAGAAAGAAAAGGCAAATCAGCTACTACCATCGCATTTTGGGTTCCCCGGACAACTGCCTTAGTATGGTGTACCATATCATCCATAGTAACCGCCAGGGTATTTTCATACCCTAAAACCACATTTCCGAGTGAATCTCCGACTAAGATCATATCTAAACCAGCCTGGTCAACCATGCTGGCAAGTGAAAAATCATAAGATGTAAGCATACTTATTTTAATATTTTTAGCTTTCTTCTCTTTGATAGTTGCTGTTGTAACTCTAGCCATGATATAACCTCCTTCGCACTGGTTGGCTTAATTAATATTAACAACCTGTTGGAGTCGCTCATTAAACAACTTTTGTAACTCTTCCATGCTCTGTCGGTTTATGCTGCCTTTTTCTACTGCAACCTGACTTGTATGAAAACCTAGTAAACTGTATAGTTTCAAAAATTCAGGGGTTACTTCTTCTAAACAATCCAAGTGTTTAATTACTGTACTTAAATCACCCCGCGCAATTGGTCCAGTTAGTGCCCCGGGAATACCTATTTTCTGAACATTGTTCATTGTTCCGGTTATCAATGGCAACAGGGCTCGTAACGCCTTATGTCTTGGGATTCCGGTTGATTCCAGCAGCTTTATCCCTAAATCAATTAGAGTAACCAGATAATTAGATACAACACAGGCCCCGGCATGATACAGAGGCTTGGCTTCCCTATCAATGAAGAAATATTCCCCGCCTAAAGTTTCCACAATACCGACAGCTATATCATAGGCTTCCTGGTCACCTTCAATACTAAAAATAGAACCAGGTAGAATAGCAACAGCCCGTTCAACGCTGGCAAAAGATTGCAGTGGATGCACAGACAGCACCAAAGCTCCGAAACTCTTGGCCCGATCCAGAACCTCTGAGGACTGGGCTCCACTCATATGGACTATAACCTGTCCTGCGCGAAAAGCATCATGATCTGCCATTCTATTTACAACATCCTCAATAGCTGAGTCTGATGTAGTTATGAAAATAATATCAGCCGAGCGAGAAACTTCTTGAGGTGATGGATACGAAATACATCCAACCCGTTTTGCCAGCTCTTTGGAAGATTCGGGGTTAATATCATAGACGCCCGTAATCTCATAACCCTTATCATTAAGTACCACCCCAATTGCCGTTCCTACTACCCCCGCCCCGATGATGCCTAGTTTCATATCGAAACCCCCTTTGTATACAGGTAATTTAACCTGTTACCTGTTTAGTTGTTCAGCCCATCCCCTATAAAGATTAGAGCTAAACCATTTCATTACAACCGGAGTTTTCAGCGGGAGAATATTTTAATTTGGTTATTCCCCGGGTTCCTTCTCGCTCTAATACTCTAACCAACACCTCCTTGATTTTAACCCCATTATCCGGAAATACTAGTTCACTGTTTATTTCCTGTAATGGAATCAGAACAAACAACCGCTCACGCATATGGGGATGAGGAATTTTTAATTCCTTCAAATTAATAACTTCATCTCCATATAATAAAATGTCTAGATCTATACAACGGGGGCCCCATTTGACGTTTCGCTGGCGGCCCATTTTAATTTCAATTGCAGTCAACTGGTGTAACAATTCCCCAGCACTTAATCTTGTCCTTGCTTCGATTACCTGATTAATAAAATCATCCTGATCAGTTTTCCCCCAAGGGGATGTTATATAAAGGGATGATGCCCGGGTAATTTCAGTATTTTTAATATTATCTATATTTTTACGCGCTAGTTCAAGTTGGGCTAATTTATCGCCGATATTCGAACCTAATCCAATGTAAACTATATTGTTCATGCTATATTCACCCTTTAAAATAGCATATAGCTATAAAGTGGGCAAGAACTTCTTAATTTTTATTAAACTATTTAATATTTAAATAATTATATTACCAAACTCCTCCTAATTTTGACGGCAAAATACCCAAATTTACCCTCTACCGGGGCTTCTGGTTTGTAAACGGTTACTTCAACTTCAATAACCGGGAATTCCCCCAATATAGCCTGAGCAATTTTTTCCGCCAGGGTTTCTAACAGGTTACATGCAGGTCCCTGAACTATTTTACGTACCACCTCGTATACCTGAGCATAGTCAACTGTTAGAGCAAGATCATCCTGCTGTCCTGCAGCATGCAAATCCATAAATAATTCCAAGTCTACTTTGAACACTTGGGGAGATCTTTTTTCAGCCGTCAAAACCCCATGACAACCTGTAAAGGTTAGTCCATTTGCTAATATGCTATCCATCTTCTCGCCTCACCGCGTCTATCATTTCTGCCAAACGCCTGGTCGCCTCAACATCATGTACCCTGACGATATCTGCACCATTAATTATGCCTATAGCAACAGCAGCCAGGCTTCCCTCCAGCCGTTGATCCACATCTAAACCCAAGGTCGCGCCAATAAAAGCCTTGCGCGATGCCGCTAATAATACTGGTTTACCCAGGCTGCGGAAATCCCGCAAACGTTTAAGCAGCAACCTGTTCTCCGCTGGTGTTTTACCAAATCCTATACCAGGATCAACAATAATCTTGTTATCCGGCAACCCGGCTTTAACCGCCATTTCCATAGATTCATCCAATTCATTTAATATATCTGCTATTAGATCCTGATATGGTTCATTTTTACGTAGGTGTAGCCGGTTATGCATCAAAATTACTGGAGCCTGTTTTTCTACCAGAACCGGTAATAGTCCTTCATCAAGCTGTAATTGTCCTATATCATTAATTATATGGGCTCCTCTTGCCAGACTAGCCCGGGCGACCCTGCCTCTAAAGGTATCAATAGAAATAATCATTTTTCCTGCTAGTTTATCTAATACCGGAAGCAGTCGACTAAGTTCTTCCTCTTCCCCCGCTAATATAGCCCCGGGCCGGGAAGAAGCAGCTCCAATATCTATTATATCCGCACCCTGATCCAGCATCTCTTGAGCTCGTTCAACCGCCTTCTCAGGGTTCAGGTATTTTCCTCCATCGGAAAAAGAATCAGGTGTTATATTAAGTATCCCCATAATGAGGGTTCTTTTACCCAGCTTTAAACACTGGCCATGAGGCAAATCAATGGTATGCTCATTTTGTTCCAACCCTGACAATATTTTTTCAATTTCCTCAGCCACCTTAATTAACCCAAAAGGCTGTACCTTGAGTTTCTTTAGGAGCAGGTAATAGTGTTTACGGGTACCCATTAAGAGGACGTCACCAGAGCCCTCCAGAGAAAGAGCCTGTCTCGCTACTGCTGCTTCTCCTCCCTTGGAAAGCATTTCCTGCTTGATTATATTCGCTGCCCGATAAGAGATGTCTTTTATTTTTATCCAGTAGAACTGAGCCTTAGGTAAAAGATACGGGAAAGCTCCCGGATCTACCCCTATTTGTTCCAAAGCAATTTTAGCTTCATATTTATTACTAGGAAAAATGGCATGACATCTCATTTAACTGTCCTCCTGCAGATATAAGACGATTTTTAATACTCAAAACCGCTGACATTAATTTCTTTACGCTTGGCCTTGGGACAGTTATCGTGTTCAGGACATTGATTACATATCCGTGATAAATTATCAGCACGGTGTAAACGCTCGCCCAAAAAGCTCATATCCCTGCTTATATTACGGTGTTCAAATATAGCCTTACTTATTAGCTCGATTTCATTGGCATTAAAAAATGACTGGGTTAATATCTCCTTGGCCAGCAGCGCCCCATAAGAGGCATGGTCAACTCCTTCTCGGTATTCCTTCCATTTACCTATATCATGCAGTAATCCGGCTGCATAAATTACTTCCTTGGCTGCGAGTTTACCTGCAAAGTTATTTTCTTTAATAAAGTAATTTAAATCATTATGCTCCAAAACCAAGATATATACGATCCGCGCTACATCAAGATGATGGCGGAAGTCATGCAGACAAAATTTTGGTTCCATTTCTTCTTCCATATTGTATTTAATATATTTCTGGTAAAGCGTATCATTTATCAGCAGCTCCACCCTTTTCATATATTTCACCCCAATATTTTCATTTTTATAATTTATATTAAACGGTTATAATAAAAATCCTTCATAATAATAATTTTACCTAATACTATTCCCCTGGCACTACCATTTAACCGGAAAAAACTAAAGGTTCCTCCTTAACTATACCAGTCAAATCGAGGAACCTTCTTTATTATGATTATGCAAATAATAATCATAATGATCAATTGCCAGGTAAATAAGCTAGAAAGCCCATTTATCAACAACACGCTGGTAGTCTATTATCTCCAGTGGACTAAAAAATAAATCTATTTCCCGTTGGGCTGATTCCCAAGAATCAGAACCGTGAATAATGTTCTGGCTGGTAGTTACCGCCAGGTCACCCCGAATAGTACCTGGTAAAGCTTCAGCCGGATTAGTTTTACCCATAAGATTCCGTAGGGCATCAATAACTCCAGGACCTTCCCAAACCATAGCAACTACTGGCCCTGAAGTAATAAATTCTACCAGTTCACCGAAAAAAGGTTTGTCCTTATGTTCTTCATAATGTTTCTCTGCCATATCCCGGCTGATGACCAAGAGCTTAAGACCTACTAATTTGAAACCTTTTTGTTCGATGCGTTTTATTATTTCACCTACCTGACCTTTTTGTACCCCGTCAGGCTTAACCATGATAAAAGTACTTTCCACTATTCCTGCTCCTTCTGTTCAATTACTTCTTCATTCTCTTGATTATTATGACCTGTTATTATACTTTCAAATTCATTAGCTTCCATGGTTTCCCGTTCGATTAAACGAGCTGCTATTTGATGTAGTTTATCCATATTTTCCTGCAATATTTCTTCCGCCTTTTGATAACTGTTATCCATATACTGGCTGGCCTCTTTATCAATAGCGTAAGCTATCGCGTCGGAATAGTTGCGATCCCTGGAAATATCCCGTCCCAGAAAAACCTCTTCACTTTTATGGCCAAAGGTAAGCGGCCCTAATTCATCGGACATGCCGTACTCGGTAATCATCTTACGTACAATACTGCTAGCCCTTTCCAAGTCATTCTGAGCTCCGGTACTAATATCATGAAGTACTAAGGCCTCAGCTACACGCCCGCCTAAGAGGGTAGTTACCTCATCCAGTAAATAAGAGCGGGTAATATAGTTGCGGTCTTCCTCTGGCAAAAGCAAAGTATAACCACCAGCCCGGCCCCGGGGAATAATTGATATTTTATGAAGCTTATCAGTATTAGGTAGAAAATAGCTTACTATAGCATGACCAGCTTCATGATATGCTACCAGTTTCTTCTCTTTTTCCGATATAACCCGGGATTTCTTTTCGGGACCGGCAATGACTCTTTCGATCGATTCCTCCAGTTCCTGCATACTTATTTTTTCATGGCCCCGCCGGGCAGATAACAGTGCCGCCTCATTAACCATGTTAGCTAAATCAGCTCCGGTAAAACCAGGTGTACGCTTAGCTAATACTTCCAGATTAACATCATCAGCGACTGGCTTATCCTTTATATGCACACTCAAGATAGCTTCTCGTCCTTTAACATCAGGCCGGTCAATTAAAATGTGCCGATCAAACCTCCCCGGTCTTAATAGGGCAGGATCTAATATATCAGGACGGTTGGTAGATGCCATTATAATTATACCTTCGTTAGCACTAAACCCGTCCATCTCTACCAGCAACTGGTTAAGGGTTTGTTCCCTTTCATCATGTCCCCCTCCCAGTCCAGCTCCGCGCTGACGTCCTACCGCATCAATCTCATCTATGAAAACTATACAAGGAGAATTCTTTTTAGCCTGTTCAAAAAGGTCACGAACCCTGGCAGCTCCTACTCCAACAAACATTTCTACAAAATCGGAACCACTAATTGAGAAGAAAGGAACCCCAGCTTCACCTGCAACAGCTCTGGCCATAAGCGTTTTCCCGGTTCCTGGAGCACCAAAAAGCAAAATACCCTTAGGAATTTTAGCGCCTATTTTTATAAATTTATTAGGATTTTTGAGGAATTCTACTACCTCTTCCATTTCCTCTTTTGCTTCCTCTGCTCCGGCTACATCCTTAAAAGTTACCTTGGCATCTTCCCCCGTTGTCATGCGGGCTTTACTCTTGCCAAACTGCATAACACGGTTACCACCGCCCTGGCTCTGATTCATAATAAATATCAGGAAAGCGATTAGTATTAGTATAGGGAAAAGGGTGGTAAGAAGCGACATCCACCAGGGGGTTGGAGGTACCGGAACTACATTATAATTAACCTTTTTTTGCGTTAACAGATTAATTATATCGCCTTCCTTGGGGGCAGTAGCAATAAAAGCGGTACCATCAACTAACTGGCCTTCAATCCGGTAGATATTATCATCTACTTCCAGTTCGGCGATCTTAACCTGTTCTTGTTGAACTTTATTATAAAATTGGGGATAAGTAAGCTCGGTTACCTTTTCATCACGATTGGACGTTAATTGTATGGCAAATAAAGCCAGCAATACTATAAGCATATATATTGCAGCGTTCTTAAGAACTCTGTCCACTTAATCTTTCCTCCCCTTCGGAGTATTGAGAATTCCGTCATATTTTAGCATAACCGGGTATCCTTTTCAATTATATTGCTTTTTTACACATGTATTAGTAATTACTGTACGTATTAATTATTCTAATCTATAGGAAGTGTTTTTATTAACAATATTCGGTTAGTACTATTATCTACCGCTGCCCGGCGCGAAACCCTATAACCGAGAACCGCATATATTTCTTGACTTGATGCTAGCAAAGGAATTCGATCCCGGTCTTTAAATGGTATCTTGAGATCAATAAAAAAGTCTTTTATCTTTTTACGCCCCTGCATGCCCTGGGGCGAAAAAAAATCTCCAGGCTGCCGCGAGCGCAAATATAGCTCCCCTTGTATTCTAGCATAATCAAGATAACAGTCACCTTTTTGCGGGCAGAAATGCCCGCGTTCTAATAAATAAAAAGCAAAGCTCTGCTCAATTTCCTGTATATAAACTTGACCAGGTATTTCAACTTTATATTTAAATTGAGTTTTGACTGGTGGTTTAAAACCAAAAATCACCTGATTATATGCTTTATTTACATGTAAGCCTTTTTTAAGCCTTAGACCTTTATTTGAACCAGGTTTACCTATTAGGTTACAAATCTGTAAGATATCCCTGCCCTCCCAGCCGCTTCCTCCGTATAATTTATATAAAACTTGCAGTAAAATCCGGTGCTGGTAAGCAGGGTGTACTTTTTTAAAACTATCTGCATTAAGAATGATCTCACCGACCTGTTCCTTAATAACTATACTCTTCCATAACCTTTGGGTTTCCATTTCGATCACTTCATTCTCACCTGCTGCAATTGCAGCCAGCTGGGTGAGGCTCTCAACAATCCGGGGATTGTATTCCTGCTTTAGTAAGGGCAGAAGTTGATGACGGAGGCGATTACGCATATAGTCATTACTGTAATTGCTCTGGTCAATACAGTACGTAATCGAATTTTCAGCCAAATAATTCTCAATCTCCCTCCTATTTACCCCCAATAAGGGCCTAATTATCATCCCATTTACGGGAATTATTCCTCTTAATCCTTTTATGCCGCTTCCCCTGATTATATTAAGTAATACAGTTTCGGCATTATCATCCCGGTGATGAGCAGTAGCTATACGTGAAGCCCCAATTTTCCCAGCTAATTCACTAAAGTAATGATAGCGGCATTCCCGGCCAGCTTCCTCGAGAGATTTTTTGTCCCGCTGAGCTAACTCCTTTACATTAATAAGACAGCTATAACAGCTTATTCCCTTATTATCACAGTATTCATTTACAAAACTTTCCTCGGCCTCTGCTTCGGGACGTAACCCATGGTTAAGGTGAGCTGCCACTAGGGAACAGCCCAGCACTGGCTGGAGTTTATATAAAATATCAAGCAAAGCCATTGAATCCGGTCCCCCGGAAACACCAACTATTATTGTTTCGCCGGGTTCAATCATCTTATACTCTTTTATGTATTTATATACTTTACTAAGCATTGCATTCACTCCAACTAGTACTATCTTAATAGTACCCAACTTACCTGCAATGGTAAACCTTATTACCAGAAAAAGTATGAAAACAGATGCCAGGGTATGAGATGACAGAGGGACGGGGAGTAACAGAAGGTGTACATCACCTTGTTTGCTCCACGTCCCTCTTTACCCGCCTCTCTTGTTTTCCATTAACTCAATTCTACATACAAGCAGACCACCGTCATGTCATCCCGAGGCTTACCCTGACATAGGGACAAGGCTCTATTTATTATCATTTCCGCCAGTAGTTGAGGGTCTTTCTCGGCAATATCAACCAGAAATTCGTTTAGCCACAAATCTTCTCCCCTATGGCGCGAAGCTTCAAGAATCCCGTCACTTATCATTATTATTATATCCCCAGGAAATAAAGCTCTTTTATCACTTACCACATCAAGATTATCTAAAATCCCTATGGGAACGGAATTGGAGTTTACCACTTCCACCCTTTTCCCACGCTTAATAAAGGAAGGAGCACTTCCTACTTTAATAAAATCAAGCTCCGCCGTATACAAGTCAATCATCAGCATATCAAGAGTTGCAAATCTTTCTGAATCAGACCTTAATAATAGTACAGAATTAATAGTTTTAAGGGCTATTTCCTGGTCAAACCCGGTAGTAAGCAGATTTTCCAGTAAACGTACCGCTGCCTGGCTCTCACTACAGGCTTTTTCTCCCACTCCCATACCATCACTTAATGCTACCAGTTCTTTGCCTTCCTTAAGGGTGGCAATAGTGAAACTGTCGCCGCAAACCTCTTCTTTAGCTACCTGAGCTGCCCCGCTTAGTATACGGTAGTTAAAAATTCGGCTAAGCGTAAATTCGCAATCGCCAGTACCAGTTATGCGGGGACACCTTTTATTGGAAACCGCCACTTTTTCCCCTAGTATCCCTGAAATTACAGGTGCCACCTGAGTTTGGCACTGGCATCCATCTGCACAGGAAGACATTAAAACATTAATATAAAATTGATTTTCCCCATTATGTATTGGGCTAAGATCCTTTATCAATAACCCTCGTTTTTTGGCTTCCCTTAAGATATCTGTTCTTAGCTCAAAATCAACTACCGCCTTCATGTCCATTTCTTGGGCCAGGTTTTTTATAACCTGGCTGATGCCCTGTAATTGATGTGATATCAGCCCCCGGGATTGCTGGAGCCTATCTAACCAGTACTCATTTATACGTAGATTATCAAAAAGGTGGTTGATTGTTCCCAGCATTTCCCGCCCATAAATACAACGGCGTCTAAAACTTACTGGACACTCCTCATAACTGACTTGTTGAGCTCCCTCAGCAGTGCTAAAAATATCTAAAATCTCCTGTGAGGTATTATAACTATTTTTAACCCAGCATTCTTCATAACGGGAACATTTATTGCAGTATCCGGAAAAAACCTCATCATACAAATAAGTAAGATAACCTGATTCTGCCGGCTGGCGCCGGCTAGGAACTACCTCTTGATTAAAGGTGCTGCTTAACTCATCAAATACACCTGCAAGGTGTTCTATCCGGTTACGAGCTGTATCTTTAATACTAAGGTCAACCAGGTTGAATTCTTTTTCTTTAAACTTACTAATTGGTCCAAGTGACTGCACCTGTAACTTTTCTTTAAGCGAACCAGGCAGGAGTATAAATAACAGGGAAGCTGCTCCGGTTTCCCACATCCCCAGAACTGTAGCCTGGGTCGCGTTGATAAACATTGAAAACCCCAGGGTTCCAAGCATAAAACCAATAATTACCCCTAATTGTCCAAAATTTCTGAATAAACCGGCTAATAGCCCTGAAATGGCGTATATTCCCAGGGCCTGGGGAAAAATACTTGAAGATATTGAAGGAATGATTCCTACCATTAAGCCTGTCATTGTTCCTCCCGGGCTGCCCCAGAAAAATGCAGCTACGAGAATACCCAGACGACAAATAATGCCGGCTACACTTAAGCCTCCTAAAGTTACATCACTAAGTCCCATTATTACGCCAATACCCAGAATTGTATAAGCAGCCATATCTTCAAAAGAAAAGGTAGTTAATGCCCGTTTCTGCCTCAAGGAATCAGCTACAATCAAAAATACAAAGGTCAAAATTCCCGCTATTAATGCTTCAAATATAATGACCATACCTTGATAAAAGGAAATAGTGGTAAAACACATGAAAATGGTCTTGCTTACAAATATCACCGCTATACATAAGAGTGGTAATCCCCACCAGGCTTTCTCCGCAGGTATTTTGGTATAATTAATAACCCCCAATAATATAAATAGGGTAATCAGGGAAGAACCCAGAGCAATACCCGGCAATACAGTAACCAGCCCAATCGCAGCACATGCAGCTAGTAGCAGGGAACTGGTTTTATCCCGGTAACTAAAAGCAACCAGGCAGGCATAAACAAACGGCAGTAGCTCACCAAGTACAAAAGCCCGGGACATCAGAATAATTAAAGCAGCAGGCAAAAGCCTGTCCAAAGTAAATAGGGAATTTAATTGATTTACCACCGCAGCCTGCATAGTATGAAAGTTTAATTTAGCGTTTTTATATGGCCTTATACGGCGTCTAGACCGCCTTTTGCCCGGCATATGTGTCTGATTAATTCTCTGATAAGGATAAACTAAAAATTTTTCCAACATCCTTACCCCCTAATACGAATATTGCCCACCAATTATAACAATCTGGGGCTGTTAAAATTTGTCATTAAGGGGATGCTGTCTAGATTTAAATAATACTAAAATTCACTATTTCTCCTCTTTTATTTACTTTATTAATAACCGTTATCCAGATATAATACCTGGGGGATTCCCCGGTAAGTTACCGCTACTATATAGGCTTTTTTATGGTATCAAAATTCTGGCTTAAATCGAACGAGCAAAAGTAATCAGCCTAGAGCAATCATTCAAATAGGTTGGTTTCTTTTTCTGCCCACATTAGTATAAGGACCAACCAGCATGTCGCCTTGCCACATATGTTTTACCTGATCGAAAGTAAAATTTTCTTTCACTGGTATATTGTCAACCAATGGTTTTTCTATTTCCTGGTATTTAATTTTAATATAACGATATACTGTATAGTAGGATATATTGTGCCTAATAAACATTTCTTCCTCAGGAAATGCTAATAAATCATATAATGAAGTTATGACAAAAGTTTAATGGTATTTTGCATTAATGGCTTCACTTTCCTTGGATGTCATGGACAACAATGGAGTTCACCTTAGCCACCGACATCCGAATCACATCCCGTTGTTTCTGATATGACATGATTTAGAAAATTATAATCCAAAGGTGTATCAGGTGAGTTGGCTACTAGTTATATTACAGCTTTTTTCCTTGCTGTATGTGAGCAGGCAATCCATTCTAATGAGCAGGAGGTGCATGTTTTAGCAGAAGAAACAACACCAGGCGGTATTAACTATATGGTTAAGGAAATATTGACTGAGCAAGGCGGTTTCTCTATGTGGGCTAAAGCAATGGAATCTGTTATCGAACGGTTGGCTGCCAACATACCTCGCTGATTCACATGTACTTTATGCATTTGCAATAGACTATTATTTTTAGTCAGTGGTTAAGTACCTGCTTGCATGTGTCTTAGGGGTATGCCCTTTAAGGTTATGATTGATTTAGCTGACGTATAATTCCTTCTAGTATGTCGCTTTCGCTAACTATAATTCTCTGACAATTCAAAGCATCCATTATTAATAAAACTATTAATGCCCCGGTAGGAATTATGTCAGCTCTTTCCGGTTGTAATCCCGGTAACCGGCGACGCAAGTCAATAGGCGTAAGCATTAACATATTATAAAGATCTGCTATTTCCTCCCGGTGTAGATACTGCCCATGTACCATTTGCGGGTCATATATTTCCATAGAAAGCTTCATAGCAACAAGTGTAGTTACAGTTCCTCCAACAAATACCACTGGGGTTTCTTTGAAACACTTCGCTTTAGCTGCAACTGGGGCCAGAATATCTTTAATATCTATAGCTGTCTGCCCTGCTTCGGTAGCTCGTACTGCTCCTAGCGGAAGCGATCGTGAATAATATTTATTATCATCTTCTAACTTAAACTCACAACTTCCCCCACCTAGATCAATTACCAGGGGTGCTTGGGGTAAATTTAACCCAGCTTTGACTCCCAGGTAGCTTAACTGCGCTTCCTCTTCTCCACTTATAATTTCCAGGGTTAAACCACAATTATTATTAACCATATATGCAAACTCTTTACGATTCCGGGCATCACGCATAGCACTAGTAGCAACAGCCCGGTAAGATTCAACCTTAAATTGCTCTATTATTGCTTTATAGCCTTTAAGGCAGTTTATTGTCCGTTCCATCGCCAAGGTATTAAGATAGCTGCTGGTATTCACCCCCTCCGCTAAACGAGTACAGTTTATCTGCCGACATAAGGTTTTTAAGGAATTGCCTGCTATTTCGGCTACCAGCAAACGGCAGGAATTACTGCCGACATCAACTGCTGCATATCTCATATTATTGTCTCCCCTGTTATATATAAATTTATAATATTTGATAATTGCTTGAGTATCATTGCTATAAATAAAGTACAATTATTTGTTTTAATGGTGCGGGCAATGTATGATAGTTTAGGTAGCCCTTGCTGGTTCATCAAAAAATGTGAAAAAAATAAGCACTTCTTTAATAGAAATGCTTATTTTATCTTTATTTATTAAACATAACGATTGCGTTTTTTGGGTTCAATACGGTTTTTTAGGGGTTGCATCCGTTCGTCGCTTTCTTTCAAAAATTTTGCAATTTTATCATCCAAGCTAAGCTCATTAACAACTCCCTTGTTACTTGGTAAATTCATTCCATGCTTCTCGATATCACGATTACGGACTGGAACGGTTCTTACAGGTTTATCCTCCTTTGCCTTTGCCTGTTTTATTGATAAACCTATTTTCTTACCATCCTGGTTAAGTATCTTAACCTTAACGACATCACCTTCCTTAATGAAGTCCTTAACATCCTTTACATAGGTGTCGGCAATCTCAGAAATATGCACCAGTCCGACCGCCCCGCTAGGCAACTCGATGAACGCCCCAAACTTGGTAATTCCTTGAACCTTACCTTCCACTACATCACCAAGTACAATATTGCTTTGTTCGATAAGCATGAAATATGATGTCCCCCTCAAAATTTGCTATGTTAATTTTAGTAAATGCGAGTTAACAAGTCAATAATAACCTTGAATTCTCTAGAAGAAATGTTTACTAACACCGTTTACGGAATTATTTTTACTATCCGGCTTTCCCCTTCTTTTACCATACCTAATTGCTCCCGGGCAATTCTCTCTACTGTTGCCAAAGAACTAGCCTCTTTAAGCTCCTGTTGCAATTCCTGTTGAATAGACTCTAACTCTGCCTTTTGTTCTTGTAGTTTCTCCATTTGGCGGTGCAGTTCCCAAATAGATCTTAACTGCGGTACTATTGGAGCTAACAGGAAAAAAATCACCACTGCTATTACCACCAGTTTTAGAGGAGACCTCCTGGGGCTACTGCTCATTGTCATCAACCTCCTCATCATGTAACCCAAGCACATCCCCCGGGAGCACTATAACCACTTCATACCCTTTAGAACGAGCACGATTATATAAGGTAGCAACGGTGCTTGCACCAATTTTAAGAGTCCGGCATATTTCTTCCGTACTCTTGCCCATTTCTTTCATTACTACTACTTGTCTTTCTCTGAAGCTAAGTTTCTCTGCTCCCCGAATCTCAATATGCATACAGCAACAACTCTATCCACAATTTATCCACAATCTGTGGACAATTTAATTACATTTATTTATTTTCGAGGAGCCCTATGAGAATTCCTTCTTTTTAATTTTATTATTAATCCTCCGGATCACCCGGGGGTTCTTTTGGCCTTGGTTTTAACCGAGCTAGCCGCATAATTGTCCATGAGTATATTTTTTTGCATGTCTTCACTAACGGATTACAAATAAATATAAAAGCCCGAACAACTTGGGCTATAGCATTATCTAATCGGTGGGCAAAACACCGGTAATATATAAGTATCCCCAGCAGAAGGGCTAGTAAAACGTAAACTCGCATTTCCCCCTGATTAATAAATAATAAACTGCCAAAAACTAACCCTATGATTATTATCCACAGAAAAAAATCCAGGACATACAGCAGTAAGCGTTTAACCCTAGCTGCTCTTATAATGGCCTGGTAGAAGTGAAAAATAACCCCAGTAATAATTCCAAGGATAAGGGTTAACAAAAAAGCTTGTAATTGGCTAAGTAATCCGGTCAAATAGCCTCCCTCCTTGATAACAGGGTGATTTAGATGGCCCTACTAGTTACTTGAGTAAGCGGTTAAGGATATTTCTGCCTTTAGCCTTGATATCTGCTTGAGCTTTATACTCTATACTATTAACTGTGCCCTCTAACGCAACTTTTCCCTGCTCCAGGTTTAACATGCTTACATGAAGATCCTGCCCTAATATAAATAGGAACCCTAACTCAGTTTCTAATATAATCTCATCCTCATCAAAAGTATTGACATTTTTTATGCCAGTAAGCTGCATATTAGTCCGGTTTATAAGGGTAAAAGAATGATCAGCCATTATATAAATCCTCCTTTGCCATTTACTACTAATTGTTGTACTAGCCACCTCTGGCCGCTAGCTTAATGGTGAATAGCAATAACATTTGAAGCTATTTTCTAATTAACAATATGCATATAGTCAAAGTATATGACTAAAATTTCTTCCTTTACCGACTAGTTCACCTTAATAAAATAGCGTGTCCTGGTTTCTAGTTCCAAGACACGCTATTCGATAATACGGTATAAATTTTTAGCTTCGGCCGCTTTTATATTTTCGATAATGTCTAATACTTCGTAAGTTGTTTTCTTATCCCCTACCTGAAGGATAATTACATCGCCTTTTTTTACTTCACTTGAAGGCTTGGCAACCCTTCCATTTAGTAATACTCGTTCATTCGCTGCAAAATCTCGGGCTACGGTACGTCTTTTGATAATTCGCGATATTTTTAAATATTTATCTAAACGCATTTTAACCTGTATCTTTCTTTTAGTACTTTACCTGCTTTTAATACAGCATCCCGAATAGCCACCATATGAATTTGAGCTCCGCCTTTCTTTTCTAGCCTGCCACTTGCTGGTGCCGAATGACCAAGCCCGATCAAATGAACCTTATTATTATCTTTTATGGTATACAAACACCTATCCCTCCCTAATAATCAATATTCGCTATTCATTCTTGTTATCCTTTTTTATTAGAAAATAGACAAAGCTTACACCCCTAAATGATATGCTCCCCTTTTAGTATGGAGGGTAAATTAAGAAATAAGAAACTAGAACTTGCCAGCGTAAAAGACTCTTGGCTAAAGCTATTACTTTATAACCCTTTGGCTTTAGCTTCTTCCCAAATGATATCCAGCTCCTCAAGGCTCATATCCTTAAATTCCCTATTGCTCTCTTTCACTTGTTTTTCAATATAGTTAAACCTACGGGAAAATTTATCATTAGCTGCCTGTAGCGCTTGTTCTGGTTCAATGTTTCTGAAGCGGGCAATATTAACCAGGGCAAATAGGATATCTCCAAACTCCTCTTTCTCCTCGGACTTATTCACAGCCTGTCCCCATTCTTCCACCTCTTCTTTGAACTTTTCCACAGCACCTTTTACAGAGGGCCAATCAAACCCAACCCGAGCTGCTTTCTCCTGAACTTTTTCTGCCCGCATTAAGGCTGGCAAAAACTTAGGAATTCCCTCCAGGAGGTTCTCCTTGCCTTCTCTCTTTTTATAACCTTCCCATACTTCCATAACATCTTCACCGCTATGAAGTGGCTTGGCATCTCCAAACACATGAGGATGGCGATTAATCATTTTTTGGCTTACACCGGCAGCGACATCATAAAAATCAAACTGGCCTTCCTGCTGGGCCAAGTTAGCGTGAAACACGATCTGCAGCAACAAGTCTCCCAGCTCATCCCGCAGTTTATTCATATCCCTTTCTTTAATAGCTTCGATTACTTCGTAACTTTCCTCAATCAGATAACGTATCAGCGATTCATGGGTCTGCTCTCTATCCCAAGGGCAACCCTGCGGCCCTAAAAGCCTGTCCATTACTTCGATAAGTTCCTCTATTGCCTTAGCCTTATTAGCAGTACTCATGGTTAAACCCCCATTATCTAATTATAAAATCACCCGGTTGTACACGAATAGTATTTGTGCGCATATTAATTCTTAGTTATCCTTCTTATCATATTAATGTCCAATTCCCTTATTAAAAAGAGCAGTAAGCCGTAAATTGCCACGCCAATAGTAATAGCTAACAAAGTTGCGATATGCGAATGGATATCTACACCTACCAGGCTCTGATAAGCATACTTTACCCCAATAGCCATGACAATAGTTACCACTCCTATTTTAGATAAATGCACTTTTTCGTAAACTATTCCCGTCAATTTCTTCAGATAGATAATATTAAGTAATGACCCGATTAAGAAAGCAGTAACGGTCCCTAATGCCGCCCCTTGTATATTCAGCATAGGTATACTAGTAAGACTATAATTAAAAATGACTTTAAATATACCGGTTGTTATAAGATTCCGCATCGCTATTTCAGGGTAGCCAATACCCTGTAAACCTGCGCTGGAAAGCTGAAAAGCCGCCAGGGCAATACAGGAAAATGCCAGGGGCTCCAGGGGCAGGCCGGCTTCAGGGGTAGCATAAAGCAAGTCACAGACCTGGTAGGCCAGAATAAATAAACCTGCTGCACACGGGAAGGAAATAATCATCCCAGCACGAAAGCCGTAATTAATATGTGAATTTAACCGGCTTTGATCCTTTAAAGCCAGGGCTTCCGATACTGCTGGTACCAAGCTGGTAGCTATGGAAATCGTAAAGATTGTGGGTAGGCTGATTAATACAGCTGCCATGCCAGATAGCTGACCGTATAAAGCTGTAGCCTGAGCAGTGGTGTAACCTATAGCCATTAGGCGCCCCGGAACAATAATGGCATCTAACATCTGTACCAATGGTAATACTACCGCTCCAAAAGAAACTGGTACAGCCAGCCTTACCATTTCCTGAGCCAGTTGTACTGAGCTGGCACCCGAATATTTCAAGGCCTTTCCGCTTTTCTTATTTTTCGAGCGGAAGCTTAAGTAATAAATACTTAGTACAATCAGGCCAATTATTCCCCCTACCACAGCTCCAAAGGTAGCACCAGCAGCTGAATACTCCAAACCGCGGGGAAAAAGCATAAATGCCAGAATAAGGACTGCAGCTACCCGAAAAAATTGTTCAAGTACCTGAGATACAGCAGTGGGCAGCATAGACTGGTGTCCCTGAAAATAACCTCGAAATACTGACATAAGGCCCGATAAAAAAATCGCTGGGGCTACTGCTAATATAGGGTAATAGGCGCGGGGTTCCTTTAATACATTGTTAGCTAAAAAGTGAGCTGATTGCATTACTAGTAAGGACAAAAAGATTCCGAAAATAAAAAGTATTATTAGCGATACCCGGAATATCTTACGGCTATCACCGGAATAACCTTCTGTTTCTTTACGTGATACCAGAACCGATATGGCAACTGGAACTCCTGAAGTAGCCAGAGCTAGTATAGTTGTATAGATAGGATAAGCCATTTGATATAACCCCATCCCTTCACCACCCAATAAACGGGCCAGGGGGATGCGATAAACCGCACCAAGTAATTTACTAATGGCTCCAGCAATACTTAAGATTAAAGCTCCCCGGAGAAAGTGTTTCTTATTCTCCATATTATTCTCCCCTTTGTTTCGTGAGCTATATTATAGCATACGACTATATGTTAAGAGTAAACAAGTAGATTCCTTAAGCCAAACCCCTTTAATATTAAAATTTTTATCCAAACATTAGTAGTATAAATTATAGCCAGAGCCACATACCTAATACAGGGCTATTGATACCAGCAACGTGTCGGTTAGCAGAAGTCTCTATTAATCCTTTGTATTCCCCTTAATTTTTTTATTTCTAACCCTTATAAGATTAAGGAGTCCATCTTAATCTTCGAATATTTACTCTAATACATGTTTAAAACTTTTGACCGGGAAAATCAATTATTGATCCATAAAAAAAGCGATCTTATCTAGCATAATAAGACCGCCTTATTATAACCCCTTATTACTGTTCCATTTGTTTAGCTAAAAAACCAGCAGCGGTTTCAGCTAATTTAACCTCCATATCTCCAAGTTTTACTCCCGCGTCCTTGCTGACGATGATAACAGCACCAATCGGGTCTCCTTGGGTAATTATAGGTGCAATAACTTGAGCTTTAATAGTATACTCCCTATCATCATTTTGGATTACATACATGCTGTCATCACCTGCAGGTTGCAAGTCATTCATGACCAGTGTTGTTCTTTCCTCAAGCGCTCTTTCTACAGCGGGGCCTATGGGCTTGCTTAAAAATTCTCTTTTGTTAGCACCTGCTAAAGCTATTACGACATCCCGGTCAGCTATCATGGAAATATGACCTATAGTCTCATGCAATGAATCAGCATATTCTTTAGCAAAATCCCCCAGCTCTCCAATGGGAGAATATTTCTTTAATATAACTTCCCCTTCCCGGTCAACAAAGATTTCCAGAGGGTCCCCCTCGCGTATGCGTAAAGTTCTGCGTATCTCCTTAGGGATAACGACTCTTCCCAGGTCGTCAATGCGGCGTACGATTCCTGTTGCTTTCATTTATTATTATCCCTCCTTTTGAAAACTTGACTTTCTAAAACCTAATACTTTTTTATATCTCAGTGATAGTATATAACTCAAAATACCCTTTTATTCACTTTTTACCATCAAAGTATGAAAATTTTTATCATCACCGGTAATAAGAATTATCCCTTCCTTTCTAACCCATTTTCTATAATTTTGCCCGGCTAGCTTAATATAATACATTTATTTTTTTATCAAACTTAGGCTTCTAAGGAATTTTTATAATATATTTCCCGTTTCAGGTCAAACTAAAGACATCAAATATTAAAGAGGCTTTAGTAATATGAGTAAAATTAGCCAATTTCAAATATACTGTATGTTAATGATACTCTCTCTATCTCTGGGTTTCCTGATAACTCCCAAGCTGCTTACGGAACAACTAGGCAATAATGCATGGCTGGCAGTATTAGCTGCCTTAATACCCGCAAGCTTATTGATATATGTCTATGTTGCTATCATTAAAAAAAGCTACCAGCCTTTTCCCTTGCTGTTAGAAGATCACCTGGGAGTTAAACTTGGCAAGGTGGTTGGTTTTCTTTATATATTTTTCTTTTTCTTTACTACTAGCTGGGCTACCCGTACTTTTATCGATTTTATCGAAAGCCATGTTCTGCCTGGTACACCTATCAGCATTTTTGTTGGTAGTATGCTCTTTATTAGTTTCCTTGGGGTGAAATCGGGTTTGGCCGGCATGGCCCGTATGGCGGAAATAATAGTATATATTGCGATGCCCTTCACTTTCCTAATATTGTTATTGACCTTATTGAATAACCCGTATTTTCATAATCTAGCGCCTTTCGGCGCCAATATGGACTATTATAGTTTTTCCCGCGCTATACTGGATTCCTTACTAGGCTTACTTACCATTTTCCCAGTTCTTACCCTGGCCTTTTACTCTGCCCAGCCTCAGAACCTGGCTAAAACCATGTTTATAGTTATTTTGTCTTATATTCTGATTTTAACTTTAACCACCTTGACAACTATTATAGTTTTAGGAGGGCAATTTACTAATTATTTTTATTTTCCCACTTTTGTGGCAGTACGTATGATAAACTTAGGAGAATTTATTCAAAATATTGATATTATCTTTATTGGAATTTGGGTAATGGGTATTTTCGGCAGAATAGCCCTTAGCTGGTTTATGATCTGTTATACCGCTAAAGGAGTTTTTAACCTACCTGATTACCGCTTTCTGGCTGCCCCTACCGCATTAATTATCGGGTTTACCTCTATTCAACTTAGTCCTAATATAGTGGAGCTAACCCAAATAATCACAGCATATGTAGTGCCTTTGTTATATTTTGCCTTTTTATTACTGGTTCCTCTGCTTTTATTTGTTATTACCATGTTTAAAGCCCCAGTAAAACAAAATTCAGAAATTGGCGAAACCGGACAAATACAGGAAACTTCAGCAAAATAGCTTACTAAATAATTTTTAATTTAAGGAGACGGCTATGCGCTACATAGAAAGAAAAAAACAAGGTATCCCGAAAAAGCCGGAGAAAGCTACATCTAAACCTTTATCTTCTGCTATTGATGAGAATAAAAATGTTTTGCAAGATCTGTTGAATAACTGCTCTGATGCCGTTTTGCGCGAATTTAAGATCGGCACTACATCTTTCACCCGAGGGCTGGTAGTTTATTTTGACGGTCTGGTTCTTCGGCAACAGTTAGATGAATATGTTATGAAACCTATTCTCTTGGAGTTAGAGATGATCCAAAACCCTGCCAGTGTGCTCGAACAACCTGAACTGCTTCAGACCCTGGAAGAACGAATAATAGCTGTAAGTGAACTGAAAAAAATTACCAGCTTCGAAGAAGTTATCCGCCACATTAGTTCCGGAGATAGTGTATTATTAATTGACGGCGATAACCGGGGTCTAGCTATTGCTACCCGGGGCTGGGCAGCCCGGTCAATCAGCGCGCCGGAAAATGAACAGGTGGTATACGGCCCTAAAGAAGGCTTTGTGGAAACCCTGCGTTTCAATACAGCCTTAATGCGGCGCCGCATCAAATCAGAGCATTTTAAAATTGAAAGTATGGTTTTAGGAAGAATTACCAAGACCGATGTTGCTTTTTGTTATATAGATAATATTGCCCCCCCGCAACTGGTAAATGAAATCCGTAAACGTCTGCAGGAGATTGACATTGACGCGGTTTTGGACACCAATTATATTCTAGAGCTTATTATGGATCATAAATCAACTATTTTTACCCAGGCGGAATACACGGAAAAATCAGACCGGGCGGTAGCCCATATGTTAGAAGGAAGAATATGTATAATGGTGGACGGCTCCCCCATGGCTCTGGTACTCCCGGTAAATTTTCCCCGTTATTGGATTTCTTCGGAAGATTATTATACCCATTATATTCCGGCATCCCTTTTTCGCCTGGGACGCGTAGCAAGTTTCATTATAGCTTTAACCTTGCCGGCTCTTTATGTAGCGGTTATAAGCTATCATCATGAAATGGTTCCTACTTCATTGTTTTTAACTATTGCCGCTTCCCGGCAGGGGGTACCTTTTCCCTCATATATTGAGGCCTTTTTTATGGAGCTAACCTTTGAAATGCTGCGTGAAGCCGGACTGCGCCTGCCCCGGGCGGTAGGTCCAGCGGTAAGCATAGTAGGTGCACTTATTATTGGGGATGCTGCTGTAAGGGCAGGTCTAGTTTCAACTCCTATGGTGGTAATAGTAGCTTTTACCGGTATCGCTTCCTTTGTTTCACCTTCTTATAATGCCTCTATAATCATCCGCATGGCCCGTTTTGTCTTTCTAGCGGCAGCAGCCTTGCTTGGTTTTCTTGGCATAATAATAGTACTAGTAATAATGCTAATCCATATGGTCTCTTTATCTTCTTTCGGGACACCCTACTTGGCCCCGCTCGCTCCCCTGAATACCTCGGAAGTTACCGATGTCCTGCTGCGCCGTCCCTGGTTTAAGATGAAGCAGCGCCCTTATATGGAAGGAATGGAAAACCAAGTACGTCAGAAAGTTCCGGATAAGGAGTCTAACTGAAGATGAGACAATACTTTCTTATTATGCTTGTACTAACATTTGTATGGACAATGGTTGGCTGTCAGACCCAGGAAGTTACTGATATTGCTTCTGCCCTGGGTATAGGCTTAGACTTAAATGAGGAAAAAATAAGCCTAAGTGTACAGCTAGCTAAACCAATAAACCCGCAACAATCACAAGAAAACCCCTCATTAATTGCCTTAGCTACGGGCGCTACTGCCAGTGAAGCCGGTCGTAATTTATCCTTAAGGCTCCCGCGGAAGACCTTATGGTCTCATGCCAATTTACTGCTATTAGGAGAAAACCTGGCTAAACAAGACCTGGGACTTGTTATGGATATGCTTGTCCGTAATATTGATATAAGGAAAAGTTCTCTCATGTATATTACCAAAGGGTATACCCCCCAGGAAATAATGCAAGCTGAAACACCGCTAGTGCAATATTCTGCCCTGGGCCTGCAAGACTTAATGCAGACTCAGGAGCAGCAACTGGGCATTTTTGTCCCCCTTAATCTGGGTGAATTTATTCAAAGGCTCAGTACCCCGGGGACAGACCCCCTGGTTCCCCAGGTAACCCTGGAAAAGCAAGGAGATAAAATGGTCCCCACCCTTAAAGGTGCTGCTGCCTTCAGGGGACGAAAAATGGTAGGAAGCCTTAATGAAGACGAGGTCCGGGGCTATCGCTTTTTACTTCCGGGATCAAAGAAAGGGGGGATATTAATTGTCCCTTCCCCGGTAAACCCTGAAAGAACCATAACCCTGGAAATTACCCGTTTTCAGTCCAAAAGCCAGGCAATTGTATCTGGTGATAGTATCCGTATGCAGGTTGAAATAGATGTTGAAGGTAATTTCTATGATCATAATTCCCCTGGTCAGGTACTAACTCCAGAGCATTTAAAAACTATAGAGAAATTAGCCAATAAAGAAATTATGCGCCAGTGTAATGCCAGTATAGCCCGAGCCCAGGATTTAAAAAGTGATATTTTTGGCTGGGGCCGGCAAGTAGAAATTAGCTCTCCGCAAACCTTTAAAAAATTAGTACCTGACTGGGACGAGATATTTTCAGAAATAAAGGCAGAAATAAAGGTGAACTATTCCCTACGTCGGACTTATCTGGCTGATCGCAACTTCACGTTTCGATAGTTTTATTAACCTTTGATCTAAGACTATAGAGTGCTAATAGTCGGGAGATTACATTTTAGGAGGTAGCCCAAATGCTTGCGGTTCTTATCAGCCTTTTTATTATAATAATTGCCCTTGAGGTCCCGGGGTTGCTGCGCCATGGCCAGTACCGGTCCTTACTGGTTTTTTCCGGGTTCTATATATTAGGGGTATACTTGGCTTTGGCACAATTTTACGGCTGGCCTAACTATAACCCCTTTTATGCCTTGGGCAACCTTTTGGGACAAATGCTGGGCATAGCAGCCCCGGTTCTGGCGGGGTGGGTCTGTGTATAAATATCTGGTTTTACCCCTTATTCTTGTTACCCTCTTCACCAACTGCGGCTGCTGGAACCGGCTAGAAGTCGAAAAGGCTGTGGTAGTATCCGGCCTGGGAGTACAGCTCTTGGAAGATGGGAACATGCGCTATGCCTTACGGGTTGAGATGCCCCGAATTTCCCCGGAAGGACAATTTATGCCCCCTCAAGGTATAGTAATAACAGCTACTGGTAAAAACATGACTCACGCTGCCCGTAATTTAAGCTTGTTTCTGCCCCACATTCCACTATGGAGCCATGCCAGCAGCCTGGTCCTCGGGGAGAACTTAGCCCGTAGTGATCTATCACATATTACCGATGTCTTTATCCGCAACCGTAATGTACGAATGGATACCGATATATTTATAACTCATAAGGTGACACCTTATGAACTCTATTCAATTGTTGATCCCCTAACTGGTACCTCTGCCCGTAACCTGCCTGATCTTGTGCGTGATCAGGAGTTTATCCTGGGGCAATATGTTCCCACCACCTTGTTCCAGATGCTTTATAAGCTAGCCACCCCTGGTGTAGACTTGGTAGTACCTATGCTAACCGCGGCAACATCGGGAAATAATAAAACCATCCAGCTAGCTGGTTTAGCTGTATTTAAAGGCCCCCGGATGGTAGGCTCTCTGAATGAGATGGAAAGCCGAGGCTATCGCTGGCTTAACCCGGATAAAAATGTCGGGGGGATGGTAGCTGTGGATATGCCTGCCGGCCAAGGGCGGGTTAACTTTGAGGTGGTTACCTTTTATGCTAAACAGTCCCCCCGCCTGAAGGATGGAAGGTTAATTATGGATATAAAAGTACAGGCATACCTTAATTTCTTTGAACAGCAGGGTACTGCCGACCTGGTTGGTTTGTACCAGCGTCGGCAGTTGGAGGCTGCTGCTGCTCAACAAATAGAAAAAGAAATCTGGTCTTGTATTAAAAAATCTCAGCGCTTAAATAGCGATATTTTGGGTTGGGGGCTTAATATTTCTAAGTATCTGCCCGCAGAGTGGAAGAATATCCAGAATAAATGGGAAGAGCTTTATTCGCAAACGGCAGCCTGTATAAATGTTAATTGCCAGGTAGATCGGATTTATACTAGTACAAACTCATTTAAGTTTGATAGAATACCGCCATTTCCCTAGTATTTACTGCAGGCACAGGCAGCTATAAGCAATATAGGAGGCATAATATGCTGAAGTTAATGCTGGTTTTTTTACTTGCTATTTTTATACTGGAAGCCCCGGGGGTAATGAAAAGGAAACAATGGAGAGAAATTGCGGTAATATCACTTTTTATTCTCCTAGCAGTTACCTACGGTCTTGATTACGCCCTGCAGCTTTACCTGATGCCTAACCCCAAAGAATTGATATATACCCTTTATCCCCTGACCCAACAGTTTTGGTCTTTTTTTAACATTAGCCAATAAATGTCTAAGGAGTGGTTTTTTGCACAATACCAACTTATCTATAGGTCAAGTTTCCTTCTTATTATTCATGATTCTTTTAGGTAATACTTTTGCTACTACCCCAATTAGCGGAGTTGGCCGGGATATCTGGCTAATTATTCTGCTCTCATCAGTAACAGGACTTTATCTAATATTGGCAATGGTAACTATACAACGGGCTTTCCCTGGCCAAAGTATTATCCAGATAAGTGAAATCTGCCTAGGTAAAATAGCAGGCAAGACACTAAATTTATTATTCATAACCATAATATTTTATATCACGATTATCTACCTTTCTGACCTCTGTATCGTGATAAGAACCCTACTCCCTTTTTTAACCTGTAATCTGCTGCGCCCCTTGATTATGTTTACGGCAGTTTTTTGTATTTACAAAGGAATTAACTCGATCGGGCGGCTAGCTGAACTCATAATGCCGTTAATCTTACTTTTTATTACAGCCAATCTCTTGGTTATCAGTACTACCACTGATTTTTTCAGGATATATCCCCTGCTAGCTGATTGGAGAATAATTGCAGGTGGTCTTATTGATGCGGCTGGCTGGCCTTATTCCGGTATTATCGTCATAGCTATACTATTACCCTTTGTCTCCGATATTAAGCAAAGCACGCGTAGCTTGTATATCTGGTATTTTGTTGGGGTAATAATTTTTACGGTTAGGATCTTGCTGTTAGTGGCTACACTGGGTATAGAATATTTAGAATTATCTCGTTTTCCCTTGTATTCTGCCCTGGACAAAACAGCTTTTGCTAATTTTGAGCGGGTGGAGTTGTTCTTTTTTGCCCTCTGGTTTGTTTTTGGTTTCATGGCCCTATTAATTAATTATCTAGCTGGAATACTGGCTATAAAAGAATGGTTTAATTTAGCAGATATTAGATCAATAATTCTCCCAGCAGCTTTTTTTCTGGTGGTTATTTCCCTTTACACTTATAGCTCAGACATGGAATTCTATTTCCTGGAGGTTACAACTACCCCTTTGTTAGCGTTATTTATAAATATACTATACCCAACCATAATTCTCATTGCTCTAAAACTCCGCAGGTCTAAGCTGCCATCAACTCGGGCCCGGTTAAACTCTGCCCCTTCTTTAGCGAACGATAAAACATTGGGGAATGTAAAACCAAGATAGGTTAGGGAGATGTTATCATTTCCAGGATTTCTCCCAAACCTTGTAAGGAGGTAGATCTATCCAGGTTTAGCAAAAGGGTATCATTACCTAGACAGCGGATTTTTAATTTCTGGCTAAGGTTAGAAGAAAGATCCTGAGGTATTTTCCCCATTGTCTTTATCTCTACCTGGTACCCTTTCCGGCGCAATGATTTTATATCTTTACTTCGCGCCAAAATGCGTAGTGATGCTATTTGTAAAAAGTTCTCCACCGGGAGAGGAGGATGTCCAAAACGGTCATTCAATTCACTGCGGATATCTGCTATTTCCTGCTGGTCATGAGCCAGGAGCAGACGCCGGTATAGTCGAATTTTAGTGCCAGAATCAGGGATATAATCTTCGGGTATATAGTAATCAACATCAATATCCATTTGGGTATTTAACTCCTCCCTGGGGCTTTGCCCCTTAAGACGAGCACTTTCCTGCTCCAGCAGGCGACAGTAAAGATCAAAACCTACTGCATGAATATGGCCATGCTGTTCTGCTCCTAAAATATTTCCGGCTCCTCTTATTTCTAAATCCCTTAGGGCTATTTTCATCCCTGAACCTAGTTCATTAAATTCACGAATAGCATTTAACCTTTTTTGAGCTGTTTCCGTAATAACTTTATCAGGACGATAAGTTAAATAGGCATAGGCAATACGGTCTGCCCGCCCTACCCGTCCTCGTAGTTGATAAAGCTGAGCCAGCCCCATTTTGTCTGCTTCATCAATTATAATAGTATTTACATTGGGCATATCCAGACCTGACTCGATTATGGTGGTACATAATAAGACTTGATATTTCCCTTGTATAAATTCCATTATGACCCGGGATAATTCTTCTTCATTCATTTTTCCGTGCCCAATTCCGATGCTAACACCAGGGAAAAGCCCCTGCAGGTGTTGGTGTACCCGGTAAATGTCTTCAATGCGGTTATGAACAAAGAATACTTGACCCTCACGTTCTAGTTCATTCCATACTGCCCGCGCTACAATCTCATCGTTATATTCTAATACATAAGTAGTAATGGGATAGCGTTGTGGTGGTGGAGTTTCGATTACACTGAGATCGCGTAGCCCGGTTAATGACATATGCAGGCTGCGGGGAATAGGAGTGGCAGAAAGACTGACTACATCAACTGTTTCTTTTAATGCTTTAATTTTTTCTTTTTGCGCAACCCCAAAGCGATGCTCTTCGTCGATTACTAATAGTCCAAGATCCTTAAATTGAATATCTCGTGAGAGCAATCGGTGAGTAGCTATGACTACATCAGTTACTCCCCTTTTTACATCTGCTATTATCCGTTTTTGTTCGCGGCTAGAGCGAAAACGGCTTAATACATCAATAGTACAGGGATAACTTTCTAATCTTTCTTTAAAGGTCTGGTAATGCTGTTCAGCCAGAACTGTGGTGGGGACCAGCACAGCTACTTGTTTACCATCCATAATAGCCTTAAAAACAGCCCGTATAGCTACCTCGGTTTTACCGTAACCTACATCACCACAGACAAGGCGATCCATAGGTCGTTTGCTCTCCATATCCCGTTTTACTTCATTAATACTTTTTAGCTGATCCGGGGTTTCTTCATAAGGAAAAGCTGCTTCAAATTCACGCTGCCAGGGGGTATCCTCAGAAAAGGCATACCCTTCACTAGCCTCCCGGCTAGCATACAAGCGCAGGAGATCTTCTGCCATTTCCCGGACAGATTCAGAAACCTTTTTGCGGGTACGCTCCCATTCATTTCCTCCCAGCTTGCTTAATCGGGGAGACTTTTCCTGGGAAGTGGTATATTTATAGAGTAAATCCAGTTTATCTACCGGCAGGTATAGTTTATCTGTACCAGCATACTGCAGAAGAATATATTCTCGGGTAATACCGTCGTTTTCCACCTGGGTTACCCCCCGAAAAATTCCTATCCCATAATTTTCGTGAACTATATAGTCACCTAATTTCAAGTCTTCCAGCAGTAGGCGTTGTTCCGGCCTTTTACGCTGGCGCTTACTAGTTGCGGTAGTTTTACCCCAAATGTCCCTTTCCGTCAACAAGGCCATTTCCAGAGTTTGGCTAACAAAACCTTTTTCCACGATTCCATCAGTAAATGTGACCGTATTTATATGTCTATCAACAAGCTCCCTTTGCATTTGCTCCCGGGCTATCTTGCTTTTAATCACCATCTTTATACTGTAGCCTTTCTCTTGCCACTCTTGCAGCCGATTAGTTAGTATGTCCAGATTGGTATAAAAAGGCTCCATTTCCTGCTGGGAAATATGCTCTAACATAGCTACCTTTACCTGAGGAATATTACCGGGAAAAAAAGAGTGGTATAAAACCGGTCGGGTTTTTAGCTCTTCCTGCAGGCTCTTTAACTCAAGTATTCTTGGTTCCCTAATAGACTTCCCCTGCTGCCGGGCTTCCTTAATAAACTCCCGGTGACGGCGAATATTTTTTTCATATGAGCGGTAGCAATCACGAACTTCATCAATAAATAAAGGGGTATCCGGGAGCAGGTAATCTAAGATAGTACTATCCGATTCCCTTTCACAAAGCTCATCAGCAGGAACTATCTTAATAAACTTTTCGGACTTACCCGAACGTTGACTTTCTATGTCCAAACGGCGGATGGATTCGATATAATCTCCAAAAAACTCCATCCGAATAGCTTCCTTTTCGGCTGGAGAAAATATATCAATTATTCCCCCACGCACTGCAAATTCTCCGGCACGGGTAACAGTCGTTACCCGGTTATAGCCGTTACTAACCAGGTGGGGCAGGAGTTTGTCAACCGGTTGTTCTACCCCTGGACGTATTTCTAAGGTACCTGCCTGCATTTTTTGAGGACTAATAATTGTAAACAGGAAAGCTTCCGGGGTAGCAATAATTATTTGGTTACGTTTAGGATGTTGTAGACATTCCTGCAAGCTTAAAATACGTTTTACTTCTACACTGGAATAGTTTTCTTTCATAAAGACAAAATCACGTCCCAGAAACATCAATAAACGGCTTTTATCTATAAACCCCTCCAGTTCATGGGCCAGGTCATATGCTTTCTCTTCCCCTGCTACCAGACAGAGTAGCTTTCCCGGTAGTAATTTTAGTAATTGGGCCAACACAAAACTCCGGGCGCTCCCCCCCAGCCCGGTTAAAATAACATTTTCTTTATTTTGCAGGCATTTAGTTGCCTGTTTTATAACTTCTATATTCAATCTATTAGCAAACCTCCCCATAAATCAAGGGATAATAATTAGAAAAACGCACTCAGCCAGCATACTTTCGGCACAGTAATAGTATAATTAATTACTTAAAATTTTTCGTAACAATATACCCAATCGGAGAATTAATACATAATCCTATTGGGTATGTTTTCTGGTATTATAGAAATTTTTCTCTTAATTATAATAGTGTTGTCTTATAATAAAAGCATCCCCTGTTCCCATTTCATGCTCTAGTTCCAGGGTACAATCCTCACAAGTACCGTTTAACTGTATAGCTCCTTCCGGGCCTTCTACCTCTTCAGTAAAATAAACCAGCTGACAATACTCACAAACATGGTAAATTTTCATTATACCTGCTCCTTTGGGTTTTTTTATAGTCTCCCTGAGAAAGCAGGCAAATATACCTTTGATTAATTATACTCATTCATCGCTCGTTCTATGCCCTGTTTTACCCAGCACTCCACCGCATCAGCCGCCTTCATGATAGTATCATTAATAAGCCCTTGTTCGACAGGACTAAAAATCCCCAACACCCAGCTTATTGCAGTATTATCGGGCCGTCCGATACCAATCCGCACCCGGGCTAATTCTTTACTGCCCAAGTACTCAATAATTGAAGCCATGCCATTATGTCCCCCACTGCCACCTTGAGCCCGCAGGCGCAGGGTGCCAGGTGTCAAATCCATATCATCATATACTATTATAAGATCATCTAGTCCCAGCTTATACCAGCGCATAAGAGGTTGAACCGTTTTGCCACTAAGGTTCATATAGGTAAGCGGTTTAACCAACAAAGCCTTTTCCCCTGCTATACGGATATGTCCGATAATGGCATCAAACCGGTTTTCCTCTTTTTCTATAGGATGGCGCCGGGCGAGTTCTTCTACTACCTTAAAACCAACGTTGTGGCGGGTATCTCTATATTTTTTTCCCGGATTGCCCAGCCCTACAATTACTTTCATAATGTATTTACCTCGGAATCAACTATATATTTATAAAAAAACAATCGTGAATATTTATGGTGTTACCGGTAACGCCTTTAGAATTCTATATGTTTGAAAATAATCTAATCGCTATTCTTATTACCGGAGTAATGGTATTCCTGATATTTATCTTATTATAATAATTTAAGCTAATAACATCAAAATGGTAAAGTAATAATGAAAAAAGGACTGAGTCCTAATCTCAATCCTTTTCACCCATCAATTGGTTTTATTCGCCTTCAGCTGTTACTTCTTGATTAGTTTCGCCTTCTTCAGCCTGTAATTCTTCAACCACTTCTCGGGATGGAGCCAATATAGTAACTATCAAGGAATCAGGATCAGATACTAACTCTACTTCAGGTGGTAGGGTTAAATCCCCAACCGTTATCTTATCACCAATATCAAGTACAGCTACATCACAAGTGATACTATCAGGAATATCTTGAGGTAAACAGGAGATTTCTATCTCCTTAGTCCCTACTTGCAGAATACCGCCTTTTTTTATTACCTCTTCCTCACCCGTAATATATACACTGACTACGGTATTTATCTTTTCATTCATATTTACTTTCCAAAAGTCAACATGAATAAGCTGACCACTAACAGGATGCCTTTGCATCTCCCGAACTACTGCCATTATACTATTACTGCCTTGGATTTCGAGGGAAAAGAGCCCCCTTACCCCATGGTTTTGGAAAACTCGAGTCAGTTGCCGCAAATCGAAGGCTATGGTTTGATTATCTATTCCTTTACCATATACCGTCCCGGGGATAAACCCTTTGTGCTTGAGCTCATTGAGATAACCCTTGGTTTTTATATCTCGTCGCTGGCAGTTAATTTTTTCTGCATTAGCCATAAAACTCCTCCTTATTAAAAATTAGTCTTGCTTAAAACAATTATATAATTCTGGATTTGCCCTTAAAAAAATATTTCTTTTCATTCATGATCAGTTAATCGGGGTTTAGTATTCTTCAAAAAAATGGTTAAGAATCAATTGTTATTATAACAGTTTTAGCAACTGATGTCTAAAAGACGGCTAATCCTCGAATAATTTGCTTACCGACAGGTCTTCATGAATCCTTAAGATAGCTTCGCCTATCAAAGGCGCAACTGAGAGAACCGTAATATTCGGCAATTTTTTTTCATCCAATAAGGGTATAGTATTTGTAACTACAATTTCTTCAAAAGGGGAGTTAGCTAACCTTTCTATCGCTGGTCCAGAAAATACTGGGTGAGTACAGCATCCATATACCTTTACCGCGCCTTTATCCTTCATAACCTGAGCTGCAGTACATAGTGTACCAGCGGTATCTATTATATCATCAATAATAATAACTGCTTTACCTGCAACATCTCCGATAACATTCATAACTTCAGAAACATTAGGCTCTGGGCGGCGCTTGTCTACTATGGCTAGAGGAGTTCCTAATTTTTCAGCTAAATCACGTGCCCGGGTAACTCCCCCTACATCAGGAGATAGTATAACCGCATTTTCATGCAAGCCCCGAGATTTAAAATATTCGGCTATGGTAGGTACCCCAGGAAGATGGTCAACCGGAATGTCATAGAATCCCTGAATCTGATTAGCATGTAAGTCCACCGCTACTACCCGCTGGGCACCAGCTTGTACAATCAGATTGGAAACCAATTTGGCGGTAATAGGATCCCGTGCTTTAGTTTTACGATCCTGACGGGCATATCCATAATACGGGATAACCGCATTTATCCGGGAAGCGGAAGCCCTTCTTAAGGCATCAATCATTATGAGTAGTTCCATCAGATTTTCATTAACCGGAGAACAAGTTGGCTGGACTACAAATACATCAACCCCCCGAACACTTTCATTAATTTCACAGTTAATTTCCCCATCAGAAAAGCTTGATACCTTGGCCTTCCCTAATGGGATATCCAAGTATTTAGCAATTTCTTCGGCAAGGCAAGGATTGGCATTTCCAGTAAATAAGTTCATCCTCCACCTGGATGCTTTCATCTTTTTTACCTCCTAATGAATTGTCCAAATATTAAAACATATTAAAGCAGCAAAACTTCATTTTATTAGCGGTCATTTTAAGGGAGACTTTCTAGGCCAAACTTTTTGTTGCGCCCGTTCAACTGCCAGACTAAAGGCAGGAACATCATGAGTAATAGTCGATCCAGCTCCAGTTACAGACTCTTCCCCAATGGTAACTGGTGCTACCAGGTTAGTATTGCTGCCAATAAATACTTTATCATGCAAGACGGTACGGTGCTTTTTCTGTCCATCATAGTTACAAGTTATAGTACCAGCACCAATGTTAACTCCTTGCCCCAACCAGGCATCTCCCACATAACTTAGATGGGGTACTTTACTGCCGGTACCAATGACCGATTTCTTAATCTCAACAAAATCGCCCACCTTGACCCTTTCATGCAGTTCCGTTTCCGGTCTAAGGTAGGCAAAAGGCCCGATATTGCAGTAATCAGATATGTTAGCCTGTATCACCCGTGAGTGTTCAATTATAACTTCATTCCCTATAGTAGAACTAGTAATAAAACTGTAAGGGCCTATTACACATCGCTGCCCTATACTAGTTTTACCTCCAATTATAGTATAAGGTTGAATAACCGAATCAAAACCAATTTTAACCTCAGAGTCAATAAAAACTGTATCCGGAGCTATAATTGTAACCCCGTTTCTCATCAGGTCCTGTTTCTTTCTTGTACGGATTATGCTTTCGGCCTGGGAAAGCTGGACTCGATCATTTATGCCATATATTTGGTCTATTTCCTTTATAGCTAGTACTGCTACCTTATGGCATTGCTCCTTTAATATGGGCAAAACATCTGTTAAATAATATTCCCCCTGAGCATTACTGGTATTTATCTGGGATAATGCAGAAAAAACCGAACTGGCCTTAAAACAATATATACCGGTATTAATTTCGGATATTAACTTTTCCTGAGGGCTAGCGTCTTTTTCTTCTATAATCTGTTTTAGCCCTCCATTATCATCCCGGATAATACGACCATAACCATAAGGTTCCGGTAATTCAGCACTAAGCACAGTGGCTTTGGCCTGCTGCTGTTCGTGGTATATTAGCAGTTGCTTAATTGTCTTTGCTTCCAAAAGAGGAGTATCACCAGGTAATACTACCAAATTGCTATCCAGGCTAATACTTCCCCGAGCTTGCATTAAGGCGTGCCCAGTTCCCAATTGCTCTTCTTGAATTACAAAATTCACGTTTTCTGGAGCTAGTACTTGCTGTACTAACTCCCTACCATGACCAACTACCAAATTAATATCATTTATCCCAGCTTCTCTAATCGCATTGATAACATATGCTACCATGGGCTTGCCTGCCACCTGGTGCAGTACCTTAGGAGTTTGGGAATGCATACGAGCCCCTTTACCAGCAGCCAATATAATTGCTGAATATTTCACAAATCATTCCATCCTTTTTAGAAAATAGCTTTATTTTTATCATATGCCATTGTATTAGACCAGTGTACACTATAATTATACCTATTAATACAAAAATAGACACCGATAACACTGATTTTTTATGATAAACTGCAGGTTATTATAGGGATTAGGCCAGGTAGGGAAAAAATATATATAACATATCTATTTTCCAAGGGAATAAGGTCCAAGAAGATTTTAAGAATGCTCTGTCTTTACCTTCAAACAGAGCATTCCTATTAGGAATGGATAAGTGAGCATTCAGGCTTGACCAAACTAAAAGTTCTAAAATTGTACACCTTTAAGGTATTTATAAGCAAGTTCCAGATCACTGGGTTTATCTATGTCTACACCTACTTCAGCATAAGAAGAGATAATAGCTTTCCCTTTAATCCCTAAAACCTCATAAAACCTTTTTTCCACCGACTCCACACTTAAACAACCCAAAATATACTTCCACACCAACCCGAAACCAAATAATCTAGCCATTTCCAGGGGTTTTTTTCTTCTTTCCACCAGTTTTATTGCAATCGTTAACACTTCTTCATACAAATCCGACCTGAGAATAAAAAGGTTTCCCCCCGTAAAAATGCCCTCCTTAATTTTAACATAGGTACGATTTACCCCAGGAAATTTTGCTTCGTTTATTTCTTTACCTGTAATAGGGTAATAGAAATCGGCCTCCTTCTTCCTCGACTGATTAATAAAATCATCTATAGCCTGGGTAGTAATAAAAGGTATATCAGAAGGCATAACCAAAACTTGCTCAGTAATACCCTTCTGTTGTAATAACTCTATACCATTAGCAAAGCTTTCTATGGCATTCTTACCCCCGTTGGCAAAATATAACTTTTCTTCTCCACTAAATATGTTACGCATAGCCTCAACTGGTCCGCTTATAACAATATTTCGTATATAAGCCGATTTTCTTAAAGCGTTATAAATATAATAAATCATTGGGTAATTGCCTATTATAATTAAAGCTTCATTATCATAAGGGGCTATTTTTTTTAACTCACTGCTGCTCTCTCCCCCAGCCAGGATGATGGCATCGTATTGCATACTTATACCTCCGCTACTCTGTAGGGAATCCTTCCTTTTTAATAGACTCGATCATACTGTTTTCGGCATTCTCGATATGTTCCTGAGCCAACTGGCGCGCACTTATAATATCACTAGCCTGGATAGCCTCAACAATAAGCCGGTGCTCTTCCAATGATTGCCTCATCCGGCCTGGAAATGCCAAAGACATAGCTCTAAAGCGTTGTATTTGCTCACGCAAGTTATTTATTATGGTAAATAAGCGTTCATTACGGCTGGCCCGGTATATTGCTTCATGAAAGTTGGTATCGGCCTCTACCAGCCGGGACATATCATGCTTGACAATTGCATCTGCCTTTTCCGCCAGGTTTCTTTCTAAGAATTCTAATTCATCATCTGTTATTCGCTCAGCTGCCAGTCCTGCTGCTAAAGCTTCTAAGGCAGCCCTTATCTCAAATACATCAGCAATATCCTTGATAGATATATCAGCTACATATGCACCCTTACGAGGAACCATTACTATGAACCCTTCTAACTCCAGTTTGCGTAAAGCCTCCCTGATAGGTGTACGTGATACCCCCAATTCCTCAGCTAACTGGATCTCCATCAGCCTTTCCCGTGGTTTTAAGTTGCCATTAATTATAGCCTCTCTAATTGTCTCAAGAACTAGTTCTCGCAATGGTTTATAAGAGTCAAGATTTACCGGGGGCATTCTTCTATCTTCCACTTCAATCACCTCTTCTGTACGATGAGATCAGGTATACTTCCCGGTAGTCCTCCTTAAACTTCGAAAATGCCTGCAAGGCTGTTTCTTTCTCCTGGAAGATGCCAAATACAGTAGGCCCGCTGCCAGACATCAGGGCATTAAGAGCTCCATATTCTATCATTTTAGTCTTAATTATCCCTATCTCTGGCTTTTTTTTACTGCTAACTGATTCCAATACATTGAACATATAAGATGATGCTTTCTTGATATCATAATTATTCCAGTAATTTAAAAATGCTTCAGTTCTTAAGTTATACTCCATTTTTTTCAGGTCGAGTTCGGCATAAACCTGTGCTGTGGATAACTGAAAAGGAGGTTTAACTAGCAGTATGTTAGGAATACTTCTAGCAGGTAACAGTGATAATATTTCTCCTCTACCATGGGCTAAAGCTGTTGTCCCCCGACTCAATAAAGTACCTGAATATGGCATAAAATACTGTCCATACAAGCAGAAGGAGACATCTGAACCTATCGCTGCAGCTAATTTAAGTAGCTGTGATTTTGTAAGCTGGCAGCCATACAAGTGATTAATCCCCACTAATACCGCTGCAGCATCAGTACTACCTCCAGCCAGGCCAGCACCTACGGGTATGTTTTTCTCTATGTCAATCTTTACTCCCGCCCCCCCATATTCCTGTAGAATAACCAGGGCAGCCTGGTAGGCCAGGTTGTCCTGACCCACAGGAATCTCACTGCTATTAGTTGATAGCATAATCCCCTGGGCACAAGCTTCTAAGGTTATACGGTCAAAAAGGTTAATCTGGTGCATAATTGTTTCTAACTCATGATAACCGTCATCCCTTTTGCCCAATACGTCCAAGGTAAGGTTTATTTTGGCGGGAGCTTCAACGATTAATTTGTTCTGCATCTAGCTCTCCTATTGTTTTTTTTATTATATAACTAAACTGTACCATAACCAATAATTTTCCTTGCTTTATAACATATCAGGCATAAAAATGGGGAACGGCTTGGCCGTTCCCTGGCTAGGGGGGAGAGGGATTTGAAATTACTTATACTACCTGGTACTAATTCCCTGAAAGTTTAACCTTTATTCCCTGAGGAATTAACTCGAGACATTTAAAACTAACTTGCGCTTCAGCAGCATTGTCTAGACTTAAACCTTGATCTGAGGAGGATACCATGCATAGGGGGGGGAAAAGGACACACCACCAATTTTTCCCGGCACCTTCCCCCAGTACTACCCTAACAGCTTCATAACGGCCCTGGGGAAATACTAAATTACCGTAACTTTTGGTCGGAAAATCAAATTGTCCTATATATACCTCAACCGGATAATCATACCCATGAGAAGCTACCATACTTTGGGCTAATTGCTTTATTTCCTCTTGCTTACTTAACGCTATTCTCTTCGCATCAGCTGCTGTTTTAATAGAAGCAAATTCTTCTCTCATTTCACTAATGATAAGATCTTTTACCTTAAGTTTTAAAGCCTGGTCAGCCGGACTATCACTGTTAGCTATAACATGCAGCCGCATTACATTCTGATTAAGAGGCTGAGCCCAAGCAGCTAGGGTATATGAGCCTAAAATTGTTATTAATAATACCATTATAACCGTAAAATATTTTTTGCTCATTTCCTCTCCTCCTTTTTTTCTTTCCATGATATAATTTACATAAATTAATTATTGTTGATGTTACAATAAAGATTGTTTCCTGAATAAGATTATTTATACATAAAACTTACTATTAAGTTGGATTGATATTTTTTTTACAAAAATCATTTTACTAATTAGATCATAAGTAAACATAATTGCATTTTTCGGTGAGTCTTTAATTACCCCACTATACTCACTACTCCTCGGTAAGCACCGCTTGTCCAGCGGTGCTTGTTTATTTATAAGCTTAATTTAGCGCTGATTTAGAATCACAAGAATTAAAAGGTCTTTAGATGGGATATCAGGTAGGCTATTAGGTAAAAAATGTGCTCGGAATGTTGTTTAGAGGCGATGTCGCCGTAACGGAGAGTACCCTAAATGTTTGTTCATAACCATAAGGGAGTATCAGTATTGTGCAATTAATTTTAAAAAAATGTTTTTCCCTGCAGAAATGATTGGGTCCGCTTGTCTTGAGCGGAATTGAATAAATTAGTACATGTGCCTTTTTCGATAATCTTTCCGTCCCACATCAAGAATATATTTTCAGCCAGCCTTTGGGCCTGAAACAGGTTGTGGGTTATCAAAACAATGGTTGTCCCCATTTCCCGGTTGATAAAATGTATATAGCGTTCTATATCTGCAGCACTGGTAGGATCTATATTAGATGTAGGTTCATCGAGGAATAGCACCCGGGGGCTTACAGCCAGAGCACGGGCAATGGCCACTTTCTGCTTTTCCCCGCCTGACAAATTACGGGCGGGCTGATTGGCTAAATTTTTAATACCTAGTAGTTCCAGACATTCATAAACCTTGCGGCGCTGCTTAATATTATTTACTTTTCTTACCCGCAAACCATATGCTACATTATAATAGACACTGCCTTCAAACATAAAAGCTGTCTGTGTAACCATGGCCATCTTCCGCCGCAAGCGAACCAATTGGTGTTTTTTCCAGTTAACTTCCTCACCTAAAACCTGTAAAACACCGCTATCGTTTTGAGTCAAAAGGGACATTATCCGGAAAAGGGTAGTCTTCCCGGCTCCATTCGGGCCCAGAATACAGGAAATATGGCCTCCTTCTATTTCTAACTCATTTATATTTAAAACCACTCGATTACCATAACGTTTGCGGATATTAAACAATTTGAATTCTGCGTTCATCTGTAAAAGCCTTCCTTTCCAGTCGCAATATAAGAAGCATAATCAGAAAGGCAATAAATAATAATACCATTCCTATCCCCAATGCTGTGCTGTCATTACCCATTCTGGTTTCCAGTACAATAGCAGTAGTAAGAACCCGGGTTTCCCCTTCAATATTACCTCCTACCATGGTGACCGCGCCTACCTCAGCAATTAGCCGGCCTAGTGCAGTAGTCAAGGCCGCGATTATTCCCATGCGTGACTCCCGGATAATTGCCCAAGCAGCCTGCCTGCGGGTGGCACCCAAAGTAGCAGCAGTATCAAAAACCTCCTGCGGTTGGGCCATTACTGCTCGGGCAGTCAACCCGCAAATAATTGGAAACCCCAATAAAACCTGGGCTATTACCATGGCTGCTGGGGTAAACATAAGTCGGAAGTACCCCAGCGGGCCGCTGGCACTCAAGAATAAAAATACTACCAAACCAGCCAAAACTGGCGGTAATCCCATAAAAGTATAGGTGATATTAAGCAGCCATTTGCGTCCAGGAAATTCTTTTAAGGCTAGTACTGCACCCAAAGGAATTCCCATAATAGCAGCAATAAAAAGAGCTGAAAGGGATACTTCAATTGAGAGCAGGGTTATTTGCATGATTTGAGGATCTAGTGAAAGTATTAATAAAAAACCTTCCTTTAATCCTTGCCAGATAATGTCCATAAACAAATCTCCATGTGGTTAGTAGAATAAATCTTAGCCAAAATTTTAGTTAACCAATAACAAATAGTCTAGCTTAATATATTATAAAAGTTTACTATCTTTTCCGGTGGTTATGTCCCTGATGTAATCTTATTAACGTGAGCCGGGAATTGTTTTTTTAAAAGCACGGTTTTCAATTTCTTAGTTTTATTAATCTGCGGTTATGTTTCTTATGGCTCGTCCTATTTGGCATCTGGTACAAAGAGGGGCTGCCCAAATTGGTCCTTGCCGAATTCCCCTATCAGGGCTTGAGCCTTTTCTCCGGTTATCCAATTAATAAAGGCATTAGCGCCTTCAAAATTAACATTGGGATGCTTATCTTTATTTACCGCAATAACTCCGTACGGGTTTAAGAGATTCTGATCGCCTTCCACCATAGGAACAAGCTGGTATTTGTCCTTTAACGCCAAAAATGTGGCCCGGTCGATCAAAGTGTAACCCTTCATTTCATTAGCCATGCGGAAAGTGTCACCCATGCCTTTTCCAACTGATTTATACCAGTCGCCTTCCGGAGTGATTTCAGCCACTTTCCATATACCTACTTCTTTCTTATGGGTGCCTGAGTCATCCCCCCGGGATACGAAAACAGCCTGAGTGTCAACTATCTTCTTCATAGCTACTTGTACGTCGGTCTCACCTTTGATTCCGGCTGGGTCATCTTCTGGTCCAATAATTAAAAAATCATTATACATTACATCCTTGCGGTTTACCCCGTAACCAGCCGCTACAAACTCATCTTCGGCAGCACGAGCATGTACCAGCAGTACATCAACATCACCTTTTTCCCCTAGGTCCATAGCTGCACCTGAACCTACAGCAATAACCTGTATATCATAACCTGTTTCCTTTTCAAATTCAGGTAAAATGGCATCTAGTAAGCCTGAATCCTGCGTACTGGTAGTAGTAGCTAGTTTAAGTGTAGGATTTTCCGGTGTGGGAGCAGCCTTATCAGCAGTTTGTTCTGGATTCTGTTCTGGTTCAGCCGCCTGGTTATTACAACCAGCCACAGCTACTAAAAACACCAATACCAGTAATATGGCAAATATCTTATGTTTTACTATTTTACTCATAATTATCCCCTTTTCTTCTTAATTGTTTTCTCCCAGGCCTTCAGGTTACATAACCACCATTAACCATAGGCAGACATTATTCACACTATTAATAATGTCTTTAGCCACATATAAACAATACTATTGGCTTTGTTGACAAAGAATTTTAACAAAGTCCACCTAATAAATAAATCGGGTTGTCCAAAAAAGGAGCAACCCGATACTAAGTCATAGGCGTCTCTCCTTTCCAAACGGGAGGCCTGGCCGTTTCCCGCCAAACCCAGTGGTTTATATCCCTTGACTTTAGATAGTTTTAGGTATATATAAACTCGGAGATATTCTTTTTATGTTATTATATACAAAATATTCATACAATCCAAGCATTTTATAAATACCAGCTGTATCAAGAGCTGTATCAAGAGGGGTAAGCTGACTCTTCTCAAGACTCTAGTGCCGTCTTTTTTCGTTGTGTTGGTGGTCGGGGCAATAATCACCTTCTTTATCGCTAGAATGTGAATAGTTAGGATCTAGCTGGGCTCTGACCTGCTCCCGGATGCCCTTAAGGTAAACGGAATAAAGCTCTTGCTGTTCACTTAACTCCTCTGGTGTAAGGCCTTCTTTATTCTTTTTCCGTGCCAATTCGTTTATACGTTTAATCATGTCTTTAGTCAAAAAGATACCACTCACTTTCGTATTATTCTTTTTATTTTTTTATTAGTTTGTCAACTAATTGATATTACCCGTTTTACCTCAAATTACCTCTCCCAGCTATTATACTATAGTCAGGTTATCTTTCCCCGGCCACAATATTGGCAAAGCTGCCGGAAAATATGCTTAAGAATTAATATAAAAAAGATGCCTGCCCTAAATTACAAGCATCTTCCTCATTTTTAATATGGTACCCCTCATTAACAAAGCCTTACTTCCCTTTTTCTTCCCCTTGCTTAGCCAAATACTCTCTTACTATCATTCTAACCAGTGCACTTCGGGATATTTGATTTTTTTTCGCCAGTTCTTTTATATCGTTCACCTGACTTTGGGTCAGGTAGAATGTTGCATGTTCAAATTTATCAGTAGCCATTTTAACCTCCTCCCACCTTGATCCGCTCTACCGATAATCTTGTGCTTTGTCGATATTATATGTTAATTATTGTCTATCTGTTACAAAACTATGTCAAGGAGGTCTCTTTTTAATTTATCTATTCTATTTTTCATTACCCTGCGCCCAACTCGGATAATATCAGCTGCATTATCCCAATCCTCTAATTTTACCTCACCAACCTGGGGGTAGATGACCATATCGGCATAAAGCTGCTGATCCATGGCAGAAGTTTCGTATGTAAGTATATTTAATGTTCGGTCAGCTATCTCTATAATACCATTTACCTTCTGTTGGTAGATATCTTCACCCAAATTTATTGCTAATATGTACTCTGCTCCCATGTACTTTTGAATCATAATGGGAACCATACTGCGAACTCCCCCGTCTACCAGTTGCATTCCTTGAAGATGGGCGGGAACAAATGCTGCAGGAATAGCAATACTAGCCCGTACTGCCTGGCTCATAAAAGCTTCTTCTATAACCAGCATTTTATGTTCCTTATTAGCAAGCCTTTTGCTGGAAAATACCACCTCACGCCCGCTATCAATATCACAGGCAATTATAGCAAGTGGTATTTTGCTGTCACGTAATCGCTTACCCCTGGTTAGCTGGTAAATTAGCTTTTCTACCCGATTGCCCTTAATAATGCCATCCAAGTTGTAAGATACTCCGGGAATAAAAAGTGACAGGAAATATTTTGTTAATCCGCTAATATTATAATCCAAATATTTATAAGGATTAAGTTTTAGAACTATTTCTTCCATAATATAGGCTGATATCCCGCTGGCATACAGAGCGGCTGCTATACTTCCAGCACTGGTTCCCGACAACATAGCTATAGGAATATCGTTATCCTCCAGCACTTGTAATATCCCAATATGAGCTAAGCCCTTTAGGCCTCCCCCGCCTAATGCCAGACCAAGTTTTTTCAAATTAACCACCTCAAATTATACTTGCCAGTCATATCCGTTTACATTAGCATATTTATTTTTGTAAAAAGTGGTTGCACTTTACAGAAATTGTAACTGATACTATAAAATCAGCCCTATTCGCTAACACTATGGTTGCCTATCATCTTTAAATGATAAAACCCTATAAATAATCAATGATTTAATTTGCAATGGGAGACAGCCTGCCTCCCCTTTCTGGTTATATTCAACGGTTACATTTTCGTACAGCAAAGCGAGAAATGGTTTTAATAGTCTCAGAGTTAGTCCTTTTTAACTCTTGCCAAAACTGCTGATATTCCGGTACTTCAGTTGTTTTATTAAAGTCATCAATTTTTTCATTTATTTCATGATGCTTTTTGAGTACTTCTTCCAGCTGATTGCGCATTATGTTTTTTTGGGTCCGCTCTATTTTAACATTAGCCAAAAAGCCACCTCCAAAAAGGAAAAATAAATGCCCGGCGTGGCCGAGCATTAAGTAAAGATAGGGTGTTAAAACTCTACTTCTGGATCCAGCTCACCAAACACAATCACATCATGCATTTTGCCTAATTTGTCAATAATATCGACAAATACTCTTAATGCAATGCATGTGCCGCGAATAGGGGTTGTGAGATTGCAAGGATTGCCGGGATCTTCGCAGTTACCCTTAATTTCATAGTCAAATGTCCAATTCCTTAGAATCAGTTCGGACTGTTCAATTTCCTCCCGGAATTCTTCCGATGTTAAGGGCGGGTCAAATTCATCTAACTCGATATTCCTTTCAAAGCGATCACTTACAGTAATAATCTGGTATTCACCATCTACTATAACAAACAAGATTACCTCGTAATCAACAAATATTTTTACTTTATTAAAGCAAGTAACATCCTCGAATTTTTGGATAATTTTTACTTTAATATCCTCTACACAGGTTACTTTACCCCCTACCTGCTCATCAGGTACGCAAAATACGGTATCAAGAACTTTTACTTGTTTTTCGATAAATTTTGCTTTTATTACCTTGGCCCATAAATCTAATTGACACCCTTCCGGAAATTCACACTTTAATCCTCCAGCCATGTAACTCTCCCCTCCTTATGTCTTTTTCTTTTTCTTTCCCTATTTGGGCTTGTTGTAGAAATTTGTATAAGTAAATTTCTAGCTTATATTATGAAAGAGAGTCATAAAGTGTGATTATCACTTTTAGATTTATATCTTTTTTATTCTTGCATAATATGTAAACATTCTATCCTGCCATCACAGAAAACACCGAATCCTCTTGCTAATGCACCTTCACAGAAGGCTATATCCTCTCCTCCGTTTTTACCAGAATACCTAACCCCTGCTTCTATTACAGTGCGTTTTATAAGGTAAGCAGCTCCGGTACAATCCACTGGAAAAACTTGATCTCGCGGGAATTGCCTAATGTGTATATAGTTTCCACCCTTATTACGCTGTAAAATATTATAAATACCAGGATCACCTATCTCATGACCATTACATACCAGGGATGATATAATATCGCAATTATCCCGTAATAGTAAGGCAAGGATATTTTGGGGAACGAGAATATCACTATCAACCGAAAAAAGGTATTCACTATCTGATTGTAAAAAAGCTTCCAGTAATAGATTTCGTAATTCAGCTAAACGTGAGAAGCTATATTCGCTGCGATGGGTTCCCCCTGGCAAAAAGTGATTGCGGGTGATTAATAGTACTGGTTCTGGCTGCTGGCGTTTAAATTTCTCTAATATCTGGGGACTAGCATCATTGCAATCATTTATTATAAAGCAATACCTTAGTTTAATGTCTTTTTTATCTATTTTTTGCAGGCAGTCCAAGTAGCGGGGTAATATCCAGGCCCGATTGCGCACCGGACATCCTACCATCACTCTAACCACGAGTCTCCCCCTTACTTTTTTATTGTGTTATGGGGTATCTATCTTTTTTGTTCTTTTTTATAATGAAACACTCTTACTACCCGGCTGGAAATATCTGTTGGTATTCCCTGGCTGGTCTTAATATGTTCTAGGCCAGTGGCTTTGTTGATTTCTATAGACAATCTGTGCCTGATTAGACCTCCTTTTAAAATGGTCTGATCCGGTTTAATAGTATAGTATTTATGGTGATAACTGGTAGTATTACTTGGCTTGGGCAACTTCCCTGGTGATTTAAATCCTTTATCTTTAAGCCTTTCTTCTATAGCTAATAGCATTTGTCTGGCTCTTGTCATCCAGGAATTCTCTCGGGCTAAGGCCATTCTATTCTCACAGCGCTGCCAATTTTCGTTCTTTAAGGCCCGGCGAACATTACCAATAAAGTTTTCCTGATTGGCGGAAAAATAAATCAAATCACCGTATGCTTGTGCTTCCGGCAGTGCAGTCGTGACTACCGGGATACCCATTGCCATATACTCCCACATTTTAATAGGGTTAACTGCCTTAGTCATTTCACTTTGTTTAAAGGGAATAAGCCCTACATCAAAATAACGGGCATAGTCTAGTAGTTGTTCATAAGGTTTATATCCTAGCCAATGTATATTAGGCCTATTAGGTATGTTGCGAACATTATATAAAGGACCTACTATTAACAAACTGCAATCGGGAAAAGCTAATGCCAACTGGTCTAAGAGCGCGAGATCACACCAGCTGGCAACTGCTCCAATATAACCAATTACCGCCCGTTTTAGCTCTGGTAAATCAGGTGGCGGGGTCAAAGAGGTAACCTCTTTTCTAGCCTGGGCAAAATATGCAAAATCGCATCCGTTGGGAATTAGGAGGGTATAGGGGTTTATGGCTTTAGCCTGGACAAATAGCTGCTGGGAAGCAGCCAAAACCAGATCAGCCGAAGCCACAGCCTGGTGATAATAAGGTTCCCAGGATGAAAACTCATCAGTAACCTGATCCAGACTATCGAATACCAGCAAACTATGTTTATAGTGGCCAATAGTTGTTATCTGAGCAGGATTAGTAAAATAGACCACCGGCCTGATATGAGCTGAATAGGAAGGCTGGCTGCGAATGTCAACCAAAAAGTGAACCACTGTGCTGATTAAAAACTGAGCCACTAATGCTAGTTTAAAAGTGAGCCACTTTGCTCACTATCTGGCTTT
>JBMNOV010000103.1:0-3992 GCA_050943255.1 Syntrophomonadaceae bacterium
CCTCTTCCAAAATGTACTTATAAGCTGTGGCGTAGTTGCTGTCCTTTTCTTTTTTGCGGATAATCTCCACCAGCTTTTTGCGCTGGGAGATGGCCTCGCCGCTGATGGCATACGGCTCAGAAGTCCCAATGTCATAGAACTCCATCGTCCCGGTAGACTGCGGCAGCGGGTCTTTGATGCCGTCGGCTGTGATCCCCATCAATCCAGCTCGGTATTGGATGTCCGTAATAAGCTTATTCCGCGCCCAGATTGCAAAGTTTTTTATAGCTGTTTTATTCATTGGTTCATTCCTTCCCCATAAAATCAAATCTTCGACGCAAGATAGTAATAATACATCACATTTTTCCTTGCGGTGTCTGTCTTTTCTGTTGCCTCGGTTCGTGCCTTATTGTATAGGTCTGCAATCTTGAGGAACCCCGTTACTGCTTCCTTGGAGACCGCAGCTATGCCGGCAACAAGGATAAAGGCCTTTATGGAATTAAAAACGCCAAACAGGTCTGTTGAGGTTGTAATTGCTGTCGTTAAACCCGCAGCAGCATATCCAGCTTTTTTCCTCAGTTCCTCGTCTGCTAAAGCTCGTTTTCCCAAGTTCCGCAATACACTTGTCTGCGTTAAGGTTTCGTTGATTTCCTGCACCTTCGGCAAAACTTGAGTGTTGTATAGTTGCAGACAATCATACTGGAAATTATCATCCCAAGGAAGAGAGTGAATCTGCATGGAAAAATCGTAAATTGCTTTCCGAAAATTAGTAAGCGGAACTTGGTTTTCATTCTTGAGAGAAAGCAATTCATCCACAGAAGCAGATTCCAAGGTTGGCAAGGTCATAAGTATCTCGGACGCGATTCCAGCGTGGCGTAAGACATTTTCGTCCAACCTTCCGATGTCAAGCAGCTTTGTTTTAATAACGGAATCTATCAATCCACTGCTCGCCTTATCGAAAAGCGGATAGGCTGTGCCATTGTACATGGCATTCATCAGATTGGCAAAATATCCTCCTGCAAGCTCGTTGGCATCAAACACATCAAAATCATAGTCGTAAACCGAAACGATGTTCCGATCCACATAGTTTTTTATTTCCTGTGTTCCGGGATGGATATAAAGCTGCTGTATTCCGCTTTTCAACTGCTCTCGGCACTGTATCTCAAGCTGCTTGAATTTCATCTGCGCAATTATTTCCTGCTTAGACCTGTGCTTTTTCCTTTTCAAATACGGAGTAAGTATTTGAAGTTGTGCATCTGCGTAATCCAGTTGCCCTAAAAGTTCTTCACTACCGGCAGGTTTCAAGGACTGTAAAAATGATCTGAGAGCTGGGATCATTGCATCTATATCCTGAGCGTCAAAGATACAATTTGGAAGGTATTTATACAGTGCATATTCTGCCATTCCAATCAGTTCGATTTCGTCGGCATAAAGAATGGAGCTTTTTATCAGTTTCAAATCCTCAGCCAAATCCAGCGAGTTTGAGACGGTTCCAATCGTAAATTTCATATCCGTGGGTTGCCCAGCTCCTTCCTTATCTTAAAACTCCACATTGACAATCGTGTCTTCGTCCAGTTGTGCTTCCAGCGACTTGCGAAGGCTGCCCATGTAACGATCAATGTCCTCTTTGCTTTCCAGACGCCAAGAAGCCGTTCCCGTCATCATCTTGATGGAGACATTTTTCGTCTTGCGGATCTTCACTGGCGCAGGGGCAACGGGCACTTCCGGGGTAGGCTTTCCACTCTGTTTGGCTTCCTCTGCCTGACGGCGAGCTTCTTCTTCGGCCTTTTGTTTTGCCAGCTTGCGGTCAAGCTCATCCATTTCGTTGAGCAGCCGGAGTTTCAAAGCATCTGCCTTGTCCGCATAGCTTCTCAGCGTAGAGACATTGTTGCAGCGGGTGGCTCCCTCCCGGATTTCTTGGAACTTCTCATAGTAAGCCGTCCGCTTCTGGTCGTTGTACTCCTTGGTGGAAAGCACCTCCAAAACACGCTTCCACGCCTGATCAATCGAATCGAGAACAGGGGCGGATTCCTGCTGCAAAATCTTGACATAGCAGGACATGAACCGTTCCCGAAGTTCAGGCAGCTTCGGAATGTTGGCATAGGGCTTTTCCTGCCGGGTAATGGAACGCATCTGTGCGACGATACCTTCCAGCTCGTCATTGACAATATAGGTCTTGCTGTCATCGAAGATTGCAAGCATATCAAGCGCACGGGCAAAGATGGTAGACTGCTCGCCCTCAAAGAAGGTCTTGATTGGCTCGTAGTCCTCCGCAAAGTCGAAGAAATCATCCCGCTTTTTTGAAACGGTCGTAAAGAAGTCCAATGCAGACTGAATCTGAACGACAGACTGCATCAGCGCCTTTCCGCTGGACAAAACCTTCTTGCCCGGATAAGGGTACTGTTTATAATTTACTTCCAACCGTTCGATTTCATAAACCGTGTTTTGCGCGTAGCGCTGGAAGTTCTTCATGATGGTATCTTCATCTTCCGCCGAAGTGGTTGCGCGGAAGGTTTCCTTCATCACATCCCGGACAGCCTTTTTGTCCTTATCGCTGACACGGACACGCTCTTCCATCAGGAGCTTTTCCGCAAATGCCTTCTTGGTGATGAAGCCGATGATCTCTTCCTCAGTCTTGTTATTCAGATTGACCGCAGCTCCGTTGACCGTGAAAGACAGGTCGCCGCGCTTGAACAGACGCGCCACCAGCCAATGCACATCGTCTTCCACAAAACCGTAAGGAGCCTTCATGAAGCGATCTTTCACCGTCTTCATGGATGTTTTCATGTGATTGCGGGTATTCATGGCGATAAAGCTCTGCACATCATCCAGCGCGTGGGCGTTGCTCTCTGTACCACCTTCAAGCCCAAGGGAAAGCTGGTTGCTCTGATGGAGCATCTTGCGGATCTCCGCCTCGCCCATCGGTGCGTCAATGTAGGAAAGCTTGTGGTAGACCGTCTGTACCAAACGGCCAATCGCTTCGTTGATCCGGCTGCCGACTTCCTTGCCGTTCACGCGGACAACATCGCCGTTCACATAGATCGTCGCTTTTTTGAGCGCTTCCGTCAGGTAGAGCTTGGCGTTTTGATTGCGCTCCCTCATTTCTACACGCTTTGCCTCTTTGATCGTCTCATACTTGGCAAGCTGCGTTGAGGTGTTTTTCCGAAGGAAGCCCTCAATCTTCAAGTAGGCTTGAATTTCCGTCAGGAACTCCGCGTCATTGGGGAGCACGACAAGAACTTCTCTGCCTTGGCCGGACATCATCCGAAGGGTAGCCTCATCCATACTGCCGTCGTACCACGGTGTCAGGACGCGAAGGCCAATGTCGTAGTTCTGATTTGCCTTATAGGGGCGGTCATCTACAAACTGGTTGAAGCCAAAAGCATAGCGGCCATTGAAAACAGGATAGGTGTAGCGCTTGCCGGGGAAGATGTCCTCAAAAATCATTTCCGCGACCTTGGTGATGATCTCCGGCGTTTCCACATTTTCTTTTTCAATCTCGTTGTTTACTTCCTGTTCCTCGTCGGTCAGGAAGACATAGATGCTGCCGTTTTTCTGCACGAGCATCTGCCGCATCAGGACCTTCAGCGCTTCCTCTGCGCGGCCTTTCAGTTCGATCCGGTCATCGTCGATGTTTTCTATCATCAGGCTGGTGATGTTGTCGATATTCGCCTCAATTTCCAGCACATACTTGACCATGAAGAGCGTTTTGAGGACATTGATAGCGAAGACATCCTTGTCCTTCTTCTCCGGGTTGATATAGCTGTTGTCATAGGCCCGGATAATCACCCCGCTGTGGCTATGATCCAGAAAGTTTTCCAGCGCATCATAAAAGAGATGGAAGGGTACAATGACCCCTGCCTCTTCATTCATGACATTGACGGCAGATTCCTTAAAAAGCGCCAGCATGGAGCGCTCACCGCCGGAAAGGTGTTTACCGGAAGCCCCGTGGGTACGAATAGAAGTCAATACGCTGGACAGCAAATTGAACTGGTACGGCACAAAGGGGTAGA
>JBMNOV010000104.1:0-3969 GCA_050943255.1 Syntrophomonadaceae bacterium
TTGTCTAGTTTTATGGGTACATTATAATACATCTCCTATGTAAAACTTAATCTTATCGTTTTTGTATTGTTTACGCATATCATCCTGTTTCTTTTCATCTCGGGAAAATATGCGGATTTCGCCTATATCTGTTTCAAGAAATCGGTCTAGGACGGCATGGCCAAAGCTACCAGTACCGCCGGTAATTAATAGTGTTTTATCTTTAAACATTATAGTGCTTCCTTTCCAACTTACTTATATGTTCATAAAAATTTATTTTTCTTTTGTCGCGGCAACCTGCTCAATACCGGAATACATCTTTTCATAGTAATTTTTGTAATCGCCGGATACGATATTCTCTATCCATATCGTATTATTTAAATACCATTCAATAGTTTCTTTAATGCCTTGCTCAAATGTATACATTGGTTTCCAACCTAATTGAGTTGTTATCTTAGTATTATCAATGGCATATCTTCTATCATGCCCAGGTCTGTCTTTTACGTATTTAATCAGTTTTTCCGACTTGCCCAGTGTTTTTATAATAAGCTTGACGATTTCAATATTAGCTTTTTCATTATTTCCACCAATATTATAAATCTCCCCATTAAATCCCTTGTGTAATACCGTATCAATTGCAGAACAGTGATCCGCTACATGCAGCCAATCTCTTACCTGCATACCATCACCATAAACAGGTAGATCCTTATCATTTAAACAGTTATTAATCATCAGGGGAATTAGTTTTTCCGGAAACTGGTAAGGCCCATAGTTGTTACTACATCGAGTTATGTTCACCGGCATGCCGAATGTCTTATGGTAGGCTCTAACAATCAGATCGGCAGATGCTTTGGATGCGGAGTAGGGACTATTAGGGCATAATGGCATGGTCTCCACAAACATTCCTGTTTCGCCCAGTGCACCATAAACTTCATCAGTTGAAACCTGTAAGAACTTAACCCCAGTCTTATATTCCTTACAATATTTATCATCCGGATTAACCTTCCAATATTTCTTAGCTATATCAAGCAGCACCTGGGTACCAATAATATTTGTTGTTAAGAAAACCTCCGGTTCAACAATACTCCGATCTACATGCGACTCCGCGGCGAAGTTGACAACTGTATCAATACTATAAGAAGCAAATATCTCATCAATTCTATCTCTGTCCCTGATATCTGCTCTAATAAACATATAGTTTGGGTTGTCCACTATGTCCTTTAAATTCTCCAAATTGCCGGCATATGTAAGCGCGTCCACATTGATGATTTTACAATCAGTATACTTGTCCAACATATATTTCACAAAATTGCTGCCAATGAAGCCAGCCCCACCAGTTACAAGAACATTTTTCATTTTATCAAAATCCTCTCCAGTTCCTATGCATGTTACTGTTCATTTGCTAAGGACAAAATATACTGCCCGTAATCAGTCATTTTCAAACTCTCACCCAGTGCTTTAAATTGTTCGGTAGTAATAAATCCTCTCCGCCAGGCAATTTCTTCTAAACAAGCTATGTAAAAACCTTGCCTTGACTGAACCGCTTCCACATATTGAGCCGCCTTAAGCATTCCCTCCGGAGTACCGGTATCGAGCCAGGCCATACCACGTCCCAGAAGGATTACTATTAGTTCACCCTTCTCCAAATAGGCATTATTGACAGCAGTAATCTCCATTTCACCACGTGCAGAAGGTTTGACGTCCTTCGCAATCTCCACCACTTGATTATCATAAAAATATAGTCCTGGTACGGCATAGTTAGATTTCGGATGCTGGGGTTTTTCTTCAATGGAAACGACTTTATGGTTCTGATCAAATTCCACTACACCAAAAGAACGTGCATCCTTTACCGGATAACCAAAGATTACCGCACCCTTTTCTAAAGCTTTAGCACGATTCAAAACCCTGGTAAGATCCTGCCCATAGAAGACGTTGTCGCCCAAAATTAAGCAGACATTGTCATCACCGATAAATTCTTCACCCAGGATAAATGCATCGGCAAGTCCCCGAGGGGTTTCCTGTACCTTATATGAAAATTGCAGTCCAAGTCTGGAACCATCTCCCAATAACCGCTCATAAACCGGCGTGTCTTCCGGTGTTGATATAATAAGAATCTCTTTGATACCTGCCAACATGAGAACCGATAAAGGATAATAAATCAGTGGTTTATCGTATATCGGTAACAGTTGTTTGGAAACGGCGTGTGTTATCGGGTATAGGCGGGTTCCCTTCCCTCCTGCTAAAATAATACCTTTCATCTTGCTCCTCCCCAGTCAATACCTCATTATTTAACCTAAGATAATATCGCAAATCTTATCGACATCCTCCAAAGCCAAATCAGCATAAAGCGGCAGTGTCAGAATCCTATCAGCTATGTACTTGGCAACGGGTGTCAGTTCAGCGTTAAATCTATTTTTATAACACTCAAAACTATTAGTTAACGGATAAAAATATTTACGAGCAAGGATATTATTGGTTTTCAGCTTTTCAAATACCTCGTCCCGAGTTAACTTAAATCTATCAAATCCCACTGGGAAATATGCATAGTTACTGCTAACCCCTTCTTGCGGCGGAGTTAATATAATACCTTTAATACCACTTAACCTCTCTATATATCGTTCGACCACTAGTTTGCGCTTGGCAATCTCATCATCAATATGACGCAAATTACAAATTCCCATTGCCGCCTGAAATTCATTCATTTTGGCGTTGCCGCCCACATAGTCAACCGACTCTGGCCCGGTGATACCGAAATTCTTTAAGCCATTAAGCTTTTTGGATAAATTTTCGTCCTTATATGTAACTGCTCCACCCTCAATAGTATGGAATACTTTTGTTGCATGAAAACTAAACATGGAAGCATCGCCGAAGTTAGCAACCCCTACACCATTAACTGTTACCCCAAAAGCATGGGCAGCATCGTAAATAACTTTAAGATCATACTTTTTCGCGATTCTGTCAATCTCATTAACATTGCATATATTCCCGTAAACATGAACAGGAATAATGGCTGAAGTTTTCTCTGTAATTAAACTCTCCAGCTTGTCCGTATCTATGGTATAATTATATTGATTGATATCACAAAACACCGGCTTTAAACCATTCTTGACGATGGCATGAGTTGTCGATGCGAATGTAAACGGAGTTGTGATAACCTCGCCAGTAAGATTAAAAGCTGCTATTGCACACTCCAATGCTAGGTGACCATTTGTAAAAAGGGTAACATTAGGGGTATCCAAATACTGGGCCAGCTCTACTTCCAGTTGTTTATGTTTCGCACCCATATTAGTTAGCCAACGACTATTCCATAAATCCCTAATTTCTTCTATGTATTCTTCGAAATCTGGCATTGAGGAGCGCGTTACTTGAATATTATTATCCACTATTGAGCTTCCCATTGTATCTCCTTTATTCCATTATTCTCTGTTTTGACTTTAATCCTTAAAACTTTTTTAACGTTATTAATAACATCGTAGCAATCCTGTTTGGTTTTGCCATATACTAAAATAGGTCCTTTGCGCGACGACTTATCTATAACGTTAGAGATTTCCATGCCAACCGATACATTATCAAAAAACGCTTTATGCACTCCATCTATTTTCTCAATTTTTTCAGCATTTTCTATGCTAATTATCTTACCTTCAGGAAGAAGATAACAAAAATAAGCCGATGCACCAGATTCTAGAATAATAGGTTCATTTGCGGTATTTAAACCCAAAGCATTCTCCACTAATAATCTGTTTGCATCTACACCGCACCCAAGGGGAATTAAATCAGACGAAATAAACACACCTCCACCTCTGGCTGCAATTTCTACGAGATATATCTTGTCCGATTTTTCATCATACAGGTATTCACCATGAGTTATACCAAAATTCAAACCATATCCCATTACAAGTTTCTCATTAAGTCTAAGAATACGCTTTTCAACTTCTTCAATAGCTGAATCTGCATCAATAAATACAGTAGCTCTTGGAATAAACTTATTTG
>JBMNOV010000105.1:0-3968 GCA_050943255.1 Syntrophomonadaceae bacterium
CCAAGATAACTCAACTATGAAGTTGTATCAAAGCCAGATAGTGAGCAAAGTGGCTCACTTTTAAACTAGCATTAGTGGCTCAGTTTTTAATCAGCACAGTGGTTCACTTTTTGGTTGACATTCGCAAATTACCGGGTTATAATATTTAATATCAAATGGGCCGTTAACTCAGAGGGAGAGTGCTTCCTTGACGCGGAAGAAGTCATAAGTTCGAATCTTATACGGCCCACCATATAACAGGCGATATACCGGGGATAAAAGCCCCGGTTTTTTGTTATATTATGCTCATATACGATTTGGGGACAAAATTGGGGACAGGTATATGCAAAAACAATATTGAGGATGGCAGTGAGATTTCGCTTACCTTTTATGCCATCATAACTCCGGTCGATGCCACAGTATCTACTCTGCAAATGCAGCTTTTTATTATAACGGGGATTATGATGCTTCTGGCAACTATGCTTGCCATCATCATATCAAAGCACATTTCCAAACCTATTGAGCAGATAATCAGAGCGCAAAAGCATTGGCAAAGGGTAATTACGAGGCTGAATTCAAGGGCAAGGGATATTTGGAGATTAAAGAATTGTCCGACACCTTAAATACCGCTGCTACAGAGCTATCCAAGGTAGAACGATTGCGCCGTGAGCTTATAGCGAATATATCGCAAGATTTGCGAACACCCCTTGCTTTCATTTACAGCTATGCAGAGATGATGCACGATTTTCCCGAAGAAGTCACACCTGAGCAAAGTCAAATTATTATGGAGGAAACCAAGCGTCTGACCTCGCTTGTAAACGATATGCTGGATATTTCACTCCTGGAGGCAGGTGTATCAAAACTAAATAAGACCAACTACAACTTGACAAACAATATCTAAACTAGCGTAAATCCATCGTTTCAAGAGGGCAAAATAAAACCATCAACCCATAAATACTCTTTATCAAAAGATTTTCTTTTAACATTTTGCGAATTTTGGTAGGATTAGGTTAGGCAAGTTTAATTACAATATAAGCTGATAAAACCAGACACGATATGATCAAAATCCAGAAGGCTTCTCTAGAGAAACAGTTTAAAAACTAATAAAAGTTTTATTTAAATGAAAAGGAGGAGGAAAAGCCAATGAATGAAAACAAAATCCTTGACAACCTGATGGAAGCGTTTGCCGGAGAATCGCAGGCTAACAGAAAGTATTTGACTTATGCTGAAAAAGCTGAAAAAGAAGGGAAGCTCAATGCTGCTAAATTGTTCAGGGCCGCAGCTGATGCTGAAACCATACATGCCTTGAAACAATTTGAGATTGCAGGTAAAATTGGCTCAACTGCGGACAACCTTAAAGATGCCATAGCAGGCGAAACCTATGAGTATAAAGAGATTTACCCTCCATTTACAAAGGAAGCCGAAACTGCTGGAAATAAAGCTGCACTTAGGATTTTTACTTTTGCGATGAAAGCGGAAGAGGTTCATGCAAAACTTTATCAGGAAGCATTAGAAAAACTTGATCAGACTGAAGAGGTTTTCTACTATCTCTGCCCGGTATGTGGAAATATTGAAAAATTTGTTCCAGAAAAATGCAGTATTTGTGGTGTTCCGGGGAATAAATTTATCAAATACTAATATAGGATGAGGCTTGATAGATATCCTGATTAAGAAAGGTCAAGCAGCACTTTGACGAGGAAGGTATAACCATTTCCTATCCGCAAATGGTTATAATTTACTACTACAGAAGTCTCTATTTATTGTTCGAAAGACACTTAGTATTAAATAAGTAGGGATAATTGCGGTAATTAAACAGGATAAAAGCAAAGGAGAATGAAAATGGATCCGAAGTTATTGTACAAAATTAGTTACGGTTTATACGTTATTAGTTCGGTTAAAGACGGAAGGATCAATGGGCAAATTGCAAATACGATGTTTCAGATTTCATCTGATCCTGCTACGGTAGCCATAGGCATTAATAAAAATAATCTTACTCACGAATATATAAACGACAGTAAGGTTTTCTCAGCATCTATTTTACCCTCTTCAACGCCCCTTGACTTTATTGGTAATTTTGGCTTTAAATCCGGAAGAAATCATAATAAATTTGAAAATGTTTCCTTCAAAAAAGGGGAGACTGGTGCTCCCATACTATTAGAATATACTGTAGGCTCTTTAGAGTGTCAAGTAATTAACAGTATTGATGTTGAAACCCATACCCTTTTTATCGGTAAAGTTATTAATGCTGAAGTTCTAAGTAATGAAGAACCGTTAACCTATGCTTATTATCAACAAATCAAAAGGGGTACTGCTCCTTCACCAGCACCAATAACTAATACTTTGGGACAAACCACGGAAGAGGGAAAAGGGGAAGACAATAAAATGCAAAAATATGAGTGCTTATTATGCGGATATGTGTATGACCCTGCAGTTGGAGATCCAGAGTCAGAGATTGCTCCGGGTACGACCTTTGAGGATATTCCGGAAGATTGGGTATGTCCCATTTGTGGTGCTAGCAAGGAACAATTTCAACCAGTATAAAGTAAGTGACACATCATAAACTGAATTATGGAGTAATATATATTGCACAGCGAATGTTGTAAAGTCATTAATGGGGTAATAGTGTTGTTACTACCACTCCATAATGTCCAGTAATAGACAGTGTTAAATGTCCAAAACTGACGGACATAGTGGCCGAAAGGGGCAGGGAGAACTAGTTCAATTCTCCCTAAATAACAAACTTAACAAACTGCACCGTGTAATTAATAAATGATGCTACGATTGTTTTGTACCCCATATAGAAAGGCCATGAGTAAATCAATCACAAGCAAGGCATATGTGAATTTTTTTTACAAAAGCGTCGGACATTAGGATTTGTCTATGCGTTCTCCTCTATTTTTCCAGATTGGCGGATACAAAATCCCAGTTAACTATATCCCAGAATTTCTCGACATAAGAAGCTCTGTCATTGCGATAGTCTATATAGTAGGCGTGTTCCCAAACATCGCATGTTAGCAAAGGGATTTTGCCTTCTTTAATAGGGGTAGCAGCATTTTGCGTGCTTTGAACACTTAAACTGCCGTCAGTATTTTTAACTAACCAGGTCCAACCGGAACCAAAGGTAGCTGTAGCCGTCGCGGTAAATATTTCTTTGAAGGAAGCAAAAGAACCGAAATTATTGTCAATCAGATGAACTAACTTACCAGTTGGTTCTTTGCCACCATCGGGACTTAAACATTCCCAATAGAATGAGTGGTTAAATATTTGGGCAGCATTGTTAAATATTCCACCTGATGATTTTATGATAATGTCCGCTAAATCCATATCCTCAAATTCAGTTCCTGCAACTAACTTATTTAGATTATTTACATATGTTTGATGGTGTTTTCCGTAATGATATTCGATGGTTTCTTTCGATATAATAGGTTCAAGAGCATCAATGGCATAAGGTAACGGTGATAATTTGTGTTTCATAAAAATCACTCCAATTCTTTTTGCTTAACAATTTTCAGCAACCTTCTGGTAGAAAGCCCGTGGGTGGTCGCATGCTGAGGTTCTCTACGGTGTTGCCAATCCCTTTTTAGAAACTTAAAAATCTTTTTAGCTTGTTCTTAAACTTCGACATATATTGGTACAATTCCTTCAAACGTATATTAACTAGCTGTAAACCATGATAGATTATGAAGTTCTTTTATTCCTCCCTGAATAGGCGATCCTTTATACATTAAAGCCCAATAACATTACCCAAACGAAGGTAACCTTTTCGGCTGACGTAAAGCACCTTCTTATTTATTTCCCGCTAAAGGTAATTATCTCTTTCCAGACATTCGCAAGCCTTCTGAGCATAGTTAATTTCTTACGACTACTAATTTCTTTATTAGATCACCAAGGAAATTATATACCTTTTTGGTCAAGAGGTTTCAAAACTAGTAAGTTTTACTAAACCAGGTTGCTATAATAGAATAATATGTCATAATAATAGATAAATT
>JBMNOV010000034.1:0-21369 GCA_050943255.1 Syntrophomonadaceae bacterium
CAAGATAACTCAACTATGAAGTTGTATCAAAGCCAGATAGTGAGCAAAGTGGCTCACTTTTAAACTAGCATTAGTGGCTCAGTTTTTAATCAGCACAGTGGTTCACTTTTTGGTTGACATTCGCACTAAATATATCAAAATATTTAGTTTTTTAAGCTTTATTATTTAAATTGCTGTTTATTTACAACACTCTTAAATGAAACTAATTTTATTTTAGTGACGACTTACAAAGCAATATTTGTTACCTGGCAGTTTAGGAACAAAAATTAATAAAAGTGAATATTTCAAGTATGACCCCATTTATTACTTGTTTTTAAAAATAGAAATTAAGACAAAATAAATATGAGGAATTTATCGTACAGACTGAAAGGAGGATTAATTTTGAAGAAGAGAGAGAATGATGCCCATAAATTAGCTAATGATACGTCCAATGTTACTGATGCTGCTGCTTATGAAGACTTAGATCTTCGCAAGCTCGAGGAACAGTCACTAACCAAAAAATCCAAAAGGAAGCCATTCAATAAAAAGTAAATGATATACGGGGTCAGACTTGACTGACCCCGGGTTCTATTACATGGCAGTATAGCCACCATCTATACATAGAACTGTCCCGGTTACATAGGAAGATAAATCTAAAACCAGCCATAGATTACCTTGGGCAACTTCGCTGGCTTGGGCGAATCGGCTCAACATGCTCAGCTGTTTGGGGTAAGTTAAATTTGATCAGGGCTTCCTGCAGCATGGGGGTATCGATAGCTCCCGGGGCCACTGAATTGATGCGAATGCCCTGTGATGAATAATCGTGGTGATGAGCGAGTAAACACAACTCTACATTACTTTAAAAGCTTTTTAATCGATGGCAGTAAAGTTTACGGAACTGTACTAGAGGGAAAACTTTATGTCTTATTTACTGATATTGATACTCAACATTCTCTCCCTGAACTTGTACAAAGCAAAGGAAATAACTTAACCGATAGTTTTGATATGACCTTAAAATAGGAATCAGTGATCCTTTTGAAAGTCTTTTTAACCTGGATAACTATAAATACCAAGCCGGGCGCGCACTTTTTTGGAGAAAACACCACCATTTCAACCGCAATATTTATTTGTTCCCTGCTTCTTATTAATTTTTATTTACTTGAGGGTTAGGCTTGAAATATTCTTTTTCAGCGCTCGACTTTCAGTACTTTCTTTAGGTTATTTCCCCCTCTTTAAAAATAATATTGGTATTGATTACCGGATATATGAGTTATAAACTATATATAAGCCTGAATATTTTTGGCTTGGCCAACATACAGTATAGCACAGTGTAACATTAATGATGCCTATTCAATATAGTATGGTAATAACATGTTATACTGCTATGTTTCAAAGGTAAGGAGCGAAAGGAGGGAACCAGCTGAAAGCCTTACTCTTGGCACTTGGTATTATGGTTTCATTAATATCTGGAATGATAAGTTTTGTATATGTTTTTAAGAAAATTTACCTGGATTCATAGTAATAATTGCGGGAGCAAGAAATGGAGGGTTGAAAATGTAAATGGGGGGAGGGGGGTTAAGAAATGACTGAATTACAAAAGGTGTTTTTATTTTATGTTTTTCTTTACTATGTATTCAAAGGTGGATTGTATGTAGCGTTATACATAGCAACTATAATTGCAGAAAAAATAGCTCGACAGCGACATGAACAAATGAAAATGTTCCTTCAGAAAAAAAGAGCAGATGAAAGTATAAGATGGAAAGTGGCATATAGTATGTATGACAGAAAAAAAGACGTTCCAGTTGTAAAACCTTTAGAATTATCTCAACTAATAAACAACCCAAAATCATTCACCGCATATTCCAATATCAATAGCCTAAAAAGATAAACTAAACCCCGGGAGCATTAACGCCAAAAAAATTCTTATCATCAGGTTCTATCCTCGCATCGATCCTCTTTTAAAATTATTAATAAACCTACTAAATTATCATCTCTATAGTATCGCCGTATACGCACAATTCTAATGTACAAATTTATTAATTATAGAGGTTTAATGACAATATATATGAGATTTATATTAAAAAATAACAAATTATAAAAACAGTCGGATTTGTTCGATTCCCGAATATATGATCTCTTTTTGAATATTTCAATGTAGAAATCTCGAATATCTTGCTTAATCATGCAGGTAGCATCCAGGCAATCTATCTATCTATACAGCTAGTTATATAGTTGCTTTTATAATAGGCAGCTAAAATTGGTTAGTTACTAGTAATTACTAAATTGCAGGCAAAGGTGGTGAAAATATGGAACTTATAGCAATAGGAGCTGGCATAGCAGTATCACTAGCTGGTATTGGCGGTGGTATTGGTATGGGTATACTTGGTGGCAAATCTTTCGAATCAATCGCCAAACTACCAGCAGTACGTGAAGAAATAAAAAAACTTCTGTTCATCTCTTTAGCCTTTGTTGAAACATTGACTATCTATGGTTTACTTATTGCAATCATGTTAGTGGAAAAAATGCCAATCTAAAAAAAACTTCATCAAAAATTTGAAATAATACTTGGTGAAGGCGGAGGAGCTGGAAAATTCACAGTCAGATAACGGGGGGTTATCATCAATAATGTACTGCCTTCACTTAGGTTTTTTTTTGTGCATTGCCTATCTCGTCTTGAAGCCTTCTTGGTAACCTATCGCCAAAAACACCTCGGCAAATAATGGTAACACAAGTGTAGAGTATAGCTTTAAAAACTTGGCACCACTTGACAAGTATGGCTATGATATAGACCTATAATTAAATTTATTAAAATAAACCTTTGGAGGTTTATATAGAGTCTATTCTTGTTATATCATTTCCGATATTTTTAGTTAGCGAATATGTTTTATAATAAAAGCTAGTTTCTCCCTGTCTTTTACACCGGGAGAGTTCTCCACTCCAGTCATAATGTCAATGATATCCGGCTGTGCTCGAGAAAGCAATTGGGTTAAGTTTTCAGGTTTGATACCACCGGCAAGAATGACTGGCTTTTGGGCGCATCTTTTTATCTGCCGGTACAAGACAACATCGACAGGAATTCCGTTTCCAGCTGCATTAGATGGAGCACGCGTATCTGCCAGAATAGCGAAAATCCCCGTAGAGTTTAGAAGTTCTATACAATCTTGGATATCTGCCGTGCCGAACTGAGCTAGGCGCTCATACGGTGATAAAGGTAGTGTCTTTATTACTCCAATATGCAATGGGCGTAACGCCCTGACGATATAATTGGTATCAACCAATGTTTCATTGTAATGAAGCTGTATATAGTCAGGGCGTAAACTTTCCGCGAGGGCTATAATTTTATCACAGGTTCCTCCAGTTACGATACAGCTTTTTACCGGAGCCTGTACCTCCTCCAGCAGAGTTTTTGTTTCTTCTGGCGTAAGATTCCAGGGTACTGGCAACGGATACTCTGTGACAAAGCCGACCATATCAACGCCAAGTTCATAGCAGAGCCTGATATCATTTACCCGTTTTAGTCCACAGATTTTTACTGCTGTCTTAATCATTTTTTTCACTTTCCCCACGACACATAGCCTGATAGAACTTACATATATTCCTGGATTTCCAAATTGCCGTCCCCACAAGCACCGCCCCGGCACCAGCCTGGATTGCCGCCTTTGCCTGCTCCGGTGTTGTGATACCGCTTTCGCTGATAAAAAAAGCGTCCTTCGGCATAAACATTGCCAGCTCCTGAGTCCGGGAAACAGAACCATCATCCTTCTCAAGAGTGAGGATATCCCGGTTATTTATACCAATAAGCTTTGCCCCCAAGCTGCTGGCAAGGGTTAATTCCGCCTGGGTGTGCACCTCAATCAACGGCTCCAATGAAAGGCACATAGCTGCATCATACAACTTTTTCAGTCTTGCGGCGGACAAACAGCCACATATTAACAGTATCGCTGTCGCGCCACACTCCTTTGTCCTGTATAGATCATTTTCGTCTATGATAAAATCTTTGCGCAGAACCGGAACCGACACGGCAGATGTCACATCCTCCAGAAGCTTCATAGAGCCGCCAAAATATTTCTGTTCCGTAACAACAGAGATGGCCGGTGCACCGAGCCTTTCCATTAGAATTGCTGTATTTATTGGGTTTATATCCTGAAACAAATTACCTTCTTTAGGTGATATAAGCTTAATATCTGGGATAACAGGGATTAGTCCGCTAGCTTTATTCTGTTGTAAGCTTTGGCCAAACCCTAGCATACTTTACCACCTGCAACTTCGTTGGACAATATTCTGAGTTGTTCCAGCTTATTTAAAGCCAAGCCATTGTCAATGATGCTTGAGGCTAAAGCAATCCCTTCTGTAAAATTTTCAGATTTGCTGCCTACAACGAGCGCACCAGCAGCATTAAATATGATTGCATCCCTGCGCGGGCCGTTGATTTCACCTGTAAAAACACCTGTTATGGTCGCGGCATTTTCTTCCGGTGTACCTGTCTTAATTTCCTCCAGAGTACAGCGCTTGAGACCAAAGTCCTCTGGACAGATTTCGTAACTTCTGACTTCGCCGTTTTTCAACTCATTGATTTTCGTGGTACCGAGTAGGGATATTTCATCAAGGCCGTCGATGCCATGGACAAACATAGCATTGGTGTAGCCGAGCTCTTTAGCAACATAGGTGACCGTGTCCAAAAGTTCCGGCTTGAACACACCTAACAGATGACGCGGTGCAAAGGCGGGGTTGATCAATGGCCCGATTATTGTGTAGAAAATGGTCTTGATGCCAAGTTCGGTTTCAGGTGGAAGAACCTTACCCATGACCGGATGAAATAAAGGGGCATAGATAAATGCTATCCCAATTGCCTCGATCAACTTTTCTGCCTGTACCGGGCTGAGGTTGATATTTACTCCCAGTGCTTCCAGTACGTCTGCACTGCCGGATAAACTTGAAATAGAGCGGCTGCCGTGCTTGGCAATGGGGATTCCGGCAGCAGCAGCAACTAGTGCAGTGGCAGTGGAAATATTGAAAGTGCTGAGCCCTCCTCCGGTACCACAGGTGTCCATCAGCTCAGCCTTTACCTTCGGCTTCAGCGGTACGCAGTTCTGGCGCATGGCCTTGGCTATTGCTGCGATTTCCGCAAGAGATGCACCCTTCATCAACAGGGCAACCTGGAAGCCTGCAATTTGTACATCTGTAACCTCGTTATTATTGATAGCGCCGATCAACTCAAAAATTTCCTGTTCCGATAGCTCCATCCTGGTGGTTATTTTGGTCATAATATCTTTATACATTTTATATCCTCCAATTTTAGTTTAATTTATTAATTGCTGATTTCATTATTGCGGTATATTCCGAAACATAGGGCAGTGCGTCTCTGCCATATTGCTTGATAAGTTTGACTATTGCTGAGCCAACAATCACGCCATCGGCTTTACCAGCCAATTCCGCCGCCTGCTCGGGAGTTGATATACCAAATCCTATTGCCACTGGGATATCGGTAGATTCACGGACAAGCTTAACCATTGTGCTAACATCAGAGGTGATTTTGTTTCTCATCCCGGTAACACCCAAAGAAGATACACAGTAAACAAAGCCTTCCGCTTTCTTGGCAATCATTGAGATACGCTCATTTGAGGTGGGCGCAACAAAGGAAATAAGATCCAACCCATACATCTTGCAGGCTGGCGCAAAATCCTCCTTTTCCTCGAAAGGAACGTCCGGGAGTATTAATCCATCAATACCGATTTCGGTAGCAGTTTTCAAAAAACGCTCCGTTCCATATGAGAACACCACATTGGCATAGGTCATGAATACCATAGGGATTTTAACGGTTTCCCTCACTCGGCATACCATATCAAATATTTTGTCCGTAGTCACGCCGCCGGAAAGAGCCCGCAGATTTGCTCCCTGAATTACTGGCCCTTCGGCGATTGGGTCGGAAAATGGGATGCCAAGTTCGATTAAATCCCCACCGGAATCAGCAATAGTTTTTATTAGTTTTTCAGTGGTATCCAAATCCGGATCCCCACAGGTGATAAAGGCAATGAACGCTTTCCCATGGTCAAATACCTTCTTTATGTTGCTCATTCGGATATATCCTCCCCTCTGTAACGCGCAATAGCAACACAGTCTTTGTCACCGCGTCCGGATATATTAATAACTATGATTTTGTCCTTACCCATTCCGGGCGCCAATTTCATTGCATAAGCAACAGCATGGGCACTCTCAATGGCAGGAATAATGCCTTCGGTACGGGAAAGATACTCAAAAGCAAGCACTGCCTCTTCATCAGTAATTGCTACATACTGTGCCCGACCCATATCGTGTAAATGGGCATGCTCCGGCCCAATTCCCGGGTAGTCAAGGCCCGCAGAAATAGAATAAACCGGTGCAATCTGCCCGTATTCGTCCTGGCAAAAGTAGGATTTCATGCCGTGAAAGATCCCTAATTTACCAATAGTAATAGTTGCCGCCGTGTCAAAGGTATCAACGCCTCTGCCAGCTGCCTCACAGCCAATAAGCTGTACTGATTTGTCTTCAATAAAATGATAGAACGCACCGATGGCATTGGAACCCCCACCTACACAGGCAAGCACCGCATCAGGAAGGCGGCCCTCTTTTTCCAATATCTGTTTTTTTATTTCTTTGGAAATGACCGCCTGAAAATCCCTGACGATGGTGGGAAACGGATGCGGGCCCATAACTGAACCGAGAACGTAATGAGTGTCGGCAATACGGTTTGTCCATTCCCGCATAGTCTCGGAGACAGCATCCTTCAAGGTTGCCGTTCCTGATGTGACTGGATGCACCTTTGCCCCGAGAAGCCGCATCTTGTAAACATTCAGCGCTTGCCGTTTTGTATCTTCTTCACCCATAAAGATTTGGCATTCCATGCCCATAAGCGCTGCTGCGGTAGCAGTGGCTACGCCGTGCTGCCCAGCTCCAGTCTCGGCAATAATACGGGTCTTGCCCATTTTTTTCGCCAGAAGCACCTGGCCAAGTACGTTATTGATTTTGTGTGAGCCGGTGTGATTCAAATCTTCACGCTTGAGATAAATCTTGGCCCCGCCCAGAGCTTTAGTCATTTTCTCTGCCGAATAAAGGAGGGACGGCCTTCGTGCGTAGTTGTTGAGAAGTTCTGTTAGTTCTGCATTAAACTGAGCATCATTTTTATAAAAGTTATATGCTTTTTCAAGTTCGATTACGGCATTCATCAGCGTTTCTGGTATATACTGACCGCCGTAAATTCCGAATCTGCCTTGAGACATTTTATTATCCTCCTTCCAGTACTTTATATTTCACCACAATGACGCCATCGCCGCCCTGGTTGTGGACGGTGAATGCTCTTATAAGATATGGCTGCCAGGTTTCTCATCCCTTTCATTTATACATACTCTTGGTTATTCCCGTATTAGGAACCAAAAAAATACAAAAAAACAGCCTGACGAAAAGCCAGGCTGTCTCATTTCCAAGACCACGCTCTGCTCGTCTCAACTAAACTAATCTAAACTCATCTCATCTTAACTAAACTAATATTCTATTGTTATTAACAATAACAGGACTGCCTCATTGGGTCAAGTGGAAAACTTTTTAATTACCCATTGAAGTTGTCCACACCGCTCTAGGAACATAATAAGATATTTTTAATGGTGATCTAATTCTTTATTAGTTCCAGAATCCTTTTCTCTCTTGTCTTCTCTCTGGGTAATTCTCCTTTTTACTATAAAATAAAACCCCCAAGCGATGCTCTTACTCTACATCAGCTTTGAGGTTTACTACAAAATTCGAAATGGTTTGAGGGCAGTTATACCTGCTGTTTATTGGTTTTTCAAATTTTCCATAATGTCTACCCTACTATAAAAGGATATAAATGCACACTCCTAAAATCATAATCGTTTGACATTAGACAAATCGTTGAGCATTTGCCCCCTTCCTAGTCTTTAGCACCCAGAAAGCAAAAATTCAACTTCTCAAAATCTTATCCATAGATTTGCCTTTTGCCTAGGAAACCCAAGCGTCCCTGCAGCTGTCCGACAGTGGGTTCTGCGAGAAGCATGCCAAGCAGGAAGCAAGACGCTAGATGCACTAAACTAAACCTTTTAGTTTGCTGTTGTATTTTACGAGTAATTTTGCTACAATAATAACAGCAATATGGAAGGGGGAAAGGTTATGCCCAACATCAAACCTATATCTGATTTAAGAAATTATAACGAAGTGCTGCGAAACATAGAGATGGGTTCGCCCGTCTTTTTGACCAAAAATGGCCGTGGCCGCTATGTGGTTATGGATATACAAGAATATGAAAAGATGCAGGCAACCTTAAAATTGCTCGCAGAACTGGCCAGAGGCGAAAAGGAAGGGCGCGAACATGGATGGTTAAGCGTTGACGAACTGGAAGCATCCCTGGGAGTAACAAATGTTTAGTATTAAAATCTCCTCTAAAGCACAAAAAGATTTGCTGGAGATAAAAGAATATATATCAGAGGAACTATGTAATACCACAGCGGCAAATAACGTGCTGTCCATAGTCATCAAACGGATCCGAGAGCTTGCAAAGTTCCCCCTGATGGGCGCACCGTTGTCATCTATTATTGATTTTGAGACCGGCTATCGTTTCCTTGTGTGCGGGCAATATACAATTTTTTATCGCCATGAAGATGATACAGTATATGTGGATAGAGTGCTTTTTGGCAGGCGAGACTTTATGAGCATCCTCTTTGGGGATGTTGCGCAGGAAGAGAGAAACTAACGAAAAACTCTTTATATTATGGGCATTATAAGCATCGCAAAGACGGTGCTTTTTTCATGCCCATTTTCAGGAGGAGCGTTTGATGAAAATTACCATTCTATCTTGATTAATAAAACCCCGAGCCAGTCATAATAACAGTTTGTTTGGCAGCGCATACAGTTTCTTCTTCGGCGGCACAACCAGCGGCAAGATAGTCAATGAACGGAAAGTAATTGCAGTTCTTTCTAAAGATGATAAACAAAATTATCGGGGACTAAATGGTTACCTGGTTGAGACAAAAATAATTGCACTGATTGCTATGAAAGTTTACAATATGGCAACCATTAAACCTGTTGATAAGTAAACGCTCGTTGACTATAATAATGGTGAACGGCGGTTTACTGTATGGGGAGGATTTTGATGGCCGACACTAAAGAAAACATTCTGCATACTGCGCTTCGTTTATTTGCGCGGGATGGATATGAGGCCACTTCGGTCAGCGATATTGCCGGGGAGCTTGGCATGACAAAAGGGGCTTTATACAAGCACTATAAGTGCAAGCGGGATATATTTGACAGCATTGTGGAGCGTATGTATCAGATAGATGCTGAAAGAGCAAAAAAGTATGAAGTGCCGGAGGAAACATTTGATAAATCACCGTCGGCCTACCGCAATACTGCTGTGAATAAAATCAAGGTTTTCATCGAGGCGCAGTTTCATTTCTGGACGAAGGACGAATTTGCCAGTAATTTTCGAAGAATGTTGATTTTGGAACAATACAGAAATCCGGGAATAATGGAACTTTATCAAAAATGCCTTGTAAGCGGACCAGTCAGTTATATGGAAGATCTATTCCGTGAAATGATGGAACAAGGCATTTGGAACAAAAGCAACCCGAAACAGCTTGCGCTTGAGTTTTACGCGCCGTTTTATTTGTTGGTAAGCATTTCAGATACAATGCCTGATAAGAAAGAGGCCGCTAAGCTATTAGCGAGGCACATTGAGCGGTTTATAGAAAAGAACGCCTCCCCACGGAAACAAAAGGAGTAAAACCAAAAAGTATAATTACAAGATAAGGAGTATGAACAATGGAAGACATAACAATCCACGAATTTGATTTTGCCCTCATCAATGAATTTTTTACAGAGCTTGAACGGCAGGGCCCTGGCAGCCCCGAAGAAACCATCAGGGCACTAGGTTTTATCGGAAATCTTCCAAACAAAGCAAAAATTGCCGATTTAGGCTGCGGCACAGGCTTTCAAACAATGGTTCTGGCACAAAATACAGAAGCAACTATCATCGCCCTCGACCTTTACGCCGGCTCAATTGATAAACTTAACGCAACAGCCGAAATGCTTGGTTTGCAGAACAGGGTAAAAGGCATTGTCGGTTCAATGGATAATTTGCCGTTTCAGAATGACGAATTTGATCTTATATGGTCTGAAGGGGCTATTGCCAATATAGGTTTTGAAAAAGGCTTGAATCACTGGAAAGAGTTCCTCAAAAAAGATGGTTATGTTGCCGTATCATATGAGTCATGGTTTACTGATAAACGCCCCGCTGAGATTGAGAAGTGGTGGATGGACGCAGTTCCTGAAATGGGCACCATAGGGCATAATATTTCCATCATGCAAAAAACAGGTTATATTCCTGTTGCCACATTTACACTGCCTGAAAATTGTTGGATAGACAATTATTTTATTCCGCAAAAAGCAAGGCAAGAGGAATTCTTGAAAAAACATGCGGGAAATAAAACCGTCGAGGATATGATTGCATTTATGAGACGTGAGGCAGACTTGTATTCAAAATACAAACAGTATTATGGATATGCATTTTATATTGGGAAAAAGATATAAAATAACAAAGTGACAAGGGGACGGTTCTCGTGTCAGCAACTGATTGCAAGATAACTGACAAGAGAACCGTCCCCTTGTCACCAGGCAAAACAAAAACCACCCACCGATAAAATTCTTTTATCAATAGATGGTAGTTAACATGGTCGGGATGACAGGATTTGAACCTGCGGCCTCCTGGTCCCGAACCAGGCGCTCTACCAAACTGAGCCACATCCCGACACGCAATAAGTATTTTACCCTAAAGTAATAACAAATTCAAGGGCATTAGCTCATGGTAGCAGCAAATCTATCATGTTGTCTGGCTTAATAAACCTTTTACTAGTAAAGCCTTCTAACTATTCGAATAGTTTTGTGAATCATTGGTAACACCGTATCTTCTTTGAATCTCTTGTATCTGGGGCACCCAATTGCTTAGTTTCTGTTCGACTTCACCTTCCCGAGCATGGTCAACTACTAGTATCCGTTCCTCATCCAGTTGTATTCCTAGATTAAATTGCTTATGCTTTTCGTCAGAACAGACTATAAGCCCTTCATACTCTTCTTTGGCATAAATCCCTTGTTCCAGAAACTGCTTTTTGCTAATAATATCTCCCTTTCTTATATCCATAAACATAAAAACCCCTTTGCAATTCTTTATTCTTATTCTTGCCGTAACCTGAGGTTTTATGTAAATATAACTACACTCTTATTAAAGATAACCTTGGATAATATCCTGCTTAAGTTTATGGGATAGTTTTTTAATCTCACGCTCACGTTTTAAAGCATCACTTTTGGTTTCATATTCTTCTACATATACACACTTAACTGGCAGCCGACTACGGGTATATTTACTTGCCTTACCTAAATTATGCTTCACAACCCGCTTATTTATATCAGTTGTATAACCTGTATATAAACTCTGATCAGCACATAGTAATATATATACATAAAACATTAACTAATCCTCGCTATATATAATAATATAGCAAAACAGGGGATCACACCCCTGTTTATTTCATTTAAATTATATGTACTAAAAACGATAGTGGGTTACCTTTAAGGGTAAGTTAAATTTATGGGTAATAGTATTTCCTATTTCTCCTATATTTGCCAGGGTAACATCTATTACGAGGCATTTTAATTTGGCATATATACGATAAGCATTTTCGAGTTCCTCTGCTACCATTTCATCCAAGGTTTCAATATCCTTAGGTATATCAAAGCTTCTTAGTCTTTCCCGCCGTAGTTCCATTAATGTGTCGATATCGCAGGTCAATCCCACCATTGGGATTTTACCCTTTACCCTCATTATTTCTTCAGGTATATTAGTTTCCAGTAAAATCGGGAAATTTGCGACCTTAATTCCCAGATTAGCCAGGTGCATTGATAATGGGGTTTTGGAAGTACGAGGTAATCCTAATATTATTAAATCGGCTTGGTCTATAGTGTCCAGATTTTGCCCATTATCATGTTCAATAGTATATTCTATAGCCTTCATCCGATTAAAGTAGTGATCATCTACAGTATGTGTCAATCCAGCAATATTCTCGGGCTTTAAGCCTGTTTTAACTTCGATAGCAGCGAAAAGGGGTAACATTACATTAACAGCTATAACATTTTTCTCTTGGGCCTTCTGATCTAAGTAATTAGATAATCCAGGGATAACGATAGTATAAATTATTAACGCATCATCCTTAATCGCTTTTTCTATAATTTCATCTACCTGTTCACGCTTGGTTACCCGGGAAAACCTGGTTATTCTCCGTTCCAATTTAAACTGTAAAACAGAAGCCACCGCAATCTTTTCAGCCGTTTCGCCCACAGAATCAGATACCGCAAAGATGTGAAGTTCTTTGGTCATAAACTCATCCCCCTTTTTTTGGTCTTTCTAACATTGTTTAGGCCTTTACTATTTATTCGCTAGCCAAACAGTAATTTCCTTTTTTTCAATGTTTTTTGTTTATTAATTAGATGTTCCTTATTACAACATTGAATGAGTTGTAATTAAATTACAATCATTACACAGCTCCACTATCCTAATTAGGATAGTGGAGTTTTTTTCTTATTACATTATATCTTGGCAATATATTTAATAGACCAGTTAAGATATTCTGTAAGAAAACAGACGGCCTCGACTGGTAATGCTTTAGACCCCACGAATACTGGAAAAGAAGCATAAAAAAATAACCTTGATATCGCTTAACGACTCAAGGGTCTAAATGAAATTTTATTAATTTAAAGCCTTAGCTATTAATCCTTTAACTCCAGATCTCCAATTGCCCTTCGGGACTATCGGAATTACTATTGGCAAGCAAAATATTACTATCACAACTCAATAGATTACAAAGCTCCTCGACTGAAATACAAGCTGAACCATTTTCCCAAAAAGGCTCTTGCCCTAATTTATTAAGCTGGCCGTTAATATAATAGTTACGACTTCCTATTATAAGTTTAATAGCCTTTCCGCCATCAATATTAAAGCTAAATAACCCATAACCATATAGATTATCAAATCCAATCTTTCCTAAATCTATTGCCTGGTAATGCAAATAATCTCTAACATAATCCAGGGTAGGATACCTTTTAAATCGCATGTAATAACGTGAATATATTAAGGCTAATGCGCCAGATACATGGGGGGCCGCCATAGATGTACCTGATAGCTTTACATACCTGTTCTTCGGGTATGTAGAGTAAGTATCAACACCTGGAGCAACAACATCAATTTTATCATTGGAGTTACTAAAATTTGCTGCTCGAGTATCAAGGTCTACTGCTCCGACAGCTAAGCATTCAGAATAGTAAGCGGGGTAGGATATTTCTCTGGTATTATCCTTACCGTCCCCGGAATTACCAGCAGCACATACCACCATAATACCATCAGCTGCAACTTTGGCTAGTTCACGGTGTAGAGATTGATTGGGTAATGGGCCACCCAGACTCATATTAATTATATTTACCCGCTCTCCTTTATCACCTTGCCACTGCCGTGCCCAGGAAATACCCTGGATAATATCACTATAAGATCCCATCCCGTCCTTGTTTAGAACCTTTACCGCCAGAATTTTGGCATTGGGGGCAACCCCAAGGATTTTACCATTGGCAGCAATAGTACCAGCAACATGAGTACCATGCCCATTATTATCCATGTAATCTTTTTCACTGCTGACAAAACTTTTTCCTCCAACTATATTGGATGCCAAGTCATTATGCTGATAATCAACTCCTGTATCTATTACTGCTACCACTACTCCTTCTCCCTTGGCCGTACTCCACATACGACGTGCTGCCAACAGGGATACTCCTGGCGGGGACCAGGGTTCAGGGGATAATGACTGGGTATAAACTTCCTGTATGCCAGAATCAAATATATACATTTTACCTTCACCTCTCCTACACTATATTAAGCAAGTTGAGGTAGTAAGGGTTCCAATTATCCTAGAAGAAAAATGTGGAACTAAAATGCCCAGTTCAGTTTGGTAATGTTTTTATATTATGACTGAGAAAAAGTATATGGTGAGCAGTGCCAAAAAACCTGTTTTTCTGTGATTTAAATCTTTAAATACGGTTAGCTTGCTGGAAAAATACATGCTAATATAGAAATTAGAAATAGGATATTGAGGTGATTAAATGAGTGAAACAACAATTATTGCCCTTATCCTGGGAATATGTTTAGGTTTAGGTTTACTAGCTGCTATAATAGGGATATTCTTCTTTAATGGTTTCCATTGGTGGGATAAATTTTAATCTTGTTGTATATGTGATCTTCTATTGAGGTAATGATGGCAGTTCACTATTTTGTTCTTCTAATATATCTTCAGTTCCTGGTATAACCTGATTATTAAGCTCATCCTCGCCTGGTGCCGGCAGCTCTTCTATTGTTTCCTCCTCTTCAACAGTTGGCTCCCCTACTTCATTCTCTTCTTGATTAGATGGTTCTTCAATTTCATTATCCTCTTCATCATATGGTTCTTCTAAATCATCTTCTAATTCTTCCTCTGATTCGGCGGGCAACTCTACCACAGGTTCATTCCGTACCGGCTTCTCCTTAAAAACACCGCTATAAAACAAAGAATTCATATATTCTCTCCAAATAGGAGCAGATACACTTCCCCCATGGCTGCTATAACCTTGTACTACATTACCGTTACTATTACCAGCCCAAACGGCAGTAGATAGTTCTCTGGTATACCCGATATACCATAGGTCCCGGCTATCGGTGGTAGTACCCGTTTTACCTGCGCTGCTAATAGCAATGGCTGCCTGGCTGCCAGTTCCATAACTTACAACAGCCTTAAGTATTGTATCGATACTTTCAGCAGTATTACGGCTGATTACCCGCCAGGAATTAGATCTATTACTATAAATAACCCTCCCCCGGGTATCTTCAATGTAGTTAATGCAGAAATACCCCCGATATATACCTCCTTCAGGAAAAGCTGCATAAGCTGCTGCCATTTGTATAGGGGATATGCCTTTAGTCATTCCCCCTAAAGCTAATGCCAGATGTTTATCTTCTTCCTGCAAGGTAGTAATGCCCCAGCGCTGTAAGTAAGAAAAAGCCTCATTAACCCCAAGTTGATTTAAGACTTCGACTGAGGCTACATTATATGAATAAACCAATGCATTTCTCACACTAGTTTTCTCCGGAGCTTTTCCATAGTTTTGGGGCTGATATTGGCCAAAACTACGCGGTTTATTGTTTAGGATAGTATTTGAATTAATAATACCTTCATCCATGGCAGCTGCGTAATACAATGGCTTAATGGCTGAACCTGGCTGTCGGGGTAAGATAGCCATATTAAGCTGATTTTCCTGGAAATTCACTCCTCCTACCATGGATTTCACCCCACCAGTTGCAGGGTCAATCGAAACCAAGGCTATGTCACCAGCATTTATCCCCCGGGCTGCTAAACTCCGGGCATGTTTTTTTACCACTATTTCAGCCGCATCCTGCATACGACTATCAACAGTTGTATAAATCTTTAACCCTGCCTGGTACAAACTCTTAGTGCCCAGCAACTCCTCTGCCTTACTGCTTATATAACTAGTAAGATACGGGTGCTTGCTGCTCTCAGGTGTAAAATCCTTAATATTAAGCGGTTGTTCCCTTACCAGGACAGCTTCATCAGGATTCAATAGACCTTGTTCCACAGCTATATTAAGCACCGTATCCTGGCGAGCCTTAAGCCCGGCAAAATTACGCTCAGGCGCATAGGCTTCTGGAGCCTGGATTATACCTACCAGCATAGAGATCTCTGCCTTATTTAATTGCCCGACATCCTTACCAAAATAGGAACGAGCCGCACTAGGGATCCCTGAACATCCCCGCCCCATATAGATTTCATTTAAATACATATTTAATATAGCAGCTTTACTGTATTTCTCCTCTATAGCTACCGCTACAAATACTTCTTTAATTTTACGGGTATAGGTCTTCTCCTGGCTTAAAAAAAGAGTACGCGCTAACTGTTGGGTTATGGTACTGCCTCCTTCAACTTTATTACCAGCCCTAAGATTGTTCCAAACTGCCCTGCCAATACCCCTTGCATCCAAGCCATTATGCTCATAAAAACGCCGGTCTTCCACCGCCACTACTAAATCTTTCATAAAATCGGGAAAGCTATCACTATATATTCTTTTATACCCCAAGCGTGTCATTTCCTGTCCATTACTATAATAAATGACACTCTGTTCCCGGGGTTGGTATTCCCACTGATCAATTCCAGTAGCAACTAGTAGGACTTTGGGCATGGTCTGAGTCAAAGATGCTCCGACAATAAAGAAAAACACAAATAGAAATAAACCTGTTAATAATAAACTAAGTGTTCTTAGTAGTTTTAACATATAGCTCCCTTTCACCATCAATTCTTATTTTGATGAGAAATTTAGATAATAATATAGAGGTGAGATGAAAAGATAACCTAGAACAGTTTATAGGTAGATCTATCATCTCTACTCTTTCCTCAATACTTTAGCGAACCGGAAGTGAAATCACCCCTTGCGGGCCTAAGATGACTCCCCAGGCACAACTAGGATTAATATTAAAATGTCCCAGAAAATCGACAGCGCTTATAAGGTCTTTAGGAGTTTCTGCTACCACCAGCCAAAGTGGATTAGGATCAGCCATCCCGGTTGCGGTAGCTTCTATACAGGCATAACCGCTACCTTTAACTGCACGTGCTTGCTTTATAGCTTCATCCCAAAGCTTAAAACCGGTATCATCAAAACTGCAAAAGAGACCAGTTCGCGGCAAGTTTGAGTTCAACGACTGTATTGCTGGTATTGCATTAATTTCGGTACGTAACCCTAGTAAGATAACCGGACTTTCCCTCCGCTCAATTACCTTCTCATCAATCTTTTGCAAATTAACTGGTTTAATACCCTGGTTGGTCAGGGTATTAGCCAACTGGTCTGCTGCCTCTCGGGCCGAGGGTGAATAAGCTAGTACTACTCCTGTTGTAAAAGGATGAGGAAAAGCTCCTATCATCGCCGGTGTAAAAGCAGACGCTTCCCAACTATGATGATCCCACCAGACTACATCTGAACTCTTAACCTTTATATTTTCTGCTCCACACCCAGCTAAAACCCCATTAAAATAAAGAAACCAGTCTTCTTTTTTGGAATTGGCTACTTTATTATTTGTATAGCCGGATTCCAACCCATTAATAGAGTTAACAAAAGAACCACCATAAGAAGTTTTTACATCTAAATAAGCAGAAGTTAAACTTAAAGCATCCTGCTTGTCTGGTATTTCCACCCATTCACTATAGATTATCGATTCCCCGTAATTCCGGGTAACTACCAGGCGCGCTTTGTCAGCTTTTTTCGGTTCAACAATATCTGGTATACTTTCTTCTGGCAAGGGGTTATTGCTAGCCTCAGGTGCATTTTTTTCATTTTTAACCACTTTGTCAGGTTGCCGGGATTCCCTGGTATCCTGGTTTGCCTGACGGCTATCACTAACAGTGCTATTGTTTAATTCAATTCTTTTTTCGCTTTCAGCCTCCTGAACATTAGCCTGCTGGTTGGGGATACACCCAGCTAGCAGGAGTAATAGTATTAGGAAGACCGATAGTATAAACCTATTTCGCAATAGTAAAATACCACCTTTTACGTATTCATCATTATTATTTTTATTTTTATCACTTTTTGCCCTAATTTTAGTAAATCCCTTAAAGTGTTTTTACTGGGATTGTAGTTTATATACTATTACCGCAGTTTCCGCCCAGGAAAGATTGCGATCCCCTTCAAAACTGCCATTCGGATAACCGTTAAGTATTCCTTGTCGCTGCAAGCTATCAACCGCTTCCCGTGACCACTCGGGAATATCTATTAAATCTATAAAAACCTTACCAGGAGAGTAGGCTTTTTCAATTTTAGCAGGGAAAATTCGGTTAATCAAAACCGCCGCTTCATTGCGGGTAAGCAAAGAATAGGGCCTAAATGTGGAATCAGGATATCCGCTAATCCACCCTTTACTGCTGGCAGTAGTAATTGCATCATAAAACCAATCTTTTTCATTTATATCAGTAAATTTGGATTCAGCTATCACTTTTTGTACCCCTTTTGCTTTTATAAGTATATCCAACATTTCTCCCCGGCTAATATTGCGAGCAAGTTCATAGCTGCTGCCGGTGTTCTTAATTAACCCCTGTCCAGCCAAGCTGCATATAGCTTCCTGCGCCCAGTCGAAACCAGAATCGATATCAGCTATAGATAACTGCGGCTTAGAGGTTTGGGTATCGTTAACCAGTTTTTCTGCTGCTTTTTCAATTAGGGCAAATTGAGTAAAGTGGTCTATGCGGAATATAATTAAACCATTTTTCAGGTCTATTATAGCAGGGATATCTTGCCAGATACCTTCCTGTTCGTCATACCAGGCAGGTGTTATTTTTTCGGGGTTTATATCATCAGTTATTGCTAACTTAATGGCAATAGTAACCGGACAGTTAAATTTGTTACCATCAGGTCCAAATTCGTAAATTGATGAATATAGTTTAATCCCTGCTGTTGTATCAGAATTATCTAGAGTATGTTCTCTAATAGTAATAGTAGTATTATGGTTAAGGGCATCTATAGGTATTTCCAAATAAATTTCATTATCAGTTAATACGATACCTTCCCGGCCTGCTTCAGCATTAATATCAACCTGATTTTGAGTTAAATACTGGTGCAGTCTTTTTACTTCTTGTTGATCCATTCTCTCCTTACTATTTATTACTAGAGAACTTTCTTTGAGTTTAGTGAAGAACTGGTCATACTGGTTTAATACCTCTAGTATTTCATCTTTATCCTCCGGTTTTATTTTTTTTAACTTGTCATCTATCCCTTTACCTGCCCCAATATCCTTGCCCCCATCCAGGGTATATAACCATTCAACCAGGTCGCCATCATGTATTGGGGCAGTACCAGCGCCAACACCATAGAAACTGCCATTTATTTTATATAACCAACCACTTAAAGGGTAACCTTCCTTTTTTCCGGCTAAGCCTGCAATACTTTTAACATATTCCCCGGATGTAATATAACTTATGCCATTCTGGTCTAAAACCCCTTTTAGTGCATCTAGAACGGTACAACTTCCTAACCACCGGTAACTAGCATTGCTTAATATAACACCTCTCTCCGTATCACCCCGTATGGTAAACACAGCTTTTGACTGTTTTTTCTGATTTGATCCTGCACTACCTGAACTTCCTCCATTATTTTGATTATTATTACCCAACTTACTGCTTATATAAGGTAGCAAAAGCTCATTACTATTACCATTTACGTTAACATAAGCCCGGTAGCTACCCTGATCAAGAAAAAATACAAACTGGTAATTACCGTTAACACCAGCACGCAGTTGATTAATATAAGACAGTTTTCCATCTTCCCGTACTACCTTAAGGCTTACCCATTCGCCCGCCGGAGAAAAACCAGTAATTGTTACTTGATTATCTTTAACAACTGCCTTGCCCGAGGTGTCCTCCCCTTGAACGCTTAAAACACCAGTAAAACCCAATAACATAAAAACTAATAATAAAACCAGTACTTTTCTCAAAGCTTAAATACCTCCTACTATAGCGGGATAACCGTAGGTACAGTAAGGGGGTTCCTGTTGTCCCAGTCATCCCAAAGAAAAACCCGGAGCTCATAAGAGCCACTAACTGGAGTTGTTATTCCGCTTCCAAACTCTATAGTATTACCAGCAGGTATAACCGTTGCGGTTGAGGTCATACTAAATAAGCGCTCATTTTCTCTATTATAAAGACCAACCATTACTAAAACAGGCTTATTGCCTGCACTACTATTAGCAACTTTTATATTGACATTAGCATCGCTGTCTAGACTAAAACTTGCTGGAGCCTCAACTGTCAGTAAAATACTATTAGTTCCAGGTATAACACTATTATATTTAGATTTTCCTTGCATTAAATCCCCTAAAGCTAGCAAAGCATGACAGGTAGACATAACATTGGGGAAATTAGGATCATTCCAGGCGGAAACATCCCAGCTATACACAAACCATCCTTCTTGAGACTGATAAGACAGTAAAGCATCTACCATACTTTTTTCATTAAATAGCCATTCTTCACTTACAGGATTAATCCCCAAAGCCATAAAGGCTTCAATAACGGCTGCAGTAGTATCTGGGTTTTCAGCTCCCCAGCCTCCAAAGCCGCCAGTTTCTATTTGTTCCTGGTGCAAGTAGGCCAAGGCATCATTTATTGCTTTAGTAACATGATCCTTACCCGGTTTTTGATAATCTGGAGCTAGAGCAATTAAAGCATGGGCGGTTGAGTCAACATCAACCCCCCATCCACTTTCGTTAAATCCCCCGCTATCATCCTGGGAGTTACAGATAAAAGCTACTGCATTATCACGCTGATAATTAACCACAAGACCATTTTTCTGGGCAAAATCCAAGGCAATAATCGCCCATATACTTTGGTTTAATGTTTCCCCTGCTTTTTGGAAACTGCCATCCCCAACTTGTCTTGAAACAAGCTCATTTATATACTCCTGAACAATAGTTTTATCCTGCCCAGCACTTATTGCAGCTATAATATTTCTCGCATAATCACTGGCTGATACTGCATCCTCACCTTTATACTTGGCACCACACTCAACTCCCACCCAACGTAAACCAATAACTTCCCAGGCATCATAAAGATCCTCTTTGTTATAATATCCCAGCAAAGAGTCCAAGGAATCTCTGACCCTATTGTCATCCGCTGCTAGTACCGGGTCTGTAAAAGGTATCACTGCTAGTATACTTATAATAAAAAACACCGTTATCCAAAGTATATTCTTTTTTATTTTAGAGAACATTAGCACTCGTCAGCCACCCTTTCTTCTATTTTCCTATATTTGGTTAAGAGCAACAAAAAACCCGACTTCTTGCCAGCCGGGATTAAGGGTAAAGTAAGTACTCCATCCTGATTCCTCCCTTCTTATCCCCAGAAGTTTGTTACTTTCCTGACGGCAGGTCTCCTGGCTTAAATTCATCCTATTTCCTGCACCTTCCCATCCGTTACCCGGTCAGTGGCTTTTTGCAGGTTTCGTCATTAATACAGTAAGGGGAACTGCAACGGATTCTCACCGTTTTCCCTTTTAAAACAGCTTGTAATGGCTGTTACCGGCAGGATATTAAATTGATTAAGGATAAGTATACCATAAACACCTTATAAGTCTTAAATATTAATTTTATTATACTGGTGATTCTATTGAAACAAAGCTTACGGCTAATATGCCTTAAAAAATACACAAAAACATGGAAACCCTTATATGTTAATATGAAATGCCTGAGGCTAATACCTTAGGTTTATAGTTCAAAGTGAGCTTAATCAA
>JBMNOV010000106.1:0-3869 GCA_050943255.1 Syntrophomonadaceae bacterium
TTTATGAACCTTCTTTCCTGACAGTTTACTGTTTTTTATTATATCAGGTTCATTAAGCTTTTCGAAATTTTTGTCTTGTTTTATGGGTACATTATAACCACAGCTTCCATTACCAGTAAGAAAATAATGTTTCTTCAATTTAATAAACATTAAGAAAGTAAAAATAAAGCCATTGAGATCCTTGCTATAACGATTACACACTTAAGTAATATCATTTAATTCATGAATACTCAAACTATAGATCTAACCTTTAGAAAAACTTCCATAAACAACCCTTTCTCAAATTGATTAAAGGCCATAAACCACATTAAAATTAGGTACAGACATCCTAACACACTAGCTTTTACTAAAAACAAACCTAAACTATTCACCGGCAAATAATATTGCATCGCATAACCTGCGATACAAGTAAGTATTAATGGAATAGCCATTTTGAAATGACATTCTTTGAAAAATCGCATGACGTTAATTTCTAGAACCTTATGGTAAACTATATTCATCCCAATGACATAACCAATTAGACCGCCAGCAAAAATAGCAAGACCGGAACCTAAAGCACCGTATATTTGCGATAAAACAATTGATAAAGAAAAGCTTATCCCTGCAGCTGTCAGCGCACAAAAGGCTCTGTATTTAATTTCATTAAGGGCTATAAGTGTTGTACTGCCTATACTTTGCGTAAGAGTGATTATTCCGGTCCCGATAAGTAGCATCGCTATATAATAGGACTCCCTAAAACTATCTCCCAACCACAAAACCATGAATTCTTTACCCATTGTTAGGAAACCAACTATTAGAAGACCAATCATTATTAATTGGATTCTGCCAACTTTGATCATTAAATTCTCTACTTCGACCGGATTCTTATTATCTATAGTGATTCGAGAAACCTTAGGTAGAAAAAGCCCATTCAAAGCATTTGCAAAAGTCCAAACATAAGCTTCTATAGTCATCGCAATAGCGAATAATGAAATTTGTACACTCCCTGCAAAAGCACCTAATACAGTTGGGGTTATGTTCATTATAAATCTTTGAGAAGTTACAATAATGGTTGTCCAAACTGAATAACTAAAAATCGATTTTAAAATATCTTTATCGTTTGCTTTAAAATTAACTGATATCAATTTACTTTTTTGTATATAACTTAACTTGAAAGCAATTAATAATAAACCAGTAACTGCATTAACAGTAACCAATGCATATAATTTGTAACCCAGAACTAAAACGATGACCATTGTAAATACAGTAAAAACTTTATGAAGCAAATTAGCTAATTTTAAAAACGCAAATCTTTCATTTGAAATCAATATTCCATTAAGCGGCATAAAAGGGAAAGAAGCAATACTATATATAGCAGCTATGCTAAAAACTACTTTGAACTGGTATAGTTCTGTTGGTGTCAATTCCTTATATATGCTATCAATGAAAATTAATAAAAATAATAAGGCTACCAAAATCAAGATATCAATTATAATATATAATTTAAATGTTATACCTAGAAAATCACTTGCTTTTTCTTTATTGCCTTCTGCATTGTATCTTGACATAAATCTTGATACTGCTTCGCCAAGTCCAAAATCCATAGTAAAAAAACTAATTACTGTTATCGCGAGAGTATATAGACCGTATTCGGATTGACCAATTCTATGTATCATCCATGGTGTATATATCAATCCTGCTACAATATTAAATAAAATTGCAACATAAGACATAACTGCACCAAGCTTTATTTGTTTATTACTATCTAATTTAGCATCCATTTGTTAACAACTCATTATCGTTCAATTTGCTTTTCTCCGTGTATCTTCTGCTTTACTTTTTTGATAAATTTTACTTTATCTCCAAACATGAACTTTCGTATAATTGATTCAATTCTCCTATAGAACTTAACCCAGGGATGCCCCCATCCCATAATGCGATTAACTTTTTTTTCATAGTTTCTATCTTCAATCACAAATTGAGGATGTTTTAATGGAAAATCATATTCGTAGGTTTTCATAAAGAATACCTGCCTAATACCTCTAGGTAATTCTTTTAGGGAGTCTGCAGAATGAACAGAACCATCTCCAACTCCAATATTGCATATCATATTCCTTGTAGCGACTATATTTAATTGATTATGTAAGTCAACCGCACACTCCCAAAAAAATTCTCCCCCAGCAGTATGACCATCAACTAATTCTCCTTTTGCATAGCCGATATATTTTCTCATCATATTTTTTTCGTGTTTAGTGTTTTCTTTTAATCTTTCAATAATATACTTATCTTTACCATAGCTAAAGGTATAATCACGAATATCATGAGAACGTTTCCAAGTTGCTGTCCCCCAAATTGACCCTTCTCGTGAAAAAAAGTAATCTGAATTAGGCTCATCATAGATTCCTAGGTGATTCATTCCACATATTCTGCTAATTCTGAGATCATCTTTATATTTTTCTAATAACTCTGCACAAAATCGAAAAAAAGAAACTGATGGAACTACATCATCCTCAAGAAAAATACACCTATCAACTTTACTCCAAATATATTTTGAAGCATTTCTACCGGTTGTGTACATTCCCTGGTTTATTTCTGAATATAATCTATGAACTGAACAATCCCAATCAATGTTTTCTACTACCCGCCTGCTGGCTTCGATCCTTTCTCTATCTGTGGGTACATCATCTCGTGGTCCATCAGATACCAAAAAAAGAATACTCGGTCTCGCCTCTCTTATTACATCAAATACTTGTTTCAAAGATTCAGGACGCACAAAAACATTGAGTCTTACTGGTACATCTATTAAATAAGGTTTCATATATTTTCACCGTCCAAAACTTTTAACAAATTTTTTACTGCAAATTAACAAGTATTATTTAGCCATCTTCTTAATTTGCTGGTAGAGTCCTTCTGCTTTACACACCATAGTTAATCGGTTGCTATACCTATTCTTTTCATATACCCTTTGCCCCCATAACTCTTTCTTTTAACATTCTATAGAACTCTATCCTTTTTTCTTGGATAAGATCACTTTTATATTCTAATGCCTTTTTAAAATTTCGAAGGCTTTTTTCTGTTAATTTGTCAGGATTATATAGAAATTCTTTAATTCTAGATTCCAGCGAATTTATATCTTTCACCGGCACAAGGCAATCATCATCAAGTAATTCTTTAATACCTGGTAAATCTGTTGCGATACACGGCAAACCTGCTGCCATTGCTTCGAGCAACACACGAGGCAACCCTTCTCGGTACGAAGGGAATACAAACAGGTCCGCTTTTTTTAATTCTTCACTCAGTTCTTCGGGAGTTGGTATCAAGCCAGTAAATCTTATGTTTTGCCTATAATTATATTTATCAACCAAGTTTTCAACTTCCTGGTCTAATATTCCCCCGCCCACTAGTACTAAAGAGGTTGATAAACCATTCTGATGTAATCGTCCTAATGCTGTTATAAGTTCTGCATGTCCTTTTGCATAACCCCCAATACTTGATGCCACATGAATTATTCTGTATACCTTTTTATCAGAAGCATAATAAACCTTTGGAGATCCAAAAAAAGTATCGCTTAAATTTGCACTTGTACAAAAAGTAGTAAATCCGTCCTTCTTCAACGCCTTTTTTGGTGGATAGCGCTTCTGTAATGCAAATTCTGTGACATAGGATGTACCCTCAGCACTAGCACATATTCTCCTTTGATTGCTATACCACAAAAGGCGTAAAAGAGGTCTCAAGATACTATTATATGAACCCGGTGCAAAGAAATCCCATGAGTCGGATGTAACCTCTACAGCAACTTGAATTTTATTTTTTTTTAATACAGGGTAAACCTGAAAAGCAAGCTGATCAGGTATTCTTAATATTGCAGCATCGCAACCTTCAACACTGCA
>JBMNOV010000107.1:0-3834 GCA_050943255.1 Syntrophomonadaceae bacterium
CGGTCAAAAATTCGGTGAATTCATTAAACGCGGCGATCTCTGTCGTACACGACCCCGACAGCTGTTCTTCCATATTTTGAATAGCTGATTCCGGCAATACCCCCCGATACGGTGCCACTGCGCGCTCGCGGTACGCTGCGGCCGCCTCAACCGGGTCTAAATTGGCAACGAAAAGATTGGGCACTTCCGGAATCGCGGTGCCTTTATTGTCAAGATCTGCCGAAAACACGTCCTGAAGATTGGACGCCGGGTCTGTGCTGACCAGCAGCACTTTTTTTCCCTGATCGGCGAGGAACACCGCGGTGGCGCAGGCCGTCGACGTCTTGCCGACGCCGCCTTTCCCGGTAAAGAACACGTACTTTGTCTGCGTGACCGCCGCAGGATTGAATAATTTCATTTTGATGCCTCCGATGTTGTCAGCAGCAGCCTCCGCCGCAGCCACAGCCTGTGTCCCCGTCGTCGTCTGAATCCGGCGCGTCCGCCTGCGGGTCGTCGAGTTTCAGCCAGCCGAAAACTTCTGCGTTGGTCGGATAACGGTCGGTCAAAACGACCGTGTCGTCGAGCATCGTAATCGGCAGCGCCTCTGTACCTCTGATCGCCAGCATGTTTTTGACGGTTTCGGTTTCTGCAAAGGCTGCCGGTGCGCTGTTCAAGTTGAACCGTTCCACTTCGACGCCTGCTTTTTTCAAATCGTCAATCAGCGTCGAAATCCGCAGCAGTTCCGGATCGATCGACGGGCCGCAGAGCCCTGTCGAGCAGCACATAGCCGGTTCAAATAATTTCAGTTTTTTCATGGTTTTGCCTCCTAAATGTATATCCGTTTTTTCCGTTAATGTCTCTCCCTGATTTGCCTTTCCTTTTGGCGGCACCCAAGGGGTATCTTCCCCAAAATAGGTGATCGCGCCGGCCGGGCAGCGCGTCCCGCAGCCGTGGCAATGATCGACGCAGCCCACAGGATTGACCACTTGCGGGGTCGGCGCCGCGCCGCGGTCGTAAACCCCGTGGCCGCACATCGAAATGCAAGCGCCGCACTCACGGCAAATGTCCCGATCGATAACCGGGTACCAGTTTTCAGCCATGCTTCTGTCCTCCTCTTCAACACATTGAACGATTTAAATGGATCGATGCATCGTGTGCAAAACCGTGTTTTCTCTCCGACTGTTTTCACCGCTTATCCGCATCGTCCTGCCGCACACTCCCGCTCAGCCGGCGTACAGTCTAACGACGCGATAAAGCGCTGGAAGGCGCGGAGCGTGTCGCAGTTCAGCGAATAATAGCACCATTTGCCTGCTTTTCTGACGTTGACCAGGCCGCAGTCCCGCAGAATTTTCATATGATGCGACAGCGTCGGCTGAGAGATATTCAGCGCTTCCAGAATGACACAGGCGCATTTTTCACAGCCCGACAGCGTCTGCACGATCTTCAGGCGGTTGGCGTCGCCAAGGGCCTTGCAAATCGATGCGGTATCAATGGTTTCCATCTTGTCACCTCTCATTCATTTCATATTGATATTGATCTATGTATAGAAGTCTAGCAGACATATTGATATTTGTCAATGTATAAACTAAAAAAATAACAGGCGCCACACCGGTGCCTGTTATGCTGTTCCTTATCCAAATACAACATCCAAGACCATCATCACCGAAAACCCGAGGGCAAACATCATGACGCCGACATTGGAATGGGCGCCGACGGACATTTCCGGCACCAGCTCTTCGACGACGACGTAGAGCATCGCCCCGGCGGCGAAGCCCAAAAGGGCCGGCAGTACCGGCACGACAAGATCGGCAAAGAGGATCGTGAGCAGTGCCGCCGCGGGTTCCACCGCGCCGGAGCCGACCCCGGAGAAAAAGGCCTTGGTCTTTGAATGCTCCGCCGCGCGAAGGGGCATCGAAATGATCGCACCTTCCGGGAAATTCTGAATGGCGATGCCGAGGGAAAGGGCCAGCGCCCCCGAAACCGTCATGCTCTTCCCGCCGAGGAGCAGCCCCGCGTAAACGGCGCCGACCGCCATCCCCTCTGGAATGTTGTGGAGGGTCACGGCAAGGACCATCATCGTCGTCTTGGCCAAATGGCTCTTGACGCCCTCGGGCTTGTCTTCATCGAGATGCAGATGGGGAATCAGCTCGTCGAGGAGCAGCATAAAGGCCGTGCCGCCCCAGAATCCGCCGACCGCCGGCAGAAAGGCCATCTTGCCGAGGTGGGCGCTCTGTTCCATCGCCGGGATCAGCAGGCTCCAGATCGACGCCGCGACCATGACCCCGGCGGCGAAGCCGGTCAGCGCGCGCTGAAGGCCTTCGGACATCTGCTCTTTCATCAGAAAGACGCAGGCCGCCCCGAGGGCCGTCCCCGCGAAGGGGATCATCAGGCCTTGGAAAATAATCAGATTCATCTTTTTGTCCTTTCGTTAATTTGTCTTATTTCTTTTTTGTTTCAGCCGTCGTGAGCTGCTGATACATCTTCATCAGCTCCGCGACACAATCCGATTCGCTCATCTTCGTCGAAAAGCCGTAGGCCTGCATCACCGCGCGGTCGTTCATCTGATGTGCTTTGCGAAGTTCCGGCGGCATCGTCAGCGGATCGTAAAGATCGGCTAGGGAACTGTCCGGATAAAGGTCACGCGCATCGAGAATTGATTGAGCTGTTTTTTCGATTGTTTCCTTCTGCTTGTCTGTTGGCGATGGCCAAGGGAAATTATTATAAACAACACTTCCACTATAACGATAATCGCTTTTTAATCGGCCACAAACAGTTCGCATCCATGCCATATGGACGTTTGATTCTAATACTCCGAAGCCGTACAAACCAGCTCCGCAAACAATCGAGCACGAATCCGCAGCAATATATTCCTTTGGCATAAATCCAATTGGAATATATCGTCTCCTTTCAGAAGAGACTCTCGGAACAATCAAAAAAGATTCGTCGGTTTGCGGTGTTGAGAAAAATTTAAAAGGTGTTTGTGCCGATCGACGGGTGGGCGCAGCTGAGCTTTGTTCACGAAATTCTTTTATCGCCTGCAGTCTTCTCATAATTTCTTTGTTATTTCTATAAACTGAAGGCGTAATATCTTTCAACCATAGGCAATACCGTTTTTCGTTATTATTCAAATAATCCCTAGCGCCAATATATCTGCGGACACAGCACTTGATACTCGGATCATCTGTAATCAATTTTTCTTTTTCTTCTTCCGATAAAATAAAATTCCCATGATCTGTCGGTTGATTTCCCTTTGTCATTTTTCGTACATCACAAATCGGTTTTGATCTGCTTTTTATTAATATGTTCGGCGCATTAACTAAGTAGGGATTTATATTGTCAACACTACTTACAGTTTCATCCTCATAAATCTTCTTATTTTTGACAGGCGTTGATTGAGAAGAAAAACCGATAATAACGCAATGTACATGCGCTTTTAAATTGGCTTCTGAATCCCATCGAAAAGTTCGATACGCGAAATCAATTTTAATTTTGTATTTGTTTAATAGCTGGTCCCACAGTGGTTCGACCTGTTCGCCCTGCGTAATGCTATTCGTAGAAACAAAAGTGACTTTCACATTCGTATTTTGTATCATGATTGCCGCTTTATAATACCAGCCGCCAACATAATCAATGCTATTCGATAGGTGAATTTTTCCAACAATCGAAACCACTTCGTCTTTTTGAGTTTTTGTCATCATTGACGACCCAATAAAAGGCGGATTCCCCATAATATAGCTGAGCTCTGACGCTGGCACAACGTCATTCCAATCTATTCTAAGCGCGTTGCCTTCCACGATGTTGGCGTTAGTGGTCAGCGGCAGGAAATCGAGTTCCATTTTGATAATGCTTTCGGTT
>JBMNOV010000035.1:0-20671 GCA_050943255.1 Syntrophomonadaceae bacterium
ATTTTAATCTTTTTTATAAAGGCCACCAAGCGAAAGCGCGGTAGAAAATCTGTGTCTACTTTCTTGACGTAGTATCATACACCAACAATTATAGTAGAGCTTAACTTTTTAGCTAAGACCAGGTGGGTAAATCTGGGTTTTCTAACTTTGACTAAAATTATTGTTACTGCAAACAATAAAAAGAGCAACTAGTGATAGGTGGGATAAATTATGTTTAAACAGTGGAAAGATTTTAAACTGGGAAGATGGACCGAAGAAATTGATATAAGAGATTTTATTCAGGCTAATTATAAGCCCTATGACGATGATGCTTCATTTCTATGCCCACCCACCGAACGCACCCGAAAACTTTGGTATAAGTGCCAGGAACTATTACAGCAGGAGCGTGCTAAGGGTGGAGTGCTTGAGGTAGACCCAGATACCCCAATTACTATTACTAGTCATTCTCCTGGTTATATTGATAAGGATTTAGAGTTAATAGTAGGACTACAGACAGATAAACCTCTAAAACGGGCAATTAATATATATGGGGGATTGCGCAATAGTGTGAAAGCTTGCCATGCCTATGGTTATGAGCCGCCCCCGGAACTGGTTGACTTTTTTAAAAAACACCGGCGTACTCATAATGATGGGGTTTTTACCGTTTATACCCCAGAAATGCGATTGGCCCGCAGTGTTGGAATAATTACCGGTTTGCCTGATGCTTATGGCAGGGGCCGGGTTATTGCAGATTACCGGCGAATTCCCCTTTATGGAATAGATTATTTAATTAAAGCCCGGGAAGATGACCGGGATAATCTTAATAAAACAATGAGTGATTATGCCATCCAATTGCGGGAGCGTATTTCCGATCAGATCAGAGCCCTTAAAGATTTAAAGAAAATGGCTGCAAGCTATGGCTTTGATATTTCCGTACCTGCAGCCAACGCTCAGGAAGCCATACAATGGCTCTACTTTGGTTACCTGGGTGCAATTAAGGAACAGAACGGAGCAGCCATGAGCCTCGGCCGGATAGCAAATTTTATAGATATCTATTTGGAGCGAGATCTCAGTAAAGGAATTATAAATGAAGATAGGGCTCAGGAATTAATTGACCAATTCGTAATTAAACTTAGATTTGTACGCCATTTACGTACTCCTGAATATAATGATCTTTTTGCCGGTGACCCTAACTGGGTGACAGAATCCATTGGAGGTTTTGGGGTAGACGGACGTCACCAGGTAACTAAAACTAGTTATCGTATACTTCATACCCTTAATAATCTAGGACCAGCGCCTGAGCCTAATATGACCGTACTGTGGTCTAAAAATCTTTCCCAAAATTTTATAGATTTTTGTTGCCGCTTATCTATTAAAACCAGCTCTATTCAGTATGAAAATGATGATTTGATGCGTCCCTTTTATGGAGATGATTATGCCATAGCCTGTTGTGTATCAGCTATGCGCCTAGGTAAAGAAACCGAACTTTTCGGTGCACGTTGTAATCTGGCTAAACTTCTTCTCTATGCTATTAATGGTGGCATTGATGAGATTACTGGGGATCAAGTAGGACGGCCTATGCCGGTCTACGAAAGTGAATACCTGGAATTTGACGAGGTCTTTGAACGTTTTAAAATCCAAATGGATTGGCTGGCTGAGTTATATGTCAATACCATGAACGTCATTCATTTTATGCATGACCGTTATGCCCCGGAAAACCTGCAGATGGCTATGCATGATGTTGATATCCACTATTATATGGCTTTTGGTATTGCCGGTTTATCAGTAGCTGCTGATTCCCTTAGTGCCATCAAATATGCCCGGGTTAAAGCCCTGCGCAATGAGCGGGGGATTATAAATGATTTTATAGTTGAAGGGGAATATCCATGCTACGGTAATGATGATGACCGGGTGGATAAGCTGGCGGTGGACTTAGTGCGGCTTTTTATAACATATCTCAAGAAGTATCCGGCTTATAGGAATGCGGAGCATACTTTATCTGTTCTCACCATTACTTCTAATGTTATGTATGGTAAACATACGGGCAATACACCAGATGGCCGTAAACGCGGCGAACCTTTGGCACCCGGGGCTAATCCCCTGCACGGACGGGAGGAAAAAGGTGCCCTGTCAGCCTGTAATTCGGTAGCCAAAATACCTTATAAATATGCCCGTGATGGTATATCCTATACTTTTTCTATAGTGCCAGAAGCCTTGGGAAAAAGTGAAGAGGAGCAGATAAGTAATCTAAGGGCTTTATTACAAGGCTATTTTATTAAGGGTGGCCACCATATAAATGTTAACGCAATCCGTCCGGAAATACTTAAGGAAGCTATGGAACATCCGGAGAAATACCCGGATTTGACTATCCGGGTTTCGGGCTATGCGGTACATTTCATAAAATTAAGTCGGGAACAGCAAGAAGAAATAATCTCCCGCACTTTCTACCGGCGTATGTAGTATGGATAGACATAGGTGATATCCCTAAGGCACCACTGATATTCCCTACGATCACAATTAAGGTAGCGGAATTTATAGGAACATAATTCTTTCGAAAGTACAGAAAATAAAAGAAATACGGAGTATCTCTAAATAATTTTTAATTCATAATTATTAATTAAAAATCTACTTAATTTAGGTCTAGTATTCACTATTATGCATTTGAATTAGGCCTTTTGCGATCTAATCTTAATTAAATTCACGAGGGTTATATGCTAGGAAAAATTCATTCTATCGATACTTTTAGTACCTTAGATGGGCCGGGGATCAGGACGGTTATTTTTATGCAGGGATGTGCACTGCGATGTAAATACTGTCATAACCCAGATACTTGGGCTATAAAGAGTCCTGAGGCCCGGGAGTATGAAGTAGAAGAACTTATGCAGCTTATTATCCGTAATCGCCCTTACTATGAAGCATCTGGGGGTGGTATTACCTTTTCCGGGGGTGAGCCATTATTACAGCACGAATTTGTTAAGGCTGTGTTCTCTCAATGCCGGAGAGAAGGGATTAGTACTGCCTATGATTCTTCATTATATATTAAACCTAGAGTTGTCATGGATTTGGTTCCTTACACCGATGTAGTTTTAGCCGATATTAAACATATAGATAATGAAAAAAGCTGTCTTTTAACTGGGGCCAGTAATCAGCTTAATATCAAAAACCTCAAGCTATTAAATGAAAATAAGATGCGTATATGGATTCGATATGTTGTTATCCCCGGCTATACTGATGATTTTGAAGATATGAAAAAAATGGCTCTCTTTATCCGCGATTTGTCCCGGGTTGAGCGGATTGACCTGCTTCCCTATCATTCCCTGGGGAGGTATAAATGGGAATTATTGGGGATTGATTATCCCTTGCAGGAAATTACCCCTCCTAACCCAGCACGTCTGCAAGAACTGGCTAACTTGGTCTCTTCCATCAGCCAGCATCCTGTTTATTTTGAATAAAAAAATTAATAGTTTTTCTGAAGCAAGGGGGGAAGCAAAAAGAACGTCCCCTTGCTTCAGGATATTTTTTATGATGAAAATGATTTTCAGCGTTTTTTGGAAACAATTAAAATAAAGAAAGACAGCAGTCAATTTGCCCTGTATGGATATTGCTTGATGAATAATCACGTACATTTGCTGATAAAAGAGCAATATGACCCCATTTCGAGAATAATGAGCCGAATCGGGACTAGTTATGCCTGGTGGTACAACCGCAAATATGAAAGAACCGGACATGTATTCCAGGGACGATACGGAAGCGAAGGCATCGAAGATGATGCCTATATACTGACGGCTATTCGATACATACATAATAATCCTGTAAAAGCTGAAAAAGTAAACAAGGCCGAAAAATATCGTTGGAGCAGTATCCGTGCATATTATGGACAACATGAATATCCCAATGACTTGACAGACACTGAATTGATCCTTGGGATGATTCACCAAGAACGAAAAGAAGCTCAAAAAGGTTTTGTTAAATTTATGAAGCAAGAGAACAGCGATATTTTCCTAGATGACACTCAACCCCATAGAAAGAGCGATGAAGAGGTAAAAAAGGAAATAGAAACTTTAATGAAAGGCCAGTCAATTGGGAAACTGGCAGGACTGCCGAAAGAAGAAATGCGGGCAATCATAAGAATAATGAAAAAATCTGAAGGAGTAACCCAACGGCAGATAGCACGAGTAACTGGAATTAGCCCGAATATCATTTTTAAGGCATAACGAATTAAAAATGGAAGCAAAAAGAACGTCCCCTTGCTTCAAAAAATAGTATTAATCCTGGGTTATTAGGCATAACGAGTACGCTGCCCTTCCTTCCGCTCATAATTGGGCCAGCATTGCTTATATGACAACCCCAAACTCCCTTATAAGGGTATACTAGTTTCTTTCCATAAACCATCTATCTTCCTCAAAAAATATATAGACCACTTGGTTATGTACTTTACATGTATAACGAATACCGACACCACCGGCTTTTAAGCTGGCAGCCCGGCGAACATCAACTATTCTCGCTATTTTATATTCGTGCCCATCTTCCCATATAAATGAGATTGGTTCCAGTCCCCCATCTGCATAAAAAACTGCTTTAACGGTAATATATACTTTACTGAGGGCATTATAACGTTCCATTAAGGTAATTTACCCTCCTTAAAATACGAATTTGGATGAATAGTATGGTCCTCTCGTGGGTTTATAGCTCCTAGATCAATATCCTTCAATAAAACTGCTCTTTGAACCGAGAAGTGACCAAATCTCCGACGCAATTTATCTACTGTAAGCTCTAGCCTTTCCAGCTTTACACTTTTCTCTTCATCTTCAAATAAGGAAAGTTGCTCATAGGTATCAGCAGTAATTAGATCACATCCACGTAACCCAATACTGCGGATAGGATTTAACCAGGAATAGTTATCTTGAAAAAGTGAAATAGCCTTTTTAGCTAGATCATTAGCAAGACTGGTTGGTTTACGAAACTTACCCTGCAGGGTTAGACTAAACAAGGTGTTATCTCGGATAGAAATCTGGATAGTTCGACATTTAAAACCATGTTCCCTCATCCGGGCCGAAACACTTTCACCTAATACATAAAAAACAATTTGCACATCCTCATCGGTTTTAAGGTCACGTGGGGTAGTAATGCTATTGCCAACACTTTTAACTAAAGCTTCTTCCCCTATAGGTACTACAGGTGAATTGTCATAACCATTGGCAAAAATCCATAAAACTTCTCCCCATTTTCCTAAAAAGGATTTAAGGAATTTCACCCCGGCATTAGCAATATCACCAATGGTGCTTATGCCATAGCGAGCAAGCTTACGTTCCGTGGCACGACCTACATAAAGTAAATCACCTGCAGGTAAGGACCAGGCTATTTCCTTAAAGTTATCCCGGCTTATGATAGTAGTCGCATCAGGCTTTTTTATGTCACTTCCCAGTTTGGCAAATATCTTATTGTAACTTACACCAACTGATACAGTTACACCCATCTCAAATTTAATACGTTCCCTAATTTCATTGGCAATCTTAAATCCATCTCCGTATATTTGGCGGCTCCGGGTAACATCCAGCCAAGCTTCGTCCAAGCCAAATGATTCGACCTGATCAGTGTAGCTAGCATAAATATTCCGTGCCAGGCGTGAAAATCTTAAATAAAGGGAGTAATTAGGCGGGACGATAACAAGCCCCGGACATTTTTGTTGGGCCTGCCAAACCGCCTCACCGGTTTTAATTCCAGCTGCCTTGGCCAGATAGTTTTTAGCCAGCACAATGCCATGACGAGCCATTGGATCACCGCATACCGCTACTGGCTTATTACGTATTTCAGGTCTATGCAGGCATTCAACCGAAGCATAGAAGTTATTAAGATCTGAATGCAAAATAACTCTGTCCAATATTCTAAAACCTTCTTGAAGCTCTTTTCCCGAACAAATGTTCTATGATTTAGCATAGACTATTTTATTTATTTAAGTCAAGCATTGGCGACATATAAATATTGGCAAAAAAAGACACCGATTAGACTCAAGGGTCAATCAGTGTCTACTACCTTATTAAAACTTTTATATAGACATTTCTCCCTATAGGATTCTTACAAGCTGTTATGCAGCAGTTCAATCACCTGCCGCAGATCAGCTGCAGCAATTTGTCCGGGTGCCGAAGCTTTCCTGGCAGCACCAAAGGTTAAAGCCGAACCGAAAAGTTCACCAGATAACCTGCTGATAACACCTTGGCCCCCCATGGACATAGTAATTATAGGCCCAGCCTCATATTCTTCTTTCATAGTACGAGTAGCATCTAGCAAAGTCAGTACATCTGCTGTACTATTAGGCATTACAGCAATCTTGGGTAAATCTCCTCCTAATTCAATTGCTTTAAGCAGCCGGGTGACGATCTCCTCTTTTGCGGGTGTTTTTTGAAAATCATGGTTAGAAATAATTACTGCAACCCCGTTAGCATGGGCAACATTGACTAATTCTTTTATATCTTTTTCCTTATTAAAAAGTTCAACATCAATAATATCCACTTTTCGAGTTAAAACCATTGCTTTATTTAATTCCATATAGTATTCAGTGCTGATGTTTTGGGCTCCACCCTCCCTAGCACTGCGAAAAGTAAAGATAATCGGTGTAGCAGGCAGAATATTCCTTATATCCTGCAATGCCTCCTTAACCTTGTCCAGGTTTAGGACCTCTTTAAAAAAGTCAACTCGCCATTCTGCCATATCTATAGGCAGATCTTTCAAAATATATGCTTCCTCCAGCAATTGAGGCAAATTTTCTCCCACCATGGGCACGCAAATTTTAGGTAATCCTTCACCTAGTACTATATCCTTGACTTTAACCATTTTACCCAAGGTTAATTAACTCCTTTCGTTCTCTAATATTAGCGCATATTTCGCATACTAGATAACTTACTGGAATAAAAGCTCTTTAATATAATCGACCGGCATTTCGTGCCCAGTCCAAAGTTTGAAAGCTTCAGCCCCTTGGTACAACATCATGCCTAAACCATTAATAATTTTACAGCCCTGTTGTTCAGCCATTTGCAACATTTTAGTCTTAGCAGGGGCATATATGATATCGCTAACCACCAGATCCGGCCTTAACAAGGTTGGATCACTGATATTGTTCAAATCCTCCAGAGGCTTCATCCCTACTGAAGTGGCGTTTACCAGCAATACACTATTAGCCAACTGTTCACGCAGAGCCGCTGTATCCTCCAAGGCAAATACCTGTGCCTTACATGTAGTCTTTTCATTAATAATTTTAGCTAGTTGCTGAGCCCGGGTAAAAGATGATCCGTTCTTGCGGTTGAAGATAGCAATTTCTTTGACTCCATCTAAAGCTGCCTGAACGATAATTGCATTAGCAGCTCCACCAGCTCCTAAAATGGTTATTTTTTTGCCGATTACATTCACCCCTTCTTCCCTAATAGAGCGCATGTAACCAATACCGTCAGTATTATGACCGGTTAAAATTCCGTCATCGTTAACTACTGTATTAACTGCTCCAATTAACTCCGCTGCAGTTGACAGCTTATCCAAATATTTAGGTATAACTGTTTTGTTAGGCATAGAGACATTATAGCCTCGGACTTTTAAAGACCTGAAACCCTGCACTACATCAGCTAGCTGCTCATTACCACAGTCAAAAGCTAGGTAGACGTAATCCAAACCTAATTTAGCACAGGCTGCATTATGCATGATGGGTGATTTTGAGTGAGAAATCGGTGTAGCCAATACCCCAAGTAATTGAGTTTTTCCAGTAATTCGTTCCCTCATGGTAAAACCTCCTAATATAATTCGCGGCCCAGACAGTTTCGTAAATGGTATGTATAAATGGGAAAAATGTACAAGTCCATACTACTATAAATTAACCCATCTGAAAAGGTATTATTACTTAAAAGTTTATTTGAATTGGCCCATAGCAATTAAGTCTATTTAATGTAGCTATCAATTTTTAAAATCATTCCTGCAAGTCCATTTATGATATATGTTTCTATAAATAAACCCCATGATTATAACATCATGGGGTGGTAGTCATATTTCTGTTTTGGTTATCCTTACGTACCCAAATCTATTCTGTGTCTGTAGGACATACACATTCTCCAGCCGTTACTTCCTGGCAATCAATTGAGGCTTCTCCCGGGCATGCTACCGCACCAAAGGTAATGGGGACCTCAACACATACTAACTGTGATACCGTAAAGGTACAGGGTTCTGTGGACCTAGGTTCAGGACACCCCGTGCCGATTCTGGGATTACCGCAGCAAATGGTAGTTGTATCTCCAGGAATGCCAAAAGGTTTGATAGTTATAGGTACACAAATATCAACTAGTTGGGAAACAGTTCTCTCACAGCCTCCCGGTGGTGGGGGCGCTTCACAAACAGGCCCGCAAATACTTAGTCCGGAAGCTGTTTTACCGCCACCGAATAAACAGACATTTACCGGTCCCACTGGATAAGTGGTAGTAAGTTCAAAACAGAAAAGGCCAACACTGTCTTCAGCCCCTTCTATTTTGTTTAAGCCAAAATCAAATTTTAATCCCGGGCAGCCGGTAGGTGGATCAACATCCGGGGGATTAAAAATTTCCACATTGCCCCCAATAACAACATCCTGGGGTGTAGAATCAATGGTAACCTCAACATTGGCCAGTTGGTCCTCAGTTATATCCGGGCAGATTGATAAAACCCAGTGGCTTAAATCGGCAAATTGAGAATTATCTTGCCCCAGCCCGGTTAAACGATAACAAAACCTCTGGTTTTCCCCTTCACTTGGGTTTAGGTTGGAAAGACTTTCATCAAGTTCAACTTTAAACGGTATTATTATGCCTTCGACTTCAGTATTAGAATAATCAATCATGGTGGGTTCACATGGTAACGTAGAATTCTGACATATTAGAGACATTAAAGCACCTCCTTATAAAACTCACTCTATTATGGAAATTGCTATAAAACAGTTACTAGTAGCTGCCTAATCTTTAAGTAATTTTTATTCTGAGTGTTCATCAGGAGTTTCTTCACAATCACTACAATCATCAACTGAAACTTCCAGACATTCTACTGCAGGCAGACCAACACAAGCTTCAGCCCCAAAGTGAATAGGTACCTCCACACAAATTTCCTGGCTGATGGTAAAATAACAGACCCGGTCATTTTTACCTACACACCTAATATTTTTTATAACTGGATCACTACAGCACAAAGTGTTTGTTGGCCCGGCAAAGGAAAATGGTTTGACTGATACTGGCACACTAACGTTGGCACGTTGATAGGCTCTTCTGGTGCAGGTAATACTACGGGGATAATCTTTACAACTTTCCTGAACTGTTGGACTTGGTTCATTACCACCTGCTGAACGCGAGCGGTGGTGAACTTCCGATGACATCGGTTTATCACAACGAATCCCGTTTACGGGTTTAGGGGTTTGAAATTCGGCATAATTCCTATTATTTCTTCTGGGCATAGTTTACCTCCTAAAACTATTAAGGTAATATATACTATTTACTCCATGTCCAGAATGCTACACAACATTTATAAATGAATTAAGCTGTTTTATATCACAGTGGAATTATTAATCATGCTGGCGTAATAAGAAAGGTAAAATCCGTCTCCTTTGCGAGTATGGAAAGGAGACGGATAAAGGGGATCATTATTTGTATAATCAGCCCAAATTACAATAATTTTTTTACATATAATTCATCTTTTTAGCGGCTGCCTTAAGCTCTGCCCGGTAGTCGGGATGAGCAATAGCTATCATTTCTCTGGTTCGCTCAGCGGCAGTTTTACCCCGTAGGTGGGCTACCCCGAATTCAGATACAATATAGTCAACATCGTTTTTGCCAACTGTAACATGAGCACCCTGGGTAAGCATTGGTACTATTCGGGATATAGTTCCGTTTTTAGCTGTAGAACGTAGCATAAGAAATGATTTTCCACCCCGGGAAATATTAGCTGCCCGTACAAAGTCCAACTGCCCCCCAGATCCACTGTAAGGTATAGATCCTATACTTTCTGAACAGCATTGCCCCAGGAAGTCCACCTGCAAGGTACTGTTAATACTTATTAGGTTGTCATTCTTACCAGCAATATATGGATTGTTGACATAATCAACCGGATGCATTTCCAATGCTGGATTGCGGTGCATATAATCATAAACCTTTTGAGTACCTTCAGCAAATACTACTATTGTTTTCCCTGGATTAAAATTCTTTTTACGATTGGTCACAGCACCACATTCAATAAGTGACAAGATGCCATCATTAAACATTTCCGAGTGAATCCCTAAATCCTGTTTATGGGTAAGCAGTGACACCAAGGCATTGGGAACAGGACCGAAGCCAACTTGAATAGTTGAACCATCTTCAATAAACTCTGCTACATATTGAGCCATGGTACGCTCAACTTCGCCAGGTTCAGGCATCTTAACATCACGCATAGGGGTATTTCCTTCTATCAGAGCACTTACCTGGGAAATATGCACCAGACAATTCCCGTATACATATGGAACATTAGGATTTACCTCTAAAATAACACTGTGTGCTTTTTCTAGCGCCGCATTGGTGTAATCATACCCAAGACCAATCGAGAAATAACCATATTCATCCATTGGCGAGGCTAAAGTTGCAAAAACATCACACTTTATATAACCCCGGCGGATCTGATCACAAGATTCACCAAAGTTATACGGGATAGAACTCCAATATCCCGCCTGGCCGCCTTTGCGTACAGCGGCACCCAGGAAAAAAGGCTTTAGCTGGATATTATCCTGGGTTGCAGGATCAATAAAATCATAGTGTTCACGTGCTGCCGTTTGGCTAATCTTAACATTATTAAACTCCCGGCGATGTTCAGCTAAAGCTTTTAAAAATAAAGGTGGTTCACCAAAAGGCAATACCAGTGTATCTTCATCCTTTATTAATTTAATAGCTTCTTCGGCTGTACATAGCTTTTTTTGGTAAAGTTCTTTAACATTTAACATTTTATGACCTCATTTCTTTGATTTTAAAGGTCTGGACAAAATATTTCATTTTTCGATATTATAATAAGACATGATACTAACGTAAAATTGTTGTTGTCTATAGCTTGTATCTTAACTATATACATTTTCTATAAATATGAAATGAGCTCATCAAAATTAAGAATAACGATTTAGCTAATAACCAATGATATTATGTACTCAAGTTTATTTGTTTAAACATATTATTCTCAGGTTATTAAATAATTCCGCAACCGTTATAAGTCCGACTCCTCCAGGTACAGCACTGGCCATACGGGCTTTTGCTTTAGCCTCTTTATGTATATCACCTACCATATTCCCTTGCTCATCAAAATTAATTCCTACATCGATTAGTACACTCTCTTCGCTGACCATCTCTGGTTTTATAAAATTAGCCTTACCTACTGCAGCAATTACTATATCAGCCCTGCGGGTTTCATTTGCTAGATTCCTGGTTCGGGAATGACAAAGAGTAACTGTTCCATTTTCGGAACTCATCATCATAGCCAGCGGGCTGCCTAAAATTGAGCTCCGGCCTACTATGCATACTTTTTGTCCTTCAATTTCTACATTATAATGTTTCAACATATCGATTACTGCTTTGGGGGTAGCTGGTTGTATTCCATTCTGCTTACTTATCAGCTTCCCCAGGTTATAGTTATGTATACCTTCAACATCTTTTTTATAGTCAACAGCATTGGCGAGAACGCTGGTCTCAAGATGTACTGGCAGGGGAGTTTGCAACATTATCCCTTTCACCCCAGGGTCACGATTTAACTCTTCTATATATTTTAACGCTGCTTCCTGGCTGATGGTGGCCGGAAGATTAGCTATTTCTACTTTAACCCCGGTTTCATCGCCGAATTTCTTTATTCCATTGATATAAGACTGCGAGCTTTTGTCACCCCCTATCCTAATAACCACCATACTCATTGTCATCTGCTGAGCAGCCTGAGCAACAGTTTTCTTAATATTTTCCCGTATTTTATCACCGTAAATTAGCACTATCTTTCCCTCCGCTAATTCTTTAAAATGCATTTTCAATATGATTTATATTTACCTGGTTGTTGCTATTAATAAGAATAGTAATTACATCAAATCGGATTTCTGGAAAATGGCATTCCAAGCTGTTCAGATAGATCAAAGCAGCCTTGCGCAGGTGTTTTATCTTTTGCCTGGTAACTGCCTCTTCCGGAAAACCAAACTTGATGCTTCGCCTGGTTTTAACCTCTACAAAGATCAACCTGTTATCTATTTCACATATTATATCAAGTTCCCCGTAGCGGGTATAATAGTTTCGCTCCCGGATATCGTATCCTTTATTTATTAGAAAACTAGCAGCAATTTCTTCCCCCCATAATCCTAGCTTTCGTTTCATAAGATACCCCTTACTAATACTCCCTATCCATAGAATATATAAAAGCTAATATCTCTGCGATTATGGCATACAAGTGCGGTGGAATTTCTTCGTATAAATCAAGTGACATCAGGTATTTTACCAGCTCCTGGTCTTCTTTTAAAGGTATGCCACTTTCACGGGCAACCTCTTTTATTTGTTCAGCTATGAACCCACTGCCCTTAGCTACAACTACTGGCGCCTGATCCTTTTGCGGGATATAGCGCAAGGCTACCGCCTTTGCCATTTCACTATTCTCAGTCCTTTTACCCATTGTGTCCTCCTACACTGTTACATCTATGGAAAAAGGACGAAATTTAACCAAGGTTTTTTCCAATTGTGGTTTTAGCTTATCTAAGTACTCGTCCTTTTGGGCAACTCTTATTCCAAGATTAGTAACATCATAGCCCATTTGATTAAGGCTTGTAATAAGATGCCTAATATTATTATTTAAATAATTCATTACTCTTTCCGATTCAACTACACCCTGTATGGTCAAATTGTTTTCCCGGTTCCAATTAACATGAAAAAGTACTACTCCCATTTTGGCTGTATCAAGGGAAACAATAAACTTGATGTTATCTTGGTCTTTCATTTTCTTGTTAACTGCTTCCCGATTAATCCGCAACTGGCATAAATGAAAACTATTATCTATTTTAACAGGAAAGGAAAAATAGTAATAATTTATATTAGAGTCTGGTATACGGCTTAAAAAATTGAATAATCTCTGCCCTCCCAATTCTCTCTCTAAACCTTCAACCTGGTTAAATATTTCCGGAAAAACAGGTAATCTTGCCCCACCATCTCCCTTCTTTACTATATCCTGCAGCATGGCCAATCCTTTTATTAACTCCCTCTCCGACTGTATTAAACCCTGTATCTTCTCTCGTAAAATATCAGGTCTATCTCTTGATTCTACCTGCATATTGTCAATGATTAAACGGAGCATATTAATATATTTAAGTACCTGGGTATTATTAATAATTCCGGGCAATATACCTTCACCATCGTTTACCGTGCTTGCTGGCACCGGTACTGCACTTATATCCTGGACCTGAGCTAGGCTTTGGTTCAACCTTTGCAGCAATATCCCCAAGTTACTTCCATCATTAGTAAACTGGAGCAAGGCCATTAAGGCATGCTTATTAATTGGCAGGTTATAAGATAGGGCAAAAGCAATTACTTCCATATTTCTCTGGTTAGTTTCTCCCATTAGATTAATACCCTTAATCATCTTGTTAAGATATTGCGGGGTAACCGGCAGATTGTACTCGAGCAATTTGCGAGCCATTAAAACGGTATCTTCCTGCGCAACAAAACCAATATTTTGGATATTCGTGGACAAGTTGGCATTTTCCAGCCTTTTCATACCATCAGGAGTAAGTATTTTTAAATAGGTTTTCCCATCCCTAAAATCATCTACCATAAGAAAAAGCTGTTGTCCCGTTTGAACCTTAACCTCAGTAATCGCTTCGGTTAGCTGACCTTTAATCAACATTACCGCAATTCCATCACTTCTGACTTCTCGTACAGTCCCCTGCAAAATTTCCCCACGGGAAAAAGAAATCCCCTGATCGAATGGTGTACTAATTTTAAGCTTCGAAGTCGTCAAAGAGACTTGGTTGCCGTCCATAGATACCCCCTGCAATAATAGATTTTATTGGTTGAAAGCTATATCGGTGGATACTACAAGGTCCCTTTAGCATTAGTGCCTGGATATGCTCTCTGGTGGCATAGCCTTTATGCTTGTCAAATCCATACCCCGGGTGCACTAGATTTAGGAATTCCATACTAGCATCCCGCTCCACCTTAGCTAAAATGGAAGCACAGGCAATGGAAAAACTCAGGCTATCCCCCTTAATTATTGCTTGTTGTCTTATATTTATAGATGGTAGTTTTAGAGCATCAATTAAAAGAAAATTAGGCTGTGGGTTTAATGCAGCAACAGCCATCTGCATAGCTTCACGCGTGGCATTAAGTATATTTATTTGATCCAGATAAGGCGGGTTTACCGCCGCAACCGCCCAGGAGATGGACTGTTTTTTTATCTCATCTACTAGTTTTTTTCTCTTGTCGGAACTTAGTTTTTTGGAATCATTAACCCCTGCAATAAAGGCTTTACGCGGCAGAACTACAGCAGCTGCCACCACGGGTCCGGCTAGTGATCCCCGGCCTACTTCATCAATTCCAGCAATATTCTGAAATCCCTGCCCCCATACTTCCTCTTCATATTTCTTTAAACATCCAATTCTTTGCCTCTCACCAAAATCATTCTCACCCATATCTTTCCTCTAGTCGATTAAGCTATCACGGTATGCCAGCATTAATGCCAGTGTTTGACCTTGAAAAAGCGCTTCTTTTATACCCTTGACTTCCAGGGCATCACCAATCAAAGATACATTAGGATACTCTTCTTTTACTTTAAAATACAACTTATTAACAGGTTCATAACCCACTGCAGCTATTATATAATCAGCAGCTAATTCCTCCTCCTGCCCATTCTGGGTAATGTACACTGTTTTAACACCTATTTGTATCACTTTAGCTCCGGTTAGGGTAGACACCCCCGCACCTGCCAGTCGATTAAGCAGATCACGTCGATTTTTCTTCTCCATAGTCCAAGCCAGATGTTTTTCTTGTTCAATAATTGTTATATGATTACGGGCTTTCGCCAGGTAATCAGCAGTTTCACAACCATTACTTCCCCCACCTATAATTACTACTTGGCTGTCAGTAATATCTACCTGTCCATTTAAAACGTCCTGTAGTTCAACACAGTTTGGCACTTCATTCCAGCCTGCTATTACTGGTATAATTGGTTTTGAACCAGTGGCAATTACCAAGTGGTTGGGAAGTTCTTCCCTTAGTAACTCCACGGTATAACACTGCCCAAGTATTATTTCAACACTGCTTTTTTCCAGCTGCCTTATTAAATAATCTTTAAAATTGGCAATTCTCTCCTTATAGGGAGGTATCGCTGCCAGGTTTAATAATCCCCCTAGCCTTTCTTCCTTCTCATATAGTTTTACCTCAAATCCGCACTGTGAAAGAGCTAGTGCCGCCTGCATCCCAGCCGGCCCTCCTCCTACTACAGTAACACTAGATCGGGTTTTTCTGATTGAATATAGCCTGGGAGTAAGCTCCCGTTCCCTGCCGGTAATGGGGTTAACAGTACAACTTACACTAATTCTTTTAAAATTGCTTTCTATACAATTATTACACATTATACAAGGGCGTATATCCTTATAGGCTTTATTCTCTGCTTTGTAAGGCCAATCACTATCAGCCAGCAAAGGGCGCCCCAGAAAGACCAGATCAGCCTGATTTTTATTAATAATATCTTCCGCCATTTGCGGGTCTCTTATGATACCACCGGTTAATACTGGCAGATTAACCACTTGCTTAACTGCTGCAGACATATAAGTACGCCAACCCTCAGGATAAGATGCTGGTTCAATACTAGTAAGACCGGACTCATATGTTCCACAGGAACAATGAATCAGATCTATACCTGCTAATTCCAACATACGGCAAACCTCAAGCGATTCTGTCATTTCCAAACCACCTGGTACAAGATCCTCTATGTTAAGACGTACACTTAATAATAACCGGGGATACTTGTCTTTTATTCCTTGCACAACTTCCATTAGTAACCGCGCCCGGTTTTCTAAATTACCCCCATACTTGTCCTGGCGGATATTAGAATCCGGAGAAAGAAACTGATTTATTAAATAACCATGTGCAGCATGAACCTCAACCCCATCAAAACCAGCTTCATAAGCATAACCAGCTGAAGCAATAAATTTGTCTCGAATTTGTTCAACTTCCCCTGTAGTTAGTTCCCGGGGAATCTCCTTTATTGATTTACTAGGTAAGGCCGAAGGTCCTACTATCTGACTCCCAGCAACTATTGCTTCCGTCTGGCGCCCGGCATGGAGAAGCTGTATTATTACTCTACTACCCGCCGATTTAATAGCCTCAGCCAAACGGTTTAACCCTTTTATATAGCGTGGATGGCTAATTAACATTTGTCCATATCCATGGAGCCCAATAGGTGCATCGATACAAGTTGCCTCAACAATAATTAAACCAACTCCACCACGTGCTCGTGCCTGGTAATAAGCTATGAGCCGATCACTTACAACACCATCAGGTTCACTATAATTACCAACCATAGGTGCCATAACAACTCGATTTTTTATTATAACCCCAGCAATTTTGAGGGGAGAGAAAAGGTTCGAATTTTTCGCCATAAACATACCTCCTTTTTTGAGTCTAGGTTATTAAGCATAAACCACGGTTTCCTAGTAATGTGTTAGTTAAATTTTCGTAAGCTAATTCCAACTCTTAATATATTTGATAGAAGCCCAAACAGCCACTACATAATCTATATAATGAGCCTTGTTAAAAAATTATCCGCATCTTAGTGCCAAAAATAGTTAAAGAGGAATCAACCAATTCCTCTTTATTGTAGCGTTTTATAATTTACTTGTCCTTATTTTTAAATCTCCATTTACCATAAATCCTACTAGTTACAAATGCACTATTATTATGAAATAGGCGATGGACAGAAGAAAGAAGTTATATAGCATTGAAATTAGTCCGTAACTGGTAGAAGGGCAATTATCTATTTTTCCACTATTATGTACTATGTGAGGCCATAATTATATTAGTCCTTTAAAAAACTTCTTCCGCAGCTCCGGCTCAAATTTCTCAATGGCATACCGCAACATTGTCCGGGGCATAGTTTGATAGTGTTCTTTGCTTTTTCAGGATTTATATAATTATCTAAATCTTGTTTAATTTCATTTACATATTCCAATATACCGCCACTCCATCCTTAAGAGCTAATAAGGAGACCTTTTTGAATCTTTAGCCGAATTCCTCTACTAATTTTACTACTGTGGTCTCATTACTGTTATCTTGATTCTGTTCGTTTAGATAAAAGGGAACCGAAAATGTCCTTATCCCAGAAGAATAGGGAGCAATTTCATACTGTAAAAAGTAAACAATAATATTTCCATTCTCCAGGTAAAAACGCTGATCCTCACTTATGCCCTTGAATCCCCATTCCCCCTCAAAATAAATTTCCGGGTTAAGGTTAATTTCAGCCTGCACCCTTTCATTAATCATTGCAGCATAATTAAAGCCGGGATCATAGAGATCACTTAATACCAGTTCCTCTCCGGAATTTAAATTAAAATTATAAGCCACCCGATCAGTCATACCATGGGCACCACCGGTAAAGGTATAATAATCCACATAGAAACTTAATATATCCTCAGTTACATAGTATTGATTAAACCGACTCACCATTTCATAGGTGTGATATGGCTCAGTCAGAATATAGTCAGAATTAAGCTGAGCTTCTTCTAGCAGGGCCTCCTGACGCTTTTCGGCATCTTTGGCCAGAACTGAGTTTAACTTGGTTTGTACCTGTTCATTCTGCATACCTTTAATAACAGGAATATTAAGGTCTATCTTAACAAGTTGGGACTCACCTTTTACTTCTTTACACTCCAGTTTTACTGCAGGAGCAGGTGCAACAACCCCGCCCGAATTCATCTTAATGAGCTTGACACACTGATTTAAAACCCGGGCCAGTTCTGCCCGCTTAATGGCATCATAAGGGCGGAAAAGATTACCGTTTCCTTTCATAATACCGGTATTGCTGACAAAAGCCATGGCATTAATATCTTGCTGAGTAAGTTCAGCGGTATCATTATATAATGGCATTAGCATAATCATGGGGACATTAATGCCTTTAGCCTGAAAAGCATTAAAAATACTTCTAGCTACCTCAATCCGGCTGACCTCTTCTTCCCCCTTAAATTCGCCCTCTTGGGTAAATATGCGGTTAATTGCTCCCAGAACGACATCTTTGCTATACCATGCTTCATTTTCTAAATCTCCATAATAATCGCTGGCCACAGGCTCCTTAATAAACTGGATGTTCCCATAATCTAAATTAAAAGCCCGTTTAATTACAGCTGCCAGTTGGAAACGGGTTACATTTGCTTGCGGAGAAAATAGTCTAAAACCAAACTCATCTGTTCCCGTGCCCTGCATTAACCCTTGCTTATAAGCTGCTTCGATCTCATTTGCGGCCCAATGCCCCTGGGTATCAACAAAAACCCCGGATGATAATTTAGCACTGGCAACTCCGAGCGGAAACAACATAAATAGTGCTAATAGTAGACATATATTCTTTTTCATGATTTTACCCAGCCTTTCATTTTTCTTTATTAATTTTACGAGGAGTTGAAAGGTAAACTTTCAGGTTTATAATATCTCTGGTACTAATTTTGTAATAGTAATACTTATATGAACAGATGGAAAAAGGCGTTATTATTAAGCTATTGAAATTCTATTAAAAGGAAAATTAAAAATGCAAAAAATACATGAATTTACGAATTGCCTCCTGGAAATAATGTGAAAAAACTTTAGTTAAACCTCCGGAATCATCTTAATAGCCGTCGACCAGAACGGCCCAGACTTTAAATAATAACTTTGCATACTAATGATGTGGCTAGCAGCTACGTTAACTAGAAAGGCTTGTTCAATTGAGGGAGGAGAACAGAATCATCTCACTCCCTCTTCTCGGATTACTAAGAGATAATTAATTCAATACCATTATGCCGTCAACCCAGCTTTTTTACTGGTTAATTGATAGCCTACACCTGCTACCGCCAGCAATACGCCCGATACCAATAAAATAGAACCGACTGATACAATGTCTGCCAGTGGTCCGAAGAATAATATAGCCACGGGCATGGCAGTACCGGTAACAATTTGTACCAAAGAAAACACCCGCCCCATCATGGCAGCTTCTACATTCTCCTGTAATAAAACCGTTTGCGAGGTAGCAGCAATGGGCATAAAAAAACCACTAGTCCCCATAATAAGCAAGTAAAAAATGAAATCATCAGCAATGCCTAATAGGGCGAAAGTTATACCAAAAGCCACCAGACAAATAGCTGCCGTGCGGATTTTGTCTTTAAATTCACCTCGCAGGGAGACAAAAACCCCGCCCAATAAAGAACCTATGGTCCAAACTATTTCATTGGCCGTAAGCCGCCAAACGTCACTTCCGAAGGTACGTTCTACCAGTAACGGTGTCAATACTGCTGCTGGGGTAACTAGGAAAAAGGAAACCCCAAAGAATATTAAAACGAACTTTAACAACCTGTTATTTAAGGCATATGCAACCCCCTGCCGTAACTCGGTCAGAACTGATGCCGGTTCGGTTGAGCGAGCTACCTTTTCCACATAAATAAAGCTAATAACCATAATTGCTAATGAGGCGGTGATTACGTCCAGAAAAAATGCCCAGGTTATACCTATGGTCCCCAGCACAACCCCACCTACGGCAGGAGCTAACAGCAATAATACTGAATTTAGGGTTTGATTAATTCCCTGTACCCTGGTCAAATGTTCCATTGGTACAATCTGCGGAAACAGTGCAGCTACAGCAGGTGTCTGAATCCCCGCCCCAACAGAGCGAAAAAGCGCTACCAGTAAAAGCAGTTCTAACCTCTGATATCCTGCCAAGAAAGCAATGGCTAACGCTAATGTAACCAAAGCAATAAAACCATCTGCCAGCATAATAATATATTTACGATTATAACGATCTGCCCATACACCAGCCCAAAGAGAAATCAGAACCTGCGGTAATAATGAACAAATGGTAAAAAGCATTATCCACTTGCCCGATGAAGTTTGTAAGGTTACAAACCATATAATGGTAAACCCCACAACTGAAGAGCCAAAAAGAGATATACTCTGACTTATTAAAAATAGGGCTATCCTCTTTTTCCAGGAAGAATCGTGGTCTGGTAATTGATTTGTATTCATTACATTAAAGCAGTCCTTTCCGTATTTTCCGGAATAAAAAGGCACAAAAAGACGGTAGAAAAACCACCGTCTTTATATAACCTATCTTATTTTTTTAAAGGCTAGTAATAAAGATGTGTCTTTTCCGGATTTTTATAATGCAATTGATTAATATGGGCATTTTTATCTCTGTAAGTATAAGCAAAGACAAAGTTATTCATACAAACTGCTGCCATTTGCCTTCCGGATAAGAAACACATTATTACCCACCTCCTTTACCAATCTTAACTGAAGATACTATATTGCATTCATAAAATCAAGATAATATATAAAAATATTTGCTATATTTCCTCTTTTGGTATAAACGCTATCCTAAAAGAGAGCCAAAAAAGATAAAAACGCTAGCGAAAAAGTGGACCACTCTGCCAGACCAATCCCCTATCATTGAAAGTGCAGAAATCAATGTAGGGGGAAGCAGG
>JBMNOV010000131.1:0-3010 GCA_050943255.1 Syntrophomonadaceae bacterium
TAAAGGTTCTGGATCCCAATTTTCATGGTATAAGAGGTATAAATTCTCACAAGGCAGTAAGTAATTGTCTAGATGAACAAACTGTAGCAGAAATATTAAAAGTAAACAATATTGGTTACATGGGAAATGAAAAAGATTATATCAAAAGCTATGAGGTTTTAATATCTGACCTAAATATATTATCAATTCGCCAAGTTTATAATTTTCGTAGTGTTCCGAAAACCAGGTATTTAAAAGTAAGCCAACAATCTAAACTATGCGAATTAGCTAAAAGGGTATTTTTAATACTGGGCCTTGACATAGGATTAATAAAATTGGCATACACTTCCAGGAGTAGAATAAAAGTGGTGTCAATAAATCCTTCTCCTGTTTTGCGCGAAAGAGACTTGAATAAAATCCTCGACAAGATCGATGAAATATACCTGTTAGATAAAACATTACCGGCCAAAGATATAAAGCTAGGTGCTGATCCCGAGTTTATGTTATTTAATACTAAAAGTAACCGTATGCTTTCTGCTTCGCGGTTTTTCCCAAGAGATGGCCTGGTAGGTTGTGATAATATACGTATGCCTAATCGTCAACAACGACCAGTAGCTGAAATCCGGCCACAGCCCAGCATTTGTCCCTTAAAACTTAGTAGTAACATAAAAAAGGCTTTAGATACCGCCAATAGAATGGCTCCTTACCGAAATGTTAAATGGATGGCAGGTAGTCAACCAGGAGGAGCTTATTCAATAGGGGGTCATATTCATTTTAGTAATATTAAGTTAAACGCTGGTGTAATACGAGCTTTGGATAATTATGTTTCTATACCACTTTTTCTTATAGAAGAACCAGTATCAGCAGCCCGGCGTCGAAGACGGTATGGATATTTAGGGGATTATAGAGTAAAGGACCACGGTGGTTTTGAATACCGTACTCCTGCAAGTTGGCTGGTATCCCAGCAGATAACTATTGCTGTATTATGCCTCGCCAAAATTGTTGCAAGTTCTTATCATATTCTTAGCAAGAACTATCTAAATTCAGTAGATGCTCAACGGGCATTTTATACGGGTGACCAGAATTACTTTCGACCTATATTTTTAGAACTATGGTCAGATATAGAAAAAACAGAAATGTATAAACAATATAAAGAAGAATTAAAAAATTATCCCAGATATGATTTTGGCTAATACTCTTTGGACCGAAAAGGGGGATTTTCGCAAAGCTTGGAAACTAAAGCCAACATCCAGACGCCAGTTAAGAAATCGTATTCACAGTTATCCTCAAAATTTAATTAACGAATATAATTTCCAGACTGTACGTACATCCGCATCCCCCCGTATTACAAGTAGAAATATAAATCCGGCAAGAAGTAACAATTCCGCTGAAAGAATTGTTACTTCTGCACGAGTACGAAGAACCCGTATAATTAGATAGTTTTAGATCATATTTAGTTTTTTAAGTAAAACTTTAGCTGCCTTTTGTTGATAAGCTATCCGGGTAGAAAGTCTCACGTTATCACAAGTCTCAAAAATAAAACTCTTAGTTCCCAGATACTGCGCCGAAGCACGTGCCAGACTTCCTTTTGCCGGGTAACGGAGGATAGAAAACTTTCTATAGTTACTACTAATACCACTATTTAGTGTATTTACTATAGTTCTTACTTTTTCGAATATGTTGCCGTTGGGATAATATATTAAGGATTGTCCTACCGAACTAGTTGATCTATTTTTGTAATAATCATACCCTTCATGCATATCCATAACATAATCTACATCATACTTTTTAAGTGCTGACCAGATAGCTCTAGCTAAAGTCCCATCGGCAGATTGATACCTACCTTGAGGAAAATCACGATTTAAATCTCCATGGCCTTTATAATAACGTGAACCATGCTTGACAGCCAGCTTATTAGCCTTAGGTAAAACTATTAAAGTACCTTTCTTAATCTTAGTGTCAACCATTCTACCAGCAGCCATATAACCGGCTGGCTCATTTCCATGTACCCCACCTACGATCATAACTACCGGACCAGGTTTACCACTTCGAATTATGTACATTTCAGTAGCATAAATTGTACCTTTCGCTAAAGTAACTTTTTGGGTGGTACTTGCCTCAGCTGGGCTTGGGACTACAAAGACTACTGACACTACAAATGCCAGTAGTAATAATGCCGTGAATGGACGCAATAACTTGATGCTTACACTTCTCATTTAGATCCTTCCTTTCCTCTAAATATCTTTCCTTACAGAAAAGTAAGCACCCCCTAAATTCTACAATTAATAACACTATCCTGCTAAAATCGCCTGTTAAATGTTAACATTAACTTTTATTTACATTGTTCTATAAAAAAATTACTCAATCTAATCCCACTATATCCGGTTCTATAATTAATCAACTTAAATACTTTTTCCCTTTTGTTATTTTTTGTTATTTTTGTTTACTGATGGTGCTTTTCTAAATAGCGGAACATTTATACAAAATTTTTAATAGAATTCCATTATTAAAAATAATAGTTTTGATTGTATCGGAAACTATAACACAGAGAAAGGAGTGATTAATGAATGAGCAAAGTAATAGCTTATTTTAACAGAAGAGATATTGCTGAAGAGGCAGTTAACGAATTAAGAGATTCAGGTTTTAAGGATAAAATATCCTTGATCGCCAAAGAAAACCTTAATAACAATGCAGCAGAGCAGGATATTAGTAATGGCGCACTTACTGGCAGTGCAGTTGGAGGCATTGCTGGTTTAGCAATGGGTGCAGGTGCTTTATTAATACCAGGTATTGGTCCATTAATCGCAGCTGGCCCTTTATCTGGGGTTATAGCAGGTGCGATTACAGGTGGTGTTGCTGGAGGATTAATTGATTATGGTATACCAGAAGACCGAAGTCAGTACTATGAAAATAAAGTTAAAGAAGGCAATATTTTAGCAATAGTTGAAACCAGTAAAAATAGAATTAATGAAGTAAAAAATATATTAAAAAATAATGGAGCCATGGAAATAGAATCACATTCTTAAAGGAA
>JBMNOV010000039.1:0-17423 GCA_050943255.1 Syntrophomonadaceae bacterium
ATTCCCTTCTTTAATAATTCAATAATTCAGTTTTATTGCTTCCGATAATGAACATTATGTAAACTAGCAAAAAGATAAGAGTAAACGAGGTTGTAGCTAGTACCCTCTCCTCCTTTATGTGCGGTGAAGTGTAACCAATATTTCTCAATCTGAAGCCAGATAATATTCTTAAACCAAGAAGAATATAGATTTTTTAGATCTTCAAATACTTTAATGCAGCAGAATGGCAGGTCCTATATTGAATGTGATCAAATAATAAAGGACTCCAATTATAACATTATTAACAAAGCTCTGAAAACTAGTATATATGTAGCATAAAACCAGTATGGTATATCCTTCACTCTAGATTACGTATTAATCCCTGGCCCATTCCTAAACGAGGAATAAATGTCTAGCATTAGCAGATCCATCAACTTATATCTAAAATCATCGTCTTGAAGTATTTTCCCGTAGAAAGCCTGGTTCTTGTCGTACTCCTATATTACTCCCTCTAAAAACTGGGGCTCAAAAGCGAGCTTGAATACGTCATAGGAGTTGACCTTTGCTTTTAATTCAAGATCTTTGTTAGCTTTGAGGTTGAAGCTGATCTGTTCAACGGCTAATCTTTCCGACTCGGAAAAATTGGTGCCGTATTTTTCATTGAGCTTGGCTATGATGTTACTCAAAAGATCGGTTTCAGCTTCGGCCACCTGTCCCCCACCGGTGACTTTTATATCAACACCAATATTTCCTTCGTCATCAAGGTATATAGAACCTTCGGTTTTCTTTTCCAGTCTATAATACTGCAGGAGTACTTTGTCGGTTATATTGACTCCCCCAGTGCTTTCGATTTCTATTTTCTTGACCAGGAATCTCAGATAAATATTCAAACGGTGCAGATCGGTATCTACAAAAGAGGCTACCTGGATGATCAAGGTATAAAGGTTCATGAATTTCTGGATCAGGTTTTTAAACTCGATGGTTTCTTCCCTGCTGAAATCGGACATTCTATTAACTGAATTATCAACGCAATTGTTCATGATACTGATATCGGTTTTGGAATGCTGGTCTTTATAAAAGATATCGGTAAAGGTCTTTACGTCATCTTTATTAATAACCTGTTGGTCGTAGATAGTTCTTTCCAAGGTATAGATTTCATTGGGTTCTATATCATTATCCAGGAAGGTAACTCGATAAAATGGTAAAAAGGATTGCCGGATTTCTTCGGGATCATTAACAAAGTCCAGTATAAAGGTATCCTCTTTCCCTGGACATATTCTGTTTAATCGAGACAAGGTCTGGACTGCTTTGACACCTGACAGCTTTTTATCTACATACATGGTATGCAGCCTGGGCTGGTCAAAGCCTGTCTGGTACTTATTGGCCACGATCAGTATTCTGGATTCATCTTTATCAAACTCTGCAGGCAGCTGGGCTTCACTGATCCCGTCATTCATTTTGCTTTCTCTAAATTCTTCAACATCTTCTTTAACCGTACCCGAAAAGGCTACCAGGGTCTTAAGGTCGTAATATCCTTTAAGCCGTATGTATTCATCAAATGCCAGTTTGTATCTGACCGCATGCAGGCGGGAAGAGGTAACCAGCATGGCTTTGGCAGTTCCACCGATTTTTTTCATGGTGAAGTTCCTGAAATGCTCAACCATGATTTCGGTTTTTTGAGAGATATTATGGGGATGGAGGCTTACATACCTAGCAATGGATTTAGTAGCCTTGCTTTTGTCAAAAGCGGGATCTTCCTCGATCTTTTTATTTAAGTTATAGAACATCTTGTAAGTCATATAATTCTTAAGGACATCCAGTATAAAGCCTTCTTCAATAGCTTGTCTCATACTGTAGTTATGAAAAGGATAGTATTTGTTATCGCTGCCCTGGGTACCGAATAATCTTAATGTATCTTTTGGCTTTATTATTGATAATGTAGCAGAAAGAGCTATTCTTTGATTCTTAACTATAAATCTTGGATATCCTAAAGTTGCAACTCTACAAAAAACAATATCCGTGCTTTCTAACCTAAAAGCCCTTTCTTGTTTAACGACGGCTTTTAATTCTACTTTTCTGCATGTATCATAATTAATTGTTCCATCTTCATTTATATCTCTTATTCCAACATAGGGATAGCCATCATGTTCTGCTAATTTAGGTGCCCTATGATCAGGTTGCGGATCAACTACATCTGCAACATGGCGAATTCTCTTAACTACCCAATCCTTGGGTATCATACCCAGCCACTCGACCCCGCTGTCCTTCATCTCCTCAGGCTGCCTTTTTACCATCTGGCCGTCAACAATCTTCACTTTACCTGTAACCACTTCGGAAATTAGGCTCTTTTTCGCTTCTTCTAATTTCTTAATCAGCAGTTCCTTTTTAGAGATGATGGAATCGAATTGGGCGGTTTTGATGTCGAGGAAATTGGTGATTTTCTGCTGTTCTCTTAATTCAGGTAAAGCAAAGCAAAAGTTAATGAATGTTGCTTGATATAAATGCTGAATTGTTGAACCGTTAGAGCTAAGGTCAATATATACCTTGAAAATTATTGATGACAATATATAAAACATATATTTAGTTAAGTACTGTTCATTGGTGCAACGGGTAACAAATATCCCACTGTTGAGAATAGCCTTATCTGGACAATCTTTTACAATAGCTAATTTACCTATACTTCCGTCTTTAGTTATAAGTAAATCATTGTTCATTAAATGAATTTCAGGTGCTTCCTTATATCTTTTATTAGAAATATGATAGCAGTTAGACCATAGTACTTTGCCATTAATAAAATCTGTACCAGTAACAAGAAATGGACCATCATCGGTAAACTCCTCAGCTCTTAACCCTTGCCAGCCAATTCTGCCCTTAACATAAGTATTATATTTAATTTTAGTCAGTTTCCATTCATCTGGTATTAAACCAATCCAATCAATACCACTATCCTTCATCTCTTCAGGACTTCTATATTTAATCCCTTTCATCCCCCGATCACCTTCTTTATCTCGGCCTGGATCTCTTTTTCCAGCTCTTCGATTTCCAGCATGATCTCAGCAAAGGGGCGTAGTTCTTCATACTTATAGAAATACCTGGTGAATGGGATTTCATAACCGATTTTGGTTTTACTGTGGTCTATCCAAAACTCTTTAACATGAGGTTTTACTTCCCTTTCCACATAGTCCAAGATATTCTGCCTTTCTTTCTTGATATGCTGGGCTGTATCAACTTCATAGCTTTCCACATCAATTGATAAAGGAATGGTTTCTGTATCTCTCAAGCTGGGATCGGCTTCTTTTTTCTTGCCCGTGTAACAGTAGTCAGCGTTTTTATCTCTTTCCGACAGGCCCATCAAAACTGCTTTGAATAGGGAGTTGTTCAGTTTTAAATTATTAAATGCATTTTGCAGCACTTTTGTAAACTCATCTCTGTTCTTATAGACCTTGTCACTGATGTTGGCGTTTAAGATGCTTATGATCTGTTCCTGCAGTTCTTTGCCTTTATACTGCTTTTGGAGTTCAGACAGCTCGTTTTTCTTAATGGTCTGCTTCTGCCGCTTCAGTTCCAGCTCTTCCACCTTGTCCTCATCATAAAGGTTGGCAAAGGCTGATTCAGAATACAGGTTTTCAATCCTCTCCTGAGATATCAGGAAATTAAGCCTGAGCGGTCTTTCAATAGTTACTTTAAGATATCCGAATTCCTTATTATCAAAGATTTTGCAGTATTCATTCTCTTTAAAATCTCCGTAGATCCTGGTGATTTCTGCTATATCAGTATCACTGATTTCATTTCGTTTGGAACCCAATGATTTTCTCATCTTATGGTAGAAACTGGTGGCATCCACCAGCTGGATCTTACCTTTGCGAATAGGGCCGTTTAGAATGTTTTCATTTTTTCTATTGGTGACAACCCAGATGTAGGTGGCAATCCCCGTGTTATAGAATAAATCAGTAGGCAAAGCGATGATGCCTTCCAGTAAATCACTTTCAATCAGCCATCTTCTGATTTCCGATTCACCTGAGCCTGCATCGCCAGTAAACAAGGGAGAACCATTAAAAATGATGGCCATACGAGAGCCTTTTTCATCGTCCTGCATTTTGGAAATCATGTGCTGCAAGAAAAGCAGTGATCCATCTGAAGTACGGGGGGTACCTGCACCAAAACGACCTTTAAAACCTAACTCCTTGACTTCTCTATCTATGAATTCCTTATCTTTCTTCCAATCTACCCCAAAGGGAGGATTCATCAGGGCAAACCTCACCTTTTGGTTTCTGTGTCCATCAGCAGTAAAGGAGTTGCCCAAAACAATGTTATTTGCCTTTTGACCTTTTATTAAAATATCGGATTTACATATGGCATAAGACTGGGGGTTTAATTCCTGCCCGAAAACCTCAATCTGGGCATTGGGATTAAATTTTTTTATGTAATTGGTAGCCACCGATAGCATTCCGCCTGTACCGCAGGCAAAATCTCCTACTGTGAATATAATGCCTTCTTCGGTTAATTCTTTCTCCAGGCCAACAAAAAGGATGTTGACCATCAGTTCAATAACTTCCCTGGGGGTGTAATGGTCACCAGCCTCGGCATTTTCTGAAAAGCGCCTGATCAGTTCTTCAAAGATATACCCCATCTCCTGATTCTTCACCACATCTGGGTGCAGATCGATTTGGCTGAACTCTTTTATAACCAGGAAGAGCAGGTTGTTATCATCCAGCTTTTTGATTTCCTTATCGAAGTCAAAGTTCTCCATGATTTCCCTGATATTAGTCGAATATCCCTGTAGGTAGGTAATAAAGTTGGCTTTTATATTGTCAGGATCATCCAACAGATTAATAAAATCAAAGTTTGATTTATTGGAAAAGCCATGGCCGGTAATGCTATTCAAAATCATTTCTATATCGGTTGTCTTGGCCTTCTCAACTACCTGCGGTTTAGTATCTTCCAGCAGACAGTCAAAGCGCCTTAAAACAGCCATTGGCAGTATAACATCCCCATACTTATCCGCCTTGTAGGGGCCTCGTAAAAGCTCGGCGATTTTCCATATAAAATTAACCTTATCCCCAAAACCGTTCATAACAGTATCTCCTCGAATGTAGTTTTAATATGTATCTTACACTATGCAAATTTTCGTTTTCTCTTTTTTTCAATTAACCTAATCATGGGTTTGACTCTTTAGTAATTAATAAATAAGCCTTTGTAAGACATAAGCTCGTCGCTGGCGACTTCGGCGCAGTAAAATGATTGTCAGAGGCTCAGGTAACAGTTTTTTTCGTCCTAAATAGCGGCAATCCATAGCAATTACTACTAAATTATCTTAACATAGACCTCTATCACTGTAAATCAATGGAAGGAAATCAAGTGACAAATTTACTGAACAGTAAAATGTTTCATTTAGGGGGTGCGGACAAAAAAATAGGCCACCTTAATAATCCAATAAGGAAATGATTAAGATGGCACAAGCGTTCTCCAGGTAATGTTTCTTATAAACCGGCAATTTCCCAATGGTTATCAAGGGCATGGGAAAGGAGCCCGGGATCAGGATTTATAGCAACTGGATTTCCTACAAGTTGCATAAGCTCAATATCAGCCATACTATCCGCAAAACACTTGCTGCTTTGCCAGTCAACATTTTTGCCGGCAAATGCATTCTGTAACAATGCTACTTTTTTCTTCCCCGTAATGAAAGGAATATCTCCATTATGATCGAAAATGCCATTCTTAAAAGCCAGCTCGGCAGCAATAACCGTGTCAAAGCCCAGATCTTTGGCCACTATCCGCAATAAATCAGCATAAGCCCCGGAAAGCAGTACACAATGGAAGCCTTGTTTTTGCGCTATTTCTATCTCATTCATCACCGTAATATTAAATAACTTCTTAATATAAGGATAGGCGTTTTGAAAAAACTCATTTATTTGTGTTCTGCTCATCCCATTAAAAATCAGATTAAATCTATCAAAGGCCAGGTTTTTAAATTCTTCCCGGCTTATAATCCCCATTTTGTACCTGACTAGTGCCGGTATAATATAAAGATAAACTAATATATATCTGAATAGTGATCTTTTCTGCCTGATCCATTCCTTACCCAAACAAGGCAAGGTGTCCTTGGTCAACAGAGTACCATCGAAATCAAAAATCGCCAGCTTCATTTGTTTCCTCCACTATTGTGTTATATAACTAATTATACATTTATATCCAATTATTCATACACTGAAGTATTATCATTTAGAATGGTGTTTTATTTGGCTTGTAAACCCTGCTCCTGATGCAGAGAATATCCTAATAAATACCGGATAATGGTTTATTGGGCGGGCGATTAAAGTATTGGATTCTACCGTCACTCATACTCGTATATTGAAGAGATAATACCTCCTATACCTAATGGTAAAGGGCTAGAAAATATTCTCTATACAAAATTATTTCTCGCAAAACACAACTTTTATAAAATGCAGTAATTTTAAATCAATAATAGAGATTGTTTGGTTAATTTCAGTATTTATCTCAAGGAGTTATTTTTTGTATTTGCCAAAAAACTAATGTTATAGCTAGGGTTTTTCTCCTACTTTGTGTAAGATTAAATTCAATTATGGTATCTCCATATTCGAAAGATAACTGCATAGTATTCTCCTTAATGAATTACTTAATAATGCATTAGAGATTGAAAGACATCACTTTGTGAGCACTTTAAACTAGCTTGTTGCTCTTTTATTATTTTCAATTAGCAAATAATAGTCGCTATCAAAATTATATCCACTAATTAAAGGTTTGCATAATGGCTTTTGCAACTGCAAGAGTCATGATACTATCATCTGTCACCTGGCAATCTTTCGTAAATAGTACGAAGTCTTTATCTCTATGATTATTAAATTCAAATCGGGAACCAACTATAGTCCTAAGGTCTGAATTGACGTGTATCCACACCCGCATGATGAAAGACATATAGCAGGTAACGACCTCAGGAAGTTCCAACAAGAACATCCGTACCTGTGCAGGCCGGAGTGCTGTTATCATCCTAAAGGTCAGTTATTCGATACCAAGCGCAGCTTTCCAATCAGTTTCCTTAAAGCCTACCAAAACAAAATCGTCACTGACAAGAATCGGACGCTTCACAAGCATACCGTCTGTTGCTAACAGGCTATACTGTTCATCCTCGCTCATGGCCGGGAGCTTGTCCTTCAACTTCAGTTCCTTATACAGCATTCCGCTGGTATTGAAAAATTTCTTCAGTGGCAGACCGCTCTTTTTATGCCAATCCTTCAATTCCTCGATTGTTGGATTGTTTTCCTTGATATGCCTTTCTTCAAAGGCTACGCTGTTTGACTCCAGCCACTTCTTAGCCTTCTGGCAGCTAGTGCATTTCGGGTAACATACAAATATCATAATGTGCCTCCATTTTCTATTGTATTACAATATAATACCACAAACGTGTTCCCCTACTGTCATTATTTTATTTTGCTTGGTAATATAAGCAGTGGATGTGGGCTTTATGGTGAACTTATAAAATAAAGCATATCACAGAGATTTATATTTTTGTAGCTTGATAAAAATATTCTCTCGGACCCCAAAGGTACTCAAATCCTATATGGTAACATAAACTTACAAAAAACGTTTACTTATCCCCTAATTCTAATAATTATCACCATTAAATTCTATTAGGGTAAAGTCTCCAATTGTTTTATTAATTTTTCTATGCGATTAATTAGTGACTCTGTTTTCGAATAATTGTTAGAGTCCATTACCTGAATCCAATCAATAAGAAAGGATCTATAACCGGCTAGGTAATTAATTACGGATTCCAGGCTTTACTGACTTGGCAAATGCTGATATTATCGAATAGATTAAGTAATATTAGCTTACATGTGGTGTGGAAAAATGAAATTTGAAAAAATAACTGCTTGTTTTGGAATAATGATGGTCAATAATTCAGTGAAACAGATATGAAGTATAAAAATATAACACATGCCAAATTCATAGAACGCCGGAATCGCTTTGTAGCTTATGTCGAGCTTGATGGCAAGGTTGAAACAGTGCATGTAAAGAACACCGGGCGCTGCAAAGAACTACTTTTGCCCGGAAGCCATGTTATACTTGCGAAAACAGATAATCCCGCAAGGAAAACGCAGTACGATTTGGTAACCGTTTTGAAGGACGGACTTGGCTGGGTCAACATTGACAGTCAGGCACCAAATCAGGTAGTGAAAGAATGGCTAAATAGTTTACCGTTGCTATTTGAAAACATTACCTTGCTAAAACCAGAATATTCTTATGGAAAGTTTCGCTTGGATTTCTATCTGGAGTGTGCCTCCCGAAAGATTTTAATTGAGGTTAAAGGATGCACTCTGGAAATAGATGGCATTGGATATTTTCCCGATGCACCGACCGAGCGCGGGGTCAAGCATTTGTACGAGCTTGCCGAAGCAGCAGGAAAAGGATATGAGTGCTATATCGCATTCGTCATTGCTATGCCTGGTGTCCGGAAAGTACTGCCCAATGTAAAAACACACCCGGAGTTTGGTACAGCTTTGGCAGTAGCCAAGGAAGCAGGTGTAAAGGTGCTTTACCTTCCCTGCAATGTTTTGCCTGATGAAATGAGTATCGTGGACATATTGATAGGCCATTGATTTTTTTTGTGCTTTAAATAAATAGTTTAATGATCGCTATGGCCGGACTACTGATGGAAAATTCAAAAACCATTGACATGTTTTGGGGAGGTTTGGATTTGAAACTTATTTCATGGAATATTGATTCTTTAAATTCAGCATTAACAGGTGCTTCGGCACGAGCCGTATTAAGTCGTAAAGTAATAAATTCCATTGTTGAAAACAATCCGGAAGTTATTGCCTTACAAGAAACAAAGCTGCCAAGCGGTGGACCTACTAAAAAGCAATTAGAAATATTAAATGATATGTTTCCCGGGTATAGAATTGTCTGGAATAGCTCAGTAGAACCTGCACGCAAGGGTTATGCAGGCACTATGTTTTTATATAAGAATAGTTTAAAACCAAGGGTAAGCTTCCCCAAAATCGGTGCACCTGGCACTATGGATTTTGAAGGCAGAATTATCACATTGGAGTTTGAAGATTTCTACTTAACACAAGTATATACCCCCAATGCAGGTGAAGGCTTAAGTCGTTTAAGGGAACGGCAGATTTGGGATATTAAATTTGCTGACTACCAAGAAAAGCTAGATAAAGAAAAATGTGTTCTTGCAGCAGGTGATTTTAATGTGGCCCATAGAGAAATCGACTTGGCTAATCCTAATAGCAATCGTAATTCAGCCGGATTTACTGATGAGGAGCGTGAAGGCTTTACAAATCTTCTAAAAAGAGGCTTTACAGATACATTTCGTTATATACATGGAGATGTTACAGGTGTTTATTCCTGGTGGTCCCAGCGTGCTAAAACAAGTAAAATTAATAATTCCGGATGGAGAATTGATTATTGGTTGGTGAGTAATAGGATTGCAGACAGAGTTTTAAAATCTGAAATGATTGATTCGGAACCAAGACAAGACCACACGCCTATATTGCTGGTAATTGACTTGCGGGTATAAAGTATAACCATGGAAGGTCCTTGTTGTAAAAAAATACATTTCATGCATGTTAATAAGCCTAGTGAAAGTGCGGCGGATATTGATAAAAGGCTGGAAGAACTCCAAACCGAGTTGATCCAAAAGGCAAATTCAAAGGCCTGCTTCTCTCCGTCTCCCTGCTCTACCTGCAGGAATTAACGTTGGCCCTGACCAACAAATGCCTGTTCACATAATTCAATTGTTGCCGTTCCTGAGCTAAGGTCTTCAATCTTAGCAATAAAGTCATCCAATTTATTAATTGCAACCCAAATTACTAAATTAATGCGGTCAGTATATTGAATATCTGTTATCTCAGTTAATGTGCTGTGAAAATATTTTTCAAAACTGCCATAACAGTTATAGTCCAGGGTCAACAAGATTTTTTGGCAGTATTCCATATTAATAATATAAGCCTCATCCAAAGCTGCTTGAACAGATTGGGTATATGCCTTAACTAATCCCCCGGTTCCCAGCAGGGTTCCGCCAAAATAACGAACTACAATAGCCATTATGTTTTCTAAATCGTTCTGTGCCAGTACATGAAGTATAGGCCATCCTGCAGTTCCGCCTGGTTCGCCATCATCACTGTATCGTTCAAGTAATCTGCCGTCCTGCCTGAATCTATAAGCATAACAATAATGATTGGCTCCAGGATATTCTTGCCTGGCCTCGTAACGCCTGATGTCTATATCCTGTATTTGATTTAGAGGCATCAAAATACAAATAAATCTGGACTTTTTTATAAATATTTCGGCGATAGTGGTATCATTTATAGTCTTATATTTCATAAAAACACCTCTCATAGGCATAGGTTGAAAGTAACCAGCTTATTGGGGATCGTTGTTTACTGCCGGGGTTTTTGTTTTACTGACCGATTATCACTTTACGTTTCCTATGTTTCTAACCATTATACAACAAGACACCCTTGTATTTCATATTAGAGCCCGGATAATGCAGGTATCCAACCAGAGGCATATAAGAATAGTGGAAACTTAATCATTGGATAAAAAACAAAATACCCATGTGAAATAACGTCGATGTAGACAAAAACGAAGAATATATTATAGAATTTTATGGTAGCACCTATATTTTAGTTCTATTTATAACCTGTCTATATAAAACGGATTACTAAAGGGGGAACAAGCAGGTTCATATTTTTACCTGCCGGACAAATGAAAAAGTTAAGATTTAAAACATTAAGGTCACGTCTCGTCTTTCATTTCACCCTGATCAGTTTTGTCCTCTGTGTAATAATGGGAAGCTTTGTAACGGTTTACACCCACAATCTATTTATGAACAATATTCGGGATAAAGCAAAAAATTTAGCCATCGCTGCTGCTCTACTGGTCGATGGGGATCAACACCAGCAAATAAAATCTGAATCTGATGATCTTTATAAGCAGCAGGTGAAGTTGTTTCAACAGTTGCAAAAGGAAACCGAGGTACTCTATGTATATAGTCTCATAAAAGATGGAGATAAAACCCGTTTTGTGCTTGACACCGGTGTTGGTGAAGACCACTCTCCTTTGGGATTGGAGTACGATTATTCACCGGAAATGGCTGAAGCATTTGCCGGAAAGGCTTTGGCATCTAAAAGTATAGAGACAGATCAGTGGGGTAGTTATCTCTCCGGTTACGCACCTATTTATGACAGCAACGGAAATACAACGGGCATTGCTGGTGTGGATATTGATGCCCATTATATTGTAGCTGAGGTAAAAAGTCTTGTAAGCAAAATAGTTCTATTTAGTATTATGTGCATTTGTTTAGGCCTTCTTATTTCTTTACTCCTATCGCACCGGATTTCCAAACCTCTAGCTTCAATTAATCAGCGCATGAGCGAACTGGCTGAATCCGGAGGCGATTTAACTCAGAAAATTGAGATCGATACCGGGGATGATATCGAGTTGCTGAGTAAATCCGTGAATGCATTTATTGAGAAAATAAGGACTATAGTAGCTGAAATAATGATGAATACCAATAGTGTATCCAATGCAATCATGGAACTAAGCACAGTGTGCAGAGAGACCAGCCAAATGGTTGAACAAGTTAGTGCCTCAATTGAACAAATGGCTATAGGTACGGGGGAACAAGCTAATCAGGCACAAGAAGCAGCCCAAATGACCAAAGGAATAGTAACTGATATTGAAATTAATGAAAAAAAGGTAGAATTCATTAATCAACTTTGTACTGAAGCACTATCACTGGTTAATGAAGGGTTAAAGGCCATCGAGGATCAGAAAGTTAAAATGCAGGCCAATATTAGTGCGGCTGATAATACCGATTTGGTAATTAGACAGCTGAACGAGAGAATTGGTGAAATTGGTATAATTCTGGAGACAATTTCTAATATCGCCGGGAAAACCAATCTTCTGGCGCTGAATGCAACAATAGAGGCAGCAAGAGCTGGAGAGCAAGGACGGGGATTTGCTGTTGTCGCCGAAGAAGTAAGAAAACTGGCTGAAGCATCCAAAGCCGCAGTTTCAGAAATAACCGGGATAATAGAGTTAATTCAAAAAGGAGCCCAAAGAGCCGTGATAGAGGCTAACAATACCAAAAATATAGTAGAAGCACAGAAAATAAGTCTGAAAGAAACAAGCAGGGCATTTCAAGATATTTCTGATATCATAGAAAAGTTAAATATTAATGTCGAGATCATAAAAGAACATTCCCGACAGATAAAAGACAGTTCCCACGGTATTCTGCAAGCAGTTTACCAGATTGCCTCTGTATCGCAGCAGAATGCTGCACTTAGTCAAGAAGTATCCGCGAGTAACGAAGAACAGATGTCAAGTATTGAGCACATAACAGGCATCGCACACAATACCGCTGGCATTGCCGAAGAGCTGCAAACCGCAGTCTCAAGGTTTAAAGTAGATTAAAGTCAGGCGAATTCTGGTTTAATAAGACCTTTGGTTCGGATAACGAAATACGGTAGTGTAATTACGCTTTCTGTACAAAATACGGTCTATATACACCTCCGCTGTCCAAAAAACGATAAAAAACAATATATCTTTCGCGAACAAGGAACCGATAACCACTTTCAAATTCAGTAATCGATGACAAAAATAAATCTATTATTTTATCATCCGCTATCAAGGTAGTCCCCGTAATAGTGACTCATTAGGCCATTATAGGTAAAATCCAGACTGCGGGACAGACCAGGAAACACTCTACTACATCTATACTCATGCTTGCCCGGTTATCTTCTTGTCCTGTCCGAGAATATGCCCCTCTATCCATTTCACCACGAATTCCAAAATATCGAGCAGATACTGCCTCTGATCTTCATCTATTTTATTTAGGTTTACACTATTAACCTTTTCAATAAAGTCATCGTGTAATACTTTATGAGATAACAGCCTTTTATAGCCTATCCTGGCCATATACTCCTGTTCACAGTTGAAATGGTAAGCTGTGTATTCTTTTAATTCGTCGATTATAGCCACGATGGCATCATATTTATCAACTAGTAATTGGTTTTTTAAGAGTGCATAGGCTCTGTTGGCAATATCAAAAAGCTGCCGGTGCTGGTCATCTATTTCACTAACTCCAATACTGAATTCATCTCTCCAGGTAATCAATGCCAGTCCCCCTTTTTTATTATTAGTTTAAAAGAAAATTTGGCCCGGGGGTAGACATTATTTTCCAGGTTTTTGGGGGTGTCAAAATCCCTTAATCATCAATAAAAGCTTTCTAACGGCTCTCCTTAATTAATGCCAAGGGGATCCTATCTGAATCTATATTTGCCTTAAACTCTCAATTCCGGAGAATATCCTTATTTTAAGTAATCCAACATTTGCAAAAGTTTCAGCATTTTCTTGACTCAAGGTTGCCTCAAAAGATATTAGCATAGCCTTTTGCTTGCAAAAGATAAGTTTCAAATTGTGTTTAGATATATGAATATGTCTTCCAATACGGTTACCGCAAGAAACAAATTTACACGTTAGAGAATTGATGTTATAATGCGTTTAGTTATTTTTAGTTGTGTTTAGTCAGGTTTGATAGGTTTTAAATTCTAACTAACACTATACTACATAAATAAGGGAGAGAAAATATGAGAAAAATAACAACTATCTTATTAAGCATTCTTATCCTATCATTATCCTTAGTCGGTTGTAGCAACAAAACATCAGAAAAACAAACAACCATTACTGTTGCGGCTGCAGCAAGCTTGAAAAATTGTATGGATGAAAAATTGATACCAGCATTTCAAGAAAAATATCCTGATATCAAAATTCAAACAACCTATGACAGTTCCGGTAAATTACAGTCGCAAATTGAAGCAGGTGCAACTATAGATGTGTTTATGTCAGCAGCTATGAAGCAAATGGATGAATTAAATAAAAAAGAATTAATTGTTAAAGATTCTATCGTTAAACTTCTAGAAAACAAAATTGTGCTCATTGTTCCAATAAACAGCAATAAGGGTATAAGTTCTTTCACAGATATTTTAAAGGCTGATAAAATTGCCGTAGGAGACCCGGCAAGCGTACCAGCCGGACAATATGCAAAGGAAGCATTAACAAATCTTAAAATTTGGGACAAAGTTTTTGCAAAGGCCAGCCTTGGTACAAATGTTACAGAAGTGCTAAACTGGGTCGCTGAAAACAGCGCTGATGCTGGTATTGTATATTCAACTGATGCTGCTTCAAACAGTAAAGTAAAGATTGTAGCAGAAGCACCAGAAGTAAGTGTTTCCAAAGTTATTTACCCGGTAGGTATAGTTAAAGCTACTAAGAGCGGAGAACCAGCAAAGAAATTTGTAGAGTTTTTAAAAACGGATGAAGCAAAGGAAATATTTGACACCTATGGCTTCACACCAAACCAATAGGAGAAAATAATATGCAGTTGTCACCAATAATAATTTCAATGAAAACTGCATCTGCAGCTATAGCCTTAACATTTGTGTTAGGGCTTTTTGTTGCAAGATGGATTGTAATAATGAAATCTGAAAAGCTAAAGATGATTTTGGATGGTATATTAACGTTGCCTTTAGTTTTGCCACCAACAGTAATGGGATTTCTCCTTCTGCTCATTTTCGGAGTGAATAGGCCAATTGGCAAGTTTTTGCTTCAATTTCTAGGTGTAAAAATAGTTTTCTCCTGGACAGCAACTGTAATAGCTGCTGTAGCAATTTCATTTCCTCTAATGTATCGTTCTGCCAGAAGTGCATTTGAGCAAGTGGATCAAAATTTTATTATGGCAGCGAGGACACTGGGAATGTCAGAGAGAAAAATTTTCTGGCGCATAATTATGCCGCTTGCTTTGCCAGGTGTTGCTGGAGGAGGTATATTAGCATTTGCCAGAGCACTTGGTGAGTTTGGTGCTACTGCTATGATTGCAGGAAATATAGAAAATAAGACAAGAACACTACCACTAGCAATTTATTCGGAAGTCGCTGCGGGTAATATGAAAACAGCTTCTTATTATGTAATAATTGTTCTACTAATATCTTTTATCGTTGTTGTACTAACAAATTATTTTTCTATGAAGGAAAGAAAATATTTGAAGTAAGGGACAATTTTATGAATTTGGCAGTTGACATAAAGAAAAAACTGAAAGGTTTCTCTCTTGATATTGCTTTTAAAACAGATGGAAATTATCTTGGTATTTTAGGTGCTTCCGGCAGCGGAAAAAGTATGACTCTAAAATGTATATCTGGAATTGAAACACCTGATGAAGGACACATTGTGCTTAATGGGAAAGTTCTATTTGATTCTAAGAAAAATATTAATCTTAAACCACAGGACAGAAATATCGGTTATTTGTTTCAAAATTATGCCTTGTTTCCTCATATGACAGTAGAAGAGAACATTGGAATTGGGTTGACGCTTTCTAAAAAAGAAAAAGAACAAAAAATTAAGGAGATAATAGAATCATTTCATCTTCAGGGGCTGGAAAAGAAATATCCGGGTCAAATTTCAGGTGGACAGCAGCAAAGAGTAGCACTGGCAAGGTGCATAGTATATAAGCCAGATATATTGATGCTGGATGAACCATTTTCAGCCTTGGACTCGCATTTAAAAGAACAGCTTCAGAATGGAGTCTTAGAATTATTGAAATTATATGATGGACAAGTAATAATGGTTTCTCACAGCAGGGATGAAATATACAGGTTTTGTAAAGAGCTTATCATTATTGATAAAGGAATGTCTGTTTTATTTGGAAATACTAAAGAAATATTTAAACAGCCCAAATTGCACAGTGCCGCAAGATTGACCGGCTGCAAGAATATTTCAAAATGCGAAGTTTTATCTTCACACTGTGTTCATGCTGTTGATTGGAATGTTACTTTAGAAATAGAAAAAATGCTATCTGAAAAGATCAAATATATTGGTATCCGAGCACATGATTTTCAAGTTGTTGATGCTGTTAAGGCAAAAGAACAAAAAAATGTAATTGAATGCAGGATTAATAAGGTAGTTGAAGATGTATTTGAATACAATATTTTCTTCGAAAATATTGAAACTAATAAAAAAAATGACAATGTAAATCTATTGTGTAAAATTAATAAAGAGGAATGGGATAATAGAGAACATAAAGAAAGTTTGTATTTGAAAGTTCCTGAAAATTCAATTTTGTTATTAGAGTAACATACTATAGACTGATAACCATATTTATAAGCAACATTCGTTACCATAAGACTACATGAAAATATACTATATATGTTCCATTTTTTTAATTTATCAGTACAATGTTTTATACAAGGGATTTTCCTAAATCTATGGGGGGCTGGTTAAATAGTCTTGATTCCCCCTACCCTTGAGTTTTCTTGGTTTCCTTGATATTATTTAACCAAAGATTCTTTGTATATTTTCTGTTGGACCAGCATATACTGCCAAAGAAGGATATAGTGCCGCAGTAAAACAAGGAGAATATTCTATGATAAAAAAACGTATCTCGGTATCTCAGAAACGCCAGATAACCATTCCGATTGAGTTCTATAACAGTCTCGGCATTGATAAAGAAGTAGAATGCTATGTTCAAAACAAAGCCATCGTCATCCGTCCCGTAAGGGAAAGCAGCGGAGAATTCGACGAACAGATCTTGGCCGATTTAATAGCCCAAGGGTTATCAGGACAAGAACTGCTTGATAAGTTTAAGAAAGCCCGCCGCAAAATCCGTCCCGCTGTGGAACGCTTGCTTGATGAAGCCCGTCTTGCTGCTCAAGGCCAAGCATCAAGCGAAACTTATGAAGATGTTTTTGGCTCGGAGGCAGACTGATGGCCAAATTAGTCATTCTGCCTCCTGCCGCTCGCTATTTCAAAAAACTAAAAGAGAAACCGCTTAAAGACAAATTCCAAGCCGTCATTGACCAGCTTCTGCTAGATCCCTATTTTGGTGAACCTAAAACCGGTGATCTTAGCGGCGTATATTGCTGTGATATCTTCCACAATAAAACCAACTACGAATTAGCCTATACCATCGTTGAAGAAAATGACGAAACTATCGTTGTTATACTTGCCGGTACCTGCGAGAACTTTTACGAAGAGCTGAAGGGATACATGAAATGAAAGTCCTTTCACTTTACCCCCATCTCCCGCCTTTTTTAGCTGTCTTTGGCTATTCGAAAGCTGACCTAATAACCCTATCCTTCCCACTGGCCTTAGCTTGCAATAATAATTCATCTGCCTTACGCAGCAAGGTTTGTGCAGTATCATCTTTCTCAAGAGCTGCTATACCAAAACTGCAAGTAATACTTTTTACTGGATCGTATAAATTATTTCGAATACATATTCTCATCCGTTCAGCCATATTTTCTGCTTGGCAAATGTCTGTATTAGGAAGGAGAATTGCAAATTCCTCCCCGCCCCATCTAGCGAAAATATCTGTATTTCGTATTGACTTTTTAATCGTTGCTACGATATTCTTT
>JBMNOV010000091.1:0-5052 GCA_050943255.1 Syntrophomonadaceae bacterium
AGGCCTATTTTTGGTTTCAATAAATATTTTGGATATATAAATACCGATAATTCCAATAAAGGAAATAATTAATCCACCAATAAACCATACTGAAACAATCAGTGAGGTCCATCCGATAAGAGATTGCCCATAAAACACTTTTCTAACTATTAAATATAGAATATAAATAGATGATATAAGTGTCATAATCATACCTAAATTAAAGATTAGCAACAATGGTTTGTTACTAAATGAGGTAATGGCATTAATTGCAATTGCTACTTTGTTTTTAAGCTTATATGTTGTTTTACTTGTGGAGTGCTTATCAACTTCAACAGCAATTTGATTGAATCCTGTAATATACCAGATCCCTGCTAAAAATAGTTCTTGTTCTCTAAATTGTAATAAGCTATCAACATATCGACGTTTCATTAACCGTGCTGTTATTACATTTCTAGGTATATCTATTTCCGATAAATAATTTATAAAGAGATAAAAAACTTCGCCAGAACACTTTTCAAAAAAACTACCCTTCCTACTTTTTTGAACACCAAAAACAACATCGCAATCTTCTTCAGTTAAGCTGGAATAAAATAATGGTAATAATTCTGGTTCTTCTTCAAGATCACAATCGATTAGAAAAACCAGGTCACCAGAAGTATATGAAAGTCCGGTCATAATAGCTTTGTGATGCCCAAAGTTTCTCGATAGATCCACAACAATTACCTGTTTATCTCGCTCGGATAATTCTATTGCCTTCTGTAAGGATAGATCCGGTGAGCCATCATTGACAAGAATAATCTCATAATCGCTAGTTATCTTTTGGGCTTCTATTTTGCACCTCTGATAAAACTCTTCTAGGTAGGCTTCTGACCAGTACATTGTGGTCACAATTGATAGTTTCACTTATGCAAAACTCCTCATATATTGTGTTGCCATTGAACCAGTATTAAAAATTAAATCCAAAATAGTTACCCTGTGTTCGAATGGATCATATAACTGCGGATATTCTTTATATCCACTGTAATCCATATAGGAAACAGTAACACCATGTTGGATAAAAACAGATTCATTTAAATAGGCTTTAGCTGCAGGTCCGGATAGATAATTATCTGCTCCTGCTTTCTGGCATATTCGAAGCAGTCTAAAAGTACTATCAGATTCATGTACTCCATAGTCCATCGACCAGGAAATACGAGTTGAAATATTTAATATATCACAGATGAGTTTGATAAATTCATAATTGATTTTACTCAAAAACGGTTCATCTGCACATTGGGTATATATTTTTTTAAGTTGAGTTTCATAATTCTTAAAATAGGCTGCTTTAGAGTAATTATGTACTAGAGTATTCCAATGTTTTTCGGCCCAGGATGGATCCGCAGTTTTGGTATCACAAATACGCTGAGTATACTTACTTTTGCTAACTACCGGAATGGTTAACCACTTCAAGCCGGCAGCAGTCTTAATCACATTTCTGTTGCGCCAATCTCTCTTAGTATATTGCACATCATCAAACAGGATAAATTCATCTACCATGTTGATTATGTCAAAATAACCCTTCCAAGGAATATAGTTTGATTGTAGGATAGCAACTGTTTTAGTCATACTCGGTCTCCATACTTTAATTTGTTCTATACCCCATGTATTAGTTAGCGAATACGATCCAAATACCACTCCACCGTTTTCTTTATACCGCTCTCAAAATTCTCTTCTGCCTGCCAACCCAGTTCTGTTTCTATTTTAGTGACATCGATGGCATAGCGGCGGTCATGACCAGGACGATCCGGAACAAAGGTGATTAGTTGTTGATAGGATTTAAGTCCGGCGATATTTTTTTTGCAGACGCTATAGTGTCCAAAATCTCACATATAGTCTTAGCTATATGAATATTTTCGCGTTCGTTTTTGCCGCCAATATTATAACTTTCACCTGTTCGTCCCTTATGATAAACCAAGTCAATTCCTTTACAGTGATCCAAAACATAGAGCCAATCACGAACATTATTACCATCGCCATAAATAGGGATTTTATCCAGGTTCAGGGCTTTTCCAATTATGGTAGGAATAAGCTTTTCACTGTGCTGCTTGGGTCCATAATTATTAGAACAGTTGGTGATTACGTTATTCATACCGTAGGTTTTGTAATAGCTCCGTACAATCATATCGGCACTGGCTTTACTAGCACTGTACGGACTATTGGGGGTATATGGAGTTTGTTCAGTAAATAATCCGGTTTCACCCAGGCTGCCGTATACTTCATCAGTAGATATGTGATGGAAACGACTGTTCTCATAACCAGGTCTGCACATACCCGGTGCTTCCATCCAATAATTGCGGGCTACATCAAGTAAGGTAAAGGTGCCTTCAACGTTGGTTTTAATAAATACATCCGGATCAGCGATGGAATTATCTACATGGGATTCAGCAGCAAAGTGAATGACACCGCGAATATCATATTGGTTAAAAAGGTATTCCACCAAACCCCGGTTGCAGATATCGCCTTTTACCAGTTGGTAGCGGGGATTATTTGCTACCTCGGTTAGGTTATCAAGATTTGCAGCATAGGTTAATTTGTCCAGATTAATAATATGATAGTAAGGGCATTTTTCTAAAAAATATGGAATAAAGTTTGAGCCGATAAAACCTGCTCCTCCGGTAACCAGTATGTAAAGTGGTTTTTCAGGCAAGGTGTTTTTCATAATCACTATGACCTGCTTTCGTGTATTTTTTCCCCCACAAAGGACGTAAGGGGCTATTTGCAATTTCTATCAGGTATTGGCCGTATTCGTTATTTTTCATTGTTTCTCCCAGCGATAGGAGTTCATCTTTGCCTATATAGCCCATATAGTAAGCTATTTCTTCAGGACAGGCGATCTTGAATCCTTGACGGTTTTGCAAGGTTTCTATAAATTGGGTGGCTTGAATCAATGAGTCAAAAGTGCCAGTATCCAGCCAAGCAAATCCCCTGCCGAGAACTTCTACATTGAGCAGATTATTGTGTAGATATACACAATTTACATCAGTTATTTCCAGTTCGCCCCGGGATGAAGGTTTTATGCTTTTAGCAATTTGTATTACATCATTATCATAAAAATAAAGTCCGGTAACGGCATAGTCTGATTTTGGTTGTCTGGGCTTTTCTTCCAGAGAAATGGCTCGGTTTTGTTCATCAAATTCTACTACGCCAAATTGGCGTGGGTCTTTTACTCTATAGGCAAATATGGTTGCTCCTTTTTCCCGATCAGCAGCACGCCTCAACATAGGGGTAAAGGCTTGTCCATAAAATATGTTATCTCCTAAAATCATAGCCACCCGATCATTTCCGACAAATTGTTCTCCAATGATAAAGGCCTGCGCTAGTCCATCCGGTGAAGGTTGTACTGCATAGGACAATTCTAATCCCCACTGGTGCCCATCCCCAAGCAGCTGTCGAAAACGCGGAGTGTCTTCAGGAGTGGAAATGATTAATATTTCCCTTATACCGGATAACATCAAAACAGACAAAGGATAATAAATCATAGGTTTATCATAAATGGGTAGTAGTTGCTTCGAGACACACCGAGTGAGCGGAAATAAGCGAGTACCGCTACCTCCTGCTAAGATTATGCCTTTCATTGGTGCTAACTCCTTTTTCAAAATTATGATTTACTTTGATTAATATTGGTTCTATATATTTTCTCTAATAAGAATAGTGATTTTCTTCCTTCCACACCATCGCTGGTTGGTTTCGTTTCACCTTTCAGGGTGCCTATAACATTACTGTAATAGTCAACATGACCAAATCCATATACTGAAGTTGGATTAGTGTTTGATTGTTCAACTTCGGAATCATAATCCTTTGTATCAGCAAATTCCCAATATTCAATTTTATTCATGGAAGTGCCGCCAATGCGCACGGTTCCATTTTCCCCTAATATCGTTATTGACCCTTCCAGGTTTTGAGGGTAGGTTAGCATTGTTACATTTATACTACCAATTGCACCGTTTTCAAACCTAATAATGGCTGAACCAGTATCTTCTACCTCTATGTTTCTGGCTAGAGTAGCTGTTATCGATTTTACTTCTTTTATAGGGCCACCGAACCATTGGACCATGTCTACATAATGTGATGCCTGGTTCATAAATGCGCCTCCATCTAGTGCCCAGGTGCCACGCCAAGGGGCCATATCGTAGTATTCCTGGGGGCGAGTCCAAAAGACATTGGAAGTTATCATGTATATTTTACCAAAACGTCCTTCTTCAAAGGCTCTTCTTAATAATTGAATAGACGGATTGAGTCGATTCTGCAAGACAACAAAAAGCTTTACACCTGCTTTTTTACAGGCATTTATCAATTGATCTGCCTCATTTAGCCTGCAGGCCATAGGTTTTTCAGTTAATACGTGTTTACCAGCTTGGGCTGCTTGGATACCGTGAACTGGGTGCAGACCTGAGGGGGTGCAGATGGAGATCAAGTCTATCTTGGGATCTGATAACATTTCTTTATAATCAGTTGTCCACATGGGAATATTATATTTTTCAGAAGCCTCTCGGGCGCGTTCTTCTATTATATCACAGCAAGCAATGCACCTGGCATCGGACTGCTGGGCTATAGCTTCAAAGTGGTTTTTTGAGATTCGGCCACAGCCAATTAGACCAATATTAAACATTAGCTTCTCCTTAAAGTAATTCAATATTTTCTCTATTTGGTACATTTTTCATGGCATTTTTGGTATCGAATATGTATTTGGCGTTTTGTTGGACAAAATTGTAGTCAATACCTTTAGAATGGTTGGTGGTTATTACTACTATATCAGCGTTCTGTATTGTATCAACTGTTAGTTCGGATAGGCCCCTTCTTATCTGCCCTTTTTCTTTATATTCACTAATAAAAGGGTCGTAGAATTCTATATAAGACCCGACTTTTTCAAATTCATTTATTACCCTAATAGCTGGGCTCTCTCTATAATCATCGATATCGCCTTTATAAGCTACTCCTATAATAAGTACTTTGGCTCCATTTAAGGCTTTTTTAAAACGGTTTAATATTTTCCCAGCCCGTTCTACGGTATATTCAGGCATACGGTCGTTT
>JBMNOV010000045.1:0-15204 GCA_050943255.1 Syntrophomonadaceae bacterium
ATCATGGATGCTTCTATCATCGAGGTATGAAATCCGTATTCCCTGGCTTTCCAGGATAAGTAATAGGGATCTAAGGGTATACAGTGACCGCCTAGGCCAGGGCCGGGATAAAAAGGAGTGAAGCCAAAAGGTTTGGTTTTGGCAGCTTCGATTACTTCCCAGATATTTATGTTCATCTTATGACAGAGTATAGCCATTTCATTGATCAAACCAATATTTACATTGCGATAAGTGTTTTCTAATATTTTTTCCATTTCCGCTACCCGGGGTGAAGAGGCCTCAAAAATATCCCCCTTTAGTACATTTCTGTACATAGCCGCAATTACTTCCGTTGCGTCCTTGCCTACACCCCCAACTACTTTGGGGGTGTTTTTGGTTTGATAGATAAGGTTACCTGGATCTACCCGTTCGGGAGAAAAGGCTAAGTAGAAGTCTTCTCCGCATTTTAATCCGGAACCTTCTTCTAAAAGGGGCATCATAAGTTCTTCGGTAGTGCTGGGGTAGGTAGTGGATTCTAATACTACCATGGTACCTTTTCGCAGGTACTTAGCTACTGCCTTGGTTGAATCCCGGACATAGCTTATATCCGGCTGCTGGTATTCATCCAGTGGAGTTGGTACAGCTATGGCTATAAAGTCTACATCTTTTATAAAGGAAAAATCGCAAGTAGCAGATAACATGCCCTTTTCCACTAGTTCTCTTAATTCACTATCAACCACATCACCTATGTAGTTGATACCCTGGTTGACCATTTCTACTTTTTTATCCTGTACATCAAAGCCAATGGTTTTATAACCGGCCTTGGCTTTTTCTACAGCCAGGGGCAAGCCTACATATCCCAGACCTACTACACCGACTATAATTTCTTTGGCATTGATTTTTTTAAGTAAGGTTTCTTTCATGGCCATTTATTACTCCTCTATAATGGTTCCGTTTATGTTTATATACCTTTTGTTACAAGCTCTACATTGTGCTTGTCCTGCAGGATTAAATTCTAATCTCTGGCCACATTTGCACACGTAGCCTAGAACCTTGGCTGGGTTACCAACCATTAAGGCAAAGTCGGGAACGTCCTTTGTTACTACCGCCCCAGCTCCTATGAAGGCATATTTACCTATGGTGTATCCGCAAACAATGGTAGCATTAGCCCCGATGCTAGCTCCCTTTTTTATATGAGTAGTTTTATATTCATTTTTGCGTGATATAAAACTACGGGGGTTTATTACATTGGTGAAAACACATGACGGCCCTAAGAAGACATCATCTTCACATATGACCCCGCTATAGATAGAAACGTTGTTTTGTACTTTCACACCGTTTCCCAGTATAACCCTGGGGGAAACAACTACGTTTTGGCCAATATTGCAGTTCTCTCCAATTTTGGAATCAGCCATGATGTGAGAAAAATGCCAGATCTTAGTCCCTTTTCCGATTTGGCAAGGTCCATCTATATAACTGGATTCGTGGACAAAATAGTCTTTATCAGGCATTATGCGCCTCCTTAAGATTCTGTTCTGCCAAGAGGCCACGGGGACGGTTCCATCGTCTTCCCTGTGGGCCTTCGCTGCGCTTCGAGACGCTCGAACCGTCCCCATGGCTAGTTCTTATCATCACCCAACTGCCTCTTTCAGCACTTCTACGATATAGTCACGTTCCGTAGCTGTTAGTTCCGGGAAACAGGGTATGGCAAATGTCCTATGGGAGAGGTATTCCGCATGGGGAAGGTCTCCCGTTTTATAACCAAGGTTAGTGTACGCATTTTGCAGGTGTAATGGCACCGGGTAATATATTCCGGTAGCAACTCCTTTACCGTTTAAGTATTCAATAATGGTGGACCTATTTTCATTCTGCAGTATATACATATGGTAAGCATGCTTGGTGTTATCTATTGCTACTGGTCGTATGAATTCGGTACCCTTCAAGGCTTCATCATAGTAATTTGCATGCGAATGCCTTTGCAGCTGGTATTCATCTAACTTCCTCAGCTTTATCCTTAGAATAGCAGCCTGGATCTCATCCAGGCGAGAATTATGTCCTATTAAATAGTTGTAGTATTTTAAGGGATTGTAAACGGTATTGTCACCCTGTTTTTTTTCCAATGTGCTTTCGTTGGTATTATTAAGCAGATTATATGCTTCCTGCCCAGCTTCTCCACTGCCATGTGCTCTTAAGGCTTTACACATGGTGGCTAATTTATCATTATCAGTGGTAATCATGCCACCATCACCGGCACAGCTTAGATTTTTCGTGGGGAAAAAGGAGAAACAGGCAATATCTGCTAGCGTCCCAGCTTTTCTCCCCTTATACTCTGCACTAACTGCTTGACAGGCATCTTCTATTACATACAAGTTATATTTAGCAGCGATTTCATTTATTTTATCCATCTCACAGGGTTGGCCAAAAATATGTACTGGGATAATTGCTTTTGTTTGATTGGTTATCTTAGCTTCAATTTGATTTTCATCAATATTAAAGGTATCCAGACGTACATCAGCAAAAACTGGTTTAGCCCCTACCGCTGAAATACTCTCTGCGGTAGCAAAGAAAGTATATGGTGATGTTATTACTTCATCACCAAGGCCTATGCCTAGTGCCTTAAGGGTTATTACCAGAGCATCGGTTCCGTTTCCTACTGCTATGGCATGTTTCACGCCTATATAATCGGCAAATTCCTTTTCAAATGCTTTAACATTTGTGCCCATTATATATGAACCAGATGCTAAAACCGAGTGGACAGCGGTATCTATCTCCAAATGTAGAAACTGGTATTGTCTTTTAAGATCAACTAGTGGAATTTGCATTGATTAATCTCCTTCTTGCCACAGACTGATGCTTCTCTATATTATCGCTGGTTTAATACTTCTTTTTTGGCACTATAATACTCCGGTAATATTCGGCTGATCAGTTCAACTGTCTCACTGCTATTAATAAAAATATTCCTGGTAAATAAGGTATCTATGTTCTCCACGCTGTTAAAATGCAGGTCTTGCTCTTTGCTAGATATGTAGATCCTCTCATGTTTGGTGGCGGCCATCTGTTCCCTGGCACTGAATAATTCTTCGTATAGCTTTTCTCCTGGTCGAATACCGGTAAACTCTATCTTGATGTCCTTGTCTGGTTGATAACCATGTAAGCGGATAAGGTCTTTAGCCAGGTCTACAATTTTTACCGGTTCACCCATATCCAGAACAAATATTTCGCCTCCTTTGGCCATAGCCCCGGCTTCTATAACTAATTGCGCCGCTTCCGGGATGGTCATGAAATAGCGGGTCATATCAGGATGGGTAACGGTTACCGGACCACCTTTTTTTATCTGTCTTTCAAAGGTGGGGATAACGCTGCCCCGGCTCCCTAATACATTGCCGAACCTTACTGCGGCAAAACTGGTTTTACTATTCTGGTTGAGATCCTGGATAAGCATCTCCGCTATCCGCTTGGTTGCTCCCATAACACTGGTAGGATTTACCGCTTTATCAGTAGATATAAGAATAAAAGTTTCCGTGCCGAATTTATCAGCGATATCGGCTATGTTCCGGGTTCCCAGGATATTGTTCTTAATGGCTTCGGCCGGGTGTTTTTCCATCATCGGCACATGTTTATAAGCGGCAGCATGGAAGACTACCTGGGGCTGAATACGGGTAAATACTAGCTGTAATCGGGTCCGGTCTTTAATATCGGCCAATTCTGTTTCGATATGTATATCTGGAAAAGCCTCCCGCAGCTCGTTATCTATATCAAAAAGATTATTTTCACTGTAATCCAGTATAACCAGGCAACTTGGTTTGAAACTGCATATTTGCCGGCATAACTCGGAACCAATGGAACCACCGGCTCCGCTGACCAGCACAGTTTTTCCGGTTAAATAAGCGGCAATTTCCTGCAGGTTTAATTGGACTGGTTCCCGCCGCAACAAGTCTTCCAGTTCGATATTTCTTATTTTGCTGCCCCGGCGCAATAGATCCCCGGCTCCCTGAAATATGCGAAGTTTGGCTGGGGTTGACTGGCAGATTGCAATCAGTTCTCTAATGACCCTGCCACTAGCAGAAGGCATGGCAATAATAAGTTCCTCTATGCCATAGTTTTCCACCACCTGGGGGATGTTATTACGGTTGCCCAAGACAGGTATGCCATATAAGCTTAAGTTTTGTTTATATATACTGTCATCTATAAAACCTACCGCTTGCAGGTTAAGACCCTGATTATTTTTCAATTCCCTGGCAACTAAGGCCCCGGCATCTCCGGCACCGATAATTAAAGTAGGTTTAGCTACTGAACTAATGTCCTTGATTATGTAATCCCTGAGTATCCGCCATCCAAGCCGGGAACCGCCAATTAGACCAATCATTAAGCCCCACGATAAAATATAAACACTGCGGGGTAAGGTAGCTAGCGGAACCGTGTAGATTAGAACCACTACGATAAGCATACTAGTACTTACGGCTTTGATTATGCTGTATAATTCCCCCAAACTGGCGTACTGCCACATGCGGTGGTATATGCGGAAAAAGTAAAGATTCACTAGGCTGATTATGGAAAACCAAGGAATCAGGCTGATAAACGACTGATCAAAGGGTGCTTGAATCTGACCATCAAAACGCAGCAGCAGAGCTAAATATACTGATGCTGTTACCAGTAGAGCATCAAAAATTATTAAGCTTATTAGTCTAAGCCAGTAGTTCATGGTTATTCCTTCATTCTTCCAATGCTAATTACCTTAGGTTAAATAACACTTTTCATTTAAACTTTTATAATTCTATGAAGTATTGACAAATTCCTTCTTTTATCAACATATTATCAATAAAGTAATGTTGCTATTTAAGTCAAAATATAGAATTATCCATATAAGATAACACAGGTCCTTTCTTTATGTAGAAGAACATAAAATTAGCTGACACCATGGTTAAATCGATGTCAGCTTTCCATATTTTTAATATATTATTCTTACTTAGAGTGTTTATATCAAGCCTTTGGTTCTATCTCTCCACAGCCATAACCCCAATATCCCGCAGCTTCTGATAGCGCTGCTTAACCATTTCATCCCAATCCATTGACATTAGCTCATTCAGATATTTAGGGATACAGGTTTTAAGCTGCTCTGCCATCAGGTTGATGTCCTCCTGGGCGCCCCCGGCTGGTTCTGCGATAATCTCGTTGATTATTCCGAATTCCAGGAGATCTTGTGCGGTGATTTTTAACGCCCGAGCCATCTCTTCCGCCTTCTCAATATCCCTCCATAAAATAGAAGCACAGGCTTCACATGAAGCTACGGAAAAGACACCATGGGAAAACATAATAATCCGGTCAGCCACCGCCAAAGCTAAGGCCCCGCCGCTGCCTCCTTCACCGGTAATTATTGATATAACCGGAACCTTAAGAGCCGATAAGGTCTGGAGTACTTGAGCAATGGCCCAGGCCTGACCCCGTTCTTCCGCCCCCACTCCCGGATATGCCCCTGAGGTATCGACAAAGGTCAAAACCGGACGTTTAAATTTTTCCGCTTGCAGCAAAAGGCGTAAGACCTTGCGGTATCCTTCAGGATGCGGCATGCCAAAATTATGGCGCACTTTACCGGCTGTATCTTTACCTTTTTGGTGTCCGATTACGGTTACCGGTATTCCCTGAAAGCTGGCAAGACCAGCGATAACCGCCCGGTCATCCCGGAAATAGCGGTCACCGTGTAATTCAATCCACTCGTCAAATAGCAATTCAATGTACTCGCGGGTTGTAGGCCGCTGTGGATGACGCACTAGTAATACCTTCTCCCAGGAGCTGAGATTTTGATATTTATCAACCCGTAAATCATCTATTTTCTTATCAATCTCTTCCAGCTCCATATTTAAGTCAAAATCCAGGGTGGTTGAAACATCCCGCAGTTCATTTAGCTTTTGTTTAAGGGCATTATACCTTTTTTCATAATCAAACGAGCGTTTCAGTATTAATACCTCCCTTTACTTCAAGGGACTCTTCATTATCAGTTAAAGGTGAAGCAGCCGCCTTATCTCCTACCTGATTTGCAACTGGTAAATATGGTGTATTATGCAATTTCAATAACAGAATCAAGGTATCCCTCATTGCGGAGCGCTCTACCACCATATCCAGCATACCATGCTCCATTAAGAAACCGGCACGCTGAAAATTATCAGGCAGTCGTTCCCCGATAGTCTGAGTAATAACCCGAGGACCGGTAAAACCAAGCAAAGCACCAGGCTCAGCAATGATAATATCGCCTAGGGATGCGAAACTAGCGAGTACCCCGCCTGTGGTAGGATTGGTAAGAACAGAAATATATAATAGTCCTTTTTCCCGCAGGCGTTCCAGAGCAGCCGAAGTTTTTGCCATCTGCATCAAGGAAAAAATACCTTCCTGCATACGGGCACCACCGGAAGTGCTGAATATTATAAGAGGCCATTCCAGCTCTATAGCTTTATCCACTGCACGACAGATCTTTTCCCCAACAATTACTCCCATACTTCCCATCATAAAGTTGGAGTCCATTACCGCCAGTACTATCTGATATCCCCCCAAGCTAGCCGTACCTGTCACTACTGCCTCAGCCAAACCAGAATTCTGCCGGGCCTGATCAAGTTTTTCATCATAGCCGGGGAAATCCAGTATATTATCACCTACCAGATCAGCATCAAGTTCCCTAAAGCTTTGCGGATCAGTAAGCAGTTCTATTCGCTCATAAGCACCCAAGGTAAGGTTATGTTTACATTTAGGGCATACTCCCTTATGGTTGGACAATAAACTTGTCGGTAAATATTCCCCGCAGGTAGGACAGGTCCATGACTCAACCTGTGGTTTTATCGGAATAAATTTCTTTTTTCCAAACATTAAGCTGCTATTTACCCTCCAATCGGTTTAACGAAAACCAGAACTCACCTTTACAAAGGGTATTGTTGTCAATTAATATTTCTCCCCGGCCCTTGCCGATGTTACCCTTAATATTCAGTAATTCTGTTTTTATTAGCAAAGTATCTCCCGGGGTAGCAGTCCGTCGAAAACGCATATTTTCAATCCCTGCCAGGTAAACCAGGTAATCACGATATTTGTCTTCTGATAGTAAAGCACATGCTCCTACCTGGGCAATCGCCTCTGCCATCAAAACCCCGGGCATTACCGGATTGCCGGGAAAATGGCCATTAAAGTAGGGCTCGTTAGCTGATAGATTTTTTATCCCTACCGCATTTTTCCCCGGGTTGATTTCCAGTATCTTATCTACCATAAGAAAAGGGTAACGATGTGGTAGTATCTCCATTATTTGTTTTATGGTTAATATAGGGATCACCTCATTTTTCGTACCAGAAGTGCAGCATTATGCCCGCCAAAGCCCAAGGAATCCGAAGCTGCTATCTCAAGATCAGCCTTACGTGCCCGTAATGGAACATAATCAAGGTCACACAACGGGTCGGGATTCTCCAGGTTAAGGGTTGGTGGTAACACCTGTTCAGTTAGGCTCAAAACAGTAGCTATTAACTCCAGGGCTCCTGCTGCCCCCAGGGCGTGTCCTGTAGCTGCTTTGATAGAACTCACTGCCAGTTGATAGCTGTGCTCACCAAATACATCCTTTATAGCTTTAGTTTCCATTTGGTCATTTAGACCAGTACCAGTTCCATGAGCATTTATATAATCAACCTGGGTTGCTTCAATCCCAGCATCTATAACGGCATTGCGGAAAGCAGCTGCTGCTCCCTTGCCTTCTACATCAGGCTGCACCATATGGACAGCATCAGCACTGCTGCCAAAGCCAATAATTTCGGCATAGGGCGTAATCCCCCGCTCGAGGGCATGTTCCATTTCCTCCAGGATTAAAACGCCTGAACCTTCTCCCATGACAAAGCCACCCCGGGTAAGGTCAAATGGTCGGCAAGCCTTCTTAGGTTCTTCATTGTAGGTCGACAAAGCCTTCATAGCACAGAATCCGCCTAAAGCCATGGGAGTTATAGAGGCTTCAGCCCCGCCTGCTATCATGATATCTGCTTTGTTATTCTGGATAGTACGGTAAGCATTCCCTAAAGCATGGGTTGCGGAGGCGCAAGCTGTAACCGTACAGGAATTGGGTCCGGTAACTCCTTGCATGATGGCGATCTGACCTGAAGCCATATTAGCGATCATCATAGGAATGAAGAATGGGCTGATTGAGCCAATACCTTTGTTCAACATAGCATTATGCTGCTGCTCAAAGGTTTCGATACCCCCTATACCTGAACCAACTATTACCCCGGTCCTTTCCTTAAGTTGGCCAGGAAACGGTTTTAGGCCGGCATCCTCCAGCGCCATTACTGCTGCGGCACAGGCATATTGTACAAAGCGATCCATGCGCCGGACGTCTTTTTTAGCAATATAATCACTGGGATTGAATTCCTTAACTTCAGCCGCTATCTTTACCGGAAAAGCGGAAGTGTCAAAACGCTCTATATAATCTATCCCGCTTTTCCCTTCTATTAGATTGTTCCAAAAGCTATACTTATCTAATCCAATGGAAGATATAACTCCCATTCCACTGATAACTACCCTGCGTTGTGACAATATTAATCAACCTCACTTATTTAGCGGTTAGATCTTCCACATATTTAACTGCGTCTCCTACTGTTTTTAAACCTTCAGCAGCTTCTTCCGGGATCTGAATAGAGAATTTTTCTTCTAAGAGCATTAACATTTCCACTATATCCAGGGAATCAGCATCCAGGTCCTCATCAAACCGAGATTCCATGGTAATCTCATCTTCCGGGATATCCTTAATTTCCGCAATAATCTTAACCAACTCTTCAAAAACTGTCATTAGAAACTCCTCCTTTAATCTTTAAATAATAATTTTATCTTATGTCAAAACCCCATTCCGCCATCTACCCTGATTACCTGGCCATTAATATAGGAGGCCTGTTCCGAGGCCAAGAAAAGGGCTAAGGCCGCAACATCTTCAGGGGTCCCCAGTCTCCCCACAGCAACGGTGGAGAGGATTTGCTTTTTTTGCTCAGGGCTAAGTATTCTTGTCATATCGCTCTCAATAAACCCGGGGGCAATAGCATTAGCCGTAATACCCCGGTTACCATATTCTTTAGCTATAGAGCAGGTTAACCCTAATATACCAGATTTTGATGCAGCATAATGAGTTTGGCCGGCATTGCCACTAATACCAACTACCGAGGATATATTAATAATCCGGCCCCAGCGTTTTCTCATCATATATTTCACCGCAGCCCGGCTGCAGTAAAAAACTGAACTAAGATTGGTATTAATAACCTTTTGCCATTCTTCATCTTGTATTCTTATCATTAACTGGTCATGATTTATACCGGCATTATTTACCAGAACGTCAATCCCGCCATATTCTTTTATTGTTTCCTGAATAAGCTGGTTGCATTCTTCTGGTTTAGATATATCTGCCGCCAGGGCTATTGCATTACCCCCGTCTGACTTGATTTTTTCCAGAACCTTTTCCGCCTGCTCCCGGCTGCCATGATAATTGATCACCACCCGGTAGCCTGCCTGCGCATAAGCTAAGGCTGTAGCCTGGCCGATTCCTCTAGAGCTGCCGGTTATTACTGCTACTTTTTCAGGCAAGCGTTTTCACCTCCCTGATAACTTTATCCAGCGATTTTATATCCTCTACATTACCTAACATGCGACCTTTTACTGTTCGCTTGATCAGTCCTGATAAAGCTGTCCCGGGACCGATTTCGATAAAATAATCTACCTTTTCGGCCATATATCTAATACTAGCTTCCCACTGTACCGGAGAGTACATCTGCTTAACCAGTAAATCAGCTATGTTTTCGCGGTTGTGTTCATTTCCTGTAACATTACTTATTACAGCCGGCTCTGGGTTATGCCATGTTATTTTCTGCAAATCTTCCCGCAGTTTAGCCGCAGCTTCCGTCATTAGACGGCTATGGGAGGGTACCGACACTTCCAAAAGCTTGAACCTGCCGCCTTTTTCCTTTAAAATTTTACCTGCATTAAGTACAGCTTCCCGTTCCCCGGCAATAACCACCTGCCCCGGACAGTTTAGGTTAGCTATATCTACAACCCCTCCTGCTTCCCGGCAGGTATCAGCCAATACAGCCAAGTCCATTCCTAATACTGCTGCCATGGCCCCTTGACCCTGGGGTACTGCTTCCTGCATAAGCCTTGCTCTTTTTTGCACCAAGGGCAAGGCTTCTTTAAAATCTACCGCCCCCGCTGCTACCAGAGCCGTGTATTCTCCCAGGCTTAAACCCGCCAGCAAATCCGGTTTTATTCCCTCTTTAAGCACTACTGCTAATACAGCCAAGCTAACAGTCAGTAAGGCGGGCTGGGCAAACTCAGTTTTATTTAGCATATCGGCTGGTCCTGAAAAACAAATATCACTAATTTTGTAGTCGCTGATTTGATCAGCCTGAGCAAAAACCTCGGCTGCTTCGGAATAATGTGATGCCATTTCCTGGCCCATACCAACATACTGGGCCCCCTGGCCGGGAAAAACAAAAGCTATTCGTGGCATTGTATGCCCTCCACTCTTTTCTTAACTTCAATTGCACCTTTGATAATGTCTCTTACAATATCGCCTGCCGGTTCGATCTGTTTCACCATTGCACTTATTTGCCCAGCCAGCAAAGTACCCTCGTCAATATCACCATCCTGGGCTGCCCGGCGGTAACGTCCCTTACCCATTTGATTTAAAACCTCTTTGCTTGCGCCTTCAGCCTCTGCCTGCTGGTACTCCCGGGTAAAGTGATTGCGAATCGCCCTTACCGGGCTGGACACGGAAAGACCACAGACTACTGTATCCCGATCCCGGGCTTTGAGTACTTTTTGCTGATATAAGGGGTGAACATCACATTCCGGAGAACATATAAAACGGGTCCCCACCTGGACACCTACAGCTCCCAGGGCTAGAGCAGCAACCAATCCCCTGCCATCAGCTATACCTCCTGCCGCAATCACAGGTACATCCAGAACATCGACCAGCATAGGCACCAGGCACATAGTTGCTATTTGCCCTATATGTCCCCCGGATTCCTCGCCTTCGGCAATAACCGCGTCAGCTCCCAGCCGGGTAAGGCGAAGAGCTAAGGCTTGTGAGGCTACTACCGGCAGCACTTTAATCCCAGCATCTTTCAGCTTCTCTATGTAGCGTCCAGGATTGCCTCCACCTGTTGTAACTACAGGTACCTTGGAATTGATTACTTCCTCAACTATATCATCTGTATTAGGGGAAGTAAGCATGAGGTTAACCCCAAAAGGTTTACTAGTGTTTTGCCTAATAATATTAATCTGTTTTTGCAGCCAGGCTCGATCAGCATCACCGGTACCGATTATTCCTAATCCTCCAGCTTCAGAAACGGCTGCAGCTAATTTTCCCCCGGCAATCCAGGCCATAGCGCCTTGAATCAACGGGTATTCGATGTCTAACAAATCACATAGTTCAGTCCTAAACTGCATTTTAATTACCACCCCATCGAATTATTGCTCCTCCACTAGTTAGCCCGGCGCCAAAACCCACAGTGAGAACCAGGTCGCCGGGCTTAAGCCTGCCTTCGGCTTCAGCCATGGACAGAGCCACTGGTATAGAGGCAGCCGACATGTTGCCGCATCTATCCAGGTTTATAAAAACCTTTTCTTCGGGTATATTCATATATCTCATAGCTGATTTAATTATCCGCAAGTTAGCCTGATGAGGGACAAAAAAATCTATGTCATTATAACCTAAACCAGCCTGCTGTAATAGTCTCTCACTAACATCAACCATTACTTTACTGGCAAAACGGAATACCTCAGAACCTTTCATTTTTATATAATGCATACGTTCCCGCAGTGTTTGCTCAGACGCAGGAAAAGCCGCGCCGCCGCCCGGTATATAAAGCCATTTTCCCCCCCGTCCATCGGCCTGAAGCGATGTGGCAATAATACCTCCTGGGGGGTTACCCCGTGACAAAACCGCGGCCCCGGCTCCATCCCCAAAAAGCACACAGGTATTGCGGTCTTCATAATCAACTATCCGGGATAAAATTTCGCCACCTACCACCAGTATATTATTATATTCTGGGGTTAAAAGGAATTTTTGCGCGGTTACTAAACCATAGATAAACCCGGTACACCCTGCTCCCAAATCAAAAGCAGCAGCATTCCATGCTCCTAATCTTTCCTGCAGGACGCAGGAAGTAGCCGGAAATAACATATCCCCGGTTACAGTGGCTACAATTATCAGGTCTAGCTGCTCTGGAGTGATTTGGGCGTTATCCAGAGCCATTACGGCTGCCTCATAGCAAAAGTCTGAAGTTAATTTTTCAGGTTCAGCTATTCTTCTTTCTTTTATTCCTGTTCTTTCAATAATCCACTCATCACTAGTATCAACCATTTTTTCTAAATCGCTATTGCTTAATACCTGGTTAGGGAGAGCATGCCCCATACCTTTTATCTGAACATTCAAACGAAATACATCCTCCTAATTGTACTAATAAAAGAAAAAAAGACTTTGTTAAATTAAAGCAGTTGCATGACTTAATGTCAACTTTTTTTCAATAAGTTCATATTTATCCAATAAATGTGCACAATGGTTGACTCCCCTATATTCGGTTCGAAAGATTATTTTATATTTAAGGAAAAATTTTTACCGCGATTTAGAAAAAACTAATTGGGATTAGATTATAATGGCAAAAAAAAAGCTGGCTTACGCCAGCTTTTAGAGTAGTTTTTTACATCATGCCGCCCATGCCGCCGTCCATACCGGCTCCACCGCCCATACCAGGCATTTTATCATTTTGAGGAATCTCCGATACTATAGCCTCAGTAGTTAGAACCATGGCAGCAATACTAGCTGCATTTTCTACAGCAGAACGAGTAACCTTGGCCGGGTCAATAATTCCGGCACTTACCATGTCTTCATAAAGCCCGGTAATTACATTATAGCCAATTCCCTGGGCTGAATTCTTAACCTTTTCTACTACTACAGAACCTTCTACTCCAGCATTATTAGCAATTTGGCGTAAGGGCTCTTCCAGGGCTTTTTTAACCAGGTTTATCCCGGTAGCCTCGTCACCTTCGGCACTAAGTTTTTCGATTGCCGCTATAGCACTAATCAGAGCGGCGCCGCCGCCAGGAACAATACCCTCTTCGACTGCGGCCTTGGTAGCTGCCAGGGCATCTTCAATCCGGTGTTTCTTCTCTTTAAGTTCGGTTTCTGTAGCTGCTCCCACCTGAATTACGGCTACCCCGCCGACCAGTTTGGCCATTCTTTCCTGTAGTTTTTCCCGGTCATATTCAGAAGTGGTCTCATCTAACTGCATTTTGATATTGTTTATGCGGGCTTTAACATCCTGTTCAGACCCAGCGCCGTCAACGATGATGCACTCTTCTTTTTTGACAACAACCTGGCGTGCTCTTCCCAGCATTTCCAGAGTAACGTTTTCCATCTTGACTCCCAGGTCTTCGGAAACAACCTGACCATTAGTCAGAATAGCAATATCATCGAGAGTAGCTTTCCTTCTCTCACCAAATGCGGGAGCTTTAACTGCTACACAGGTAAAAGTGCCCCTTAATTTATTAACTACCAGGGTTGCCAGTGCTTCTCCCTCGACATCCTCAGCAATCAGTAACATAGGCTTACCAGTCTGAACCACTTTTTCCAGTGTAGGTAGTACTTCATTAATAGATGTTATTTTCTTATCACTAATTAGAATATAAGGATCATCCAGAACTGCTTCCATTTTCTCGGAGTTGGTTACCATATAAGGTGAAATATATCCGCGATCAAAGCTCATACCTTCGACCACATCAAGGGATGTACCAACTGACTGTGATTCTTCAACAGTAATAACTCCATCCCGCCCGACTTTTTCCATGGCATCGGCGATAAGGTTTCCGATTTCCTCGTCACCGGCTGAAATAGCTGCTACCTGGGCGATTGCTTCCCTGGAGTCAACATCTTTACTTATGTTTTTGATCTCATCAACAGCGGTCTTAACTGCTGATTCAATACCTTTTCTCATAACCATTGGGTTAGCACCGGCAGCTACATTTTTAAGTCCTTCTTTTATCATAGCCTGAGCCAAAACAGTTGCAGTAGTTGTTCCATCACCAGCTACGTCATTAGTTTTGGTCGCAACTTCTTTAACTAATTGGCAGCCCAGGTTTTCCCACTGGTCTTGCAGGTCAATATGTTTAGCAATGGTAACCCCATCATTGGTGATGGTAGGTGAACCAAATTTCATATCCAAAACCACATTACGGCCTTTGGGCCCTAGTGTTACTTTGACGGTATTGGCTAAAGTGTCAACGCCTCTCTCCAAGGACCTTCTAGCGTCCTCGCCGTGCTTAATGTCTTTGGGCATCATAATAAATTATCCTCCTTAATTGTTAGTTTATTTTTGTAATTTGGCCAAGATGTCACGTTCAGACATAATCATATATTCTTCGCCGTCATATTTGATCTCGGTACCGGCATATTTGGAGAAAATTACGCGATCGCCAACAGCTACGTTCATAGGGATTCTTTCTCCCTTGTCGTTTAATGCACCGGGGCCAACTGCAAGCACTTCACCTTCCTGTGGCTTTTCTTTGGCTGTATCCGGAACATAAAGTCCGCTTTTAGTCTTCTCATCAGTTACTTCCAATACTTTGACAACTAGCTTGTCTGCTAATGGTTGGATCTTCAAAGGTATACCCCCTTTAAAAATTTATGTTGTTAGCACTCAATCAATGTGAGTGCTAATATGTAAACATTATATTAAGCGAAAATACAAGTATCAAACCAGATAATTACTTGAATTCGCCAAAATACTATCATTTAATATTATGCTTCCGTATTTTTCTTTTTATACCTCTTAAAATCAAATTTTTTGGCTTATTTTCACACCTGTCCGCACTCACTGGCACTGCCTTGCAGAACCTTAAGCCCGTGACCTAAAGCAGGTAATATAGCTTCCAGGGATTCGCGGACTCCCTTAACACTGCCGGGCAGGTTAATAATTAAGCTTTTCCCCCTAATTCCGGCTACCGCACGGCTAAGCATAGCCCTGGAGGTTTTCTGCAGGCCATACCAACGTATAGCCTCTGGTATACCTGGCACCACTTTTTCCAGCACTTTAAGAGTAGCTTCCGGGGTTACATCCCGGCTGGCAAATCCGGTTCCACCTGATGTTAGTACCAAGTCTAAAGCTAAAACATCACATACATAACAGAGCTTTTCGGCTATCAGGTCTTTTTCATCAGGTATTATTTCAT
>JBMNOV010000108.1:0-3681 GCA_050943255.1 Syntrophomonadaceae bacterium
GAAGTTGTATCAAAGCCAGATAGTGAGCAAAGTGGCTCACTTTTAAACTAGCATTAGTGGCTCAGTTTTTAATCAGCACAGTGGTTCACTTTTTGGTTGACATTCGCAGATTACCATTTTTAACAGCGAATAAAGTACTAGGAAGAAAGGGAATTGGCGCGAAAATTATCTACTTCTATCTAAGCTAGGGGTGAATATTTATGGTTTCACGTAAGAATCGAATAAACGTAATTGTTGAGCAGGTAGCACTTTTAAAGAATTACCTTGATAAAGGTTTAGAACGGACAGAAGAACAGGTTATGCAGGATCTGTATATGAAAAAGATTACTCTTTACCGTTTATTAGCTAATCTGGCTAATGATCCAGTAGTATGTATTAATGGCAAGTTTCCGATTATAGGGAAAAGCCAGAGTCATCTGACCTTGAAAGAGGTCGAAAGTTTTCTTAATAAGCAGAAAAAGAACCGGGTAAAGGGTCCAAAATCAGCTGAACGGATACTTTACCTATATCATATTCTCCATGCAAATCTGCCTTATGGTGGGGTAACAATGCAGGAGTTAAAAAACAATTATCTCGAGCTCATAGAAAAAACCACCGGGGGTAGACCTACAGATTTAGCACTAAGCCGTATGATTTACCGCGACCTTCTGGAATTGGAGCAAATAGGTATAGTAATTGACCGGCCATCAACTGGTGGCAGTAAGTACTGTTTGCACGACCGTTACCTACCGAAGATTAGTTCTGAAAATGCTGCTGCTATCTATATCAGTATGCTGTTATACCAGGACACTTTGCTGGATAAGGCAGTTAATTGTGTAAAATCAGAGATGGAAAAAGCTTTTTTTAGAGATGTTCCAGAAAAAATTAATATTCTAGCAGAAAGGATCCACATTGTAGGAGATAAGTTAGCCCATCCGGAAGAGTTTGGTGATAATTTAGGCAAAATAGTTCGAGCATTGTTAAACAATTATGAACTGATTATTGACTATATTAAGGTTAATGGAGAGGTTTCCGAAAGGGTGGTATACCCATTGGGTCTGGTTTATAAGCGCAGTGTATGGTATATGGTTGCCTGGGATCCCGGTAGAGATGATTTCCGAACTTTTCGGGCAGATCAAATTATAAATATTGGTGTAAATGAAAGGAAACAATTCAGTTATCCGGAAGGGTTTATTATTAGTGAATATATTGGTGATAGCTGGGGAGTTTTTTGTGATGATCCGGTTCAAGTTATCCGGCTTAGATTTTCTCCGGCTGTAGCTTATCGAGTAAAAAAATTATTATATCATCCAAGTCAAAAAGTAATTCAGGAAGATCGGGAAGGATTAGTTGTAGAGTTTAAGGTTTGCGGTTTTAAAGAATTACTAAATTGGGTTTTACAGTGGGGACCGGAGGTGGAAGTACTTACTCCAGAGAAGTTAAGGCAACAGGTTATGGAACGTGCCCAGCAGGTTTTAGAGCTTTACCGGTAATCGGATATCTTTCTTGTAAATAATATATCATGTTAAAAAGAAGCATAAAAAAGCCGGGTTTGAAAAACATACATATAGAGAACTATGTTAAAATTAGGAGGATAATATGGATATAAGAATAACTGCAATTTTTGCTGAACTGCCGAATGCTCAAGAAACTGTAAAAGAATTGAATTCTAAAAAAATGGGAATAGAAGATATCTCTCTTATAAGTAGTAATACTATTAGTTATCCAAAATATCCTATTCTTAACCCGGCAGGTAATAATATAGCTACAAGCGCAGGAGCTTTTCCTGATCAAATAGGCTTGAATCCTGAAGCCCAATTAATTCAACTAAGCCATGGAGCATCCGTTATAGCAGCAGGGTCTATATGTGGACTGCTGGCATTAAACCATGAAGATGGTGTTTTGAATGCTTTGATTAATTATGGAATTAATGCAGAGCAAAGTCGCCATTTGACCCAGTCTATCCTCAACGGGCAAACTGTACTGGTTTTGCGAGGAAGCCATGGCAATAAGATGGAAATAACTGAATTGCTGAATAACCATGGAGCCTTAGAAGTGCAATTTTTTACGGAGTATAATGATGGGCTTGGTTAGACATATTAATAGAGTTGTTTGTTAACATAAGGTATTTATAGGTAATTACCTACCATAATTACCAATAGGGGGAGTAATATTTGGAGAATATTTATATAAACGGCCAAGATCAGCCCAAACTGGCTGCTTATACATTTATGCCTGAAGATAATTATAGCTATGTACTTATAGTATGCCACGGTTTCCGGGGAGCAAAAGAAAACGGTGGGAGAATATTCAATTTTGCCGAGCGGATCAATGCATTGGGAATGGGGTTAATAGCATTTGATTTTTCCGGCAGCGGTTTAAGTGAAGGTGATTTTGCTGATGTTAGCTTGTCGCGGCAGTTAGAGGATTTAAAGCGGGTTATTGCATATGCACACAAACGTTATAGTAAGGAAGTAATACTTTTAGGCCGAAGTTTTGGCGGTAGCACCGTATTGGCAGCAGGAGGCTGTATTAATGAGAAGGTGGCCGGGTATATTCTTTGGTCCACACCTGTAAATCTTTATAAAACCTTTGCTAATACGATTAATGAATTTAATAGAGTAAGGTATAATAAATACCTTGAGATAAAAGATGATTCCGGTAGTTATAAACTAAAACCCACTTTAATAGAAGACTTTGCTAACCATGATATGAATAAAAATATGCTTAATATCGGATATAAGCCCGTACTTGTTATTCATGGAAGGAAAGATGCAACAGTTAGTCCCAGCAATGCTTTATGTATTTATGAAAATTGCCCTGAAGCCGAATTACATATTATTGCTGGTGCTGACCATCGTTTTAGCCAGAATATTGTGGAAAGGGAAGACATTACTCTTAAATGGCTGAAAAAAACTTTTTGTAGAAGATCAATGTTTTCGAAAAAATAAATATTTGGGTTCTTTGTGATCCTTTATAAATAAGTTATTAAAATTTAGTTAATAATTCCTAGGGGAGGGAACAGATGAAAAACAAAGTAATAACTTATCTGGAAAAAGATAGATTTGCAGCTTATATTGGTGCAAAGCTTATTAAAGTTGAACCTGGATACGCTCTGGGACAGTTAGAAATAGCTGATAAACACTTAAATGCAGTGAATATTGTTCAGGGAGGAGTAATATTCACCTTGGCAGATTATGTGTTTGGGGCTGCATCTAATTCTTATGGACATGTTGCTCTTTCAATTAATGCTAATATTTCTTATTACAAGCCCCCAAAAGGAAAAATCATTACTGCCGAGGCCCGAGAGATTTCCGCGACCAAAAAAATAGCAAATTATAATGTAGACATATTTGATGAAAAACACAATCTTATTGCCAGATTTAATGGTACAGCATATAAAAAAAATGAAGAAATTTTATCATACATAGATTAAGCTAGTTGGGACCCAATTGTTTATTAGAAATGGTAATGCTAAAATATTTATTATATAATACTAATTACGGAAGAGGATGGAAAATAATATGAACGAAGAAAAGCTATATGAACAGGTAAAAAACCAGCACGGTTTTAAGGAGTTTAAATTTAGTTTTTATGATGAAGAACTAAGAAGACCAAGAGATCTTGAATTGTACGGAAGATTTCTGGCATATGGGGAAATAGAAAAAGAAGATGAAAAATTCAGTGAGGCAATTGCACTTT
>JBMNOV010000109.1:0-3643 GCA_050943255.1 Syntrophomonadaceae bacterium
CAAAAGCCACTGTACATGAATTATATTAAATTTCTCCTTATTAACCAAATGGTGTATCTTTATCCACGCCTGAACATACTCTATCCAGCGAATTATCTTACGGATTAAGTTTCTGTTTAATGCATCCGAGATCTTGAAAAAAACGTTACGTATAGCAACTTTTTGACTAATTCCTTTTGCGCCGTATTTCGTAGCCAAAGTAACATCGGCTACTTTACTCATTTCACTTGCCATTTCTTGAATATATGTCAAACACCAAGGATCTATAATAAGTACTCTGATTTTCGTTTTATCCATTATTTACAATCTCCAATAACTATAACCCATTTTGTCCAAAGCAACCTTATCCAAGATACTCTTAACATCAATAATTACTTTTTCTTCGTTAGGACAATCTTTAAATAGTTCATCAATTTGTTTAATATCTATTGACTTGAACTCATCATGGGCTACAGCGAAAACAAGACAGTCAGCATCTCTCACATTATCAATTTCAACTAAATCTACTCCATATTCATACATTGCATCTTCTTTATTAGCTTGGGGATCAACCACGATCGGCTCTATGCTATATTTATTTAACGTTTTAATAATATCAGCAACTTTGGAGTTTCTTGTATCTGGACAATTCTCTTTGAATGTAATTCCAAGTATGACCACCTTAGCTTGTTTTACTACCTTATTAGCAAGAATTAATTTTTTGATGATTGCATTAGCGACAAATTCTCCCATACCATCATTTATTTTTCTACCGGAAAGAATAATCTGGCTATGATAACCCAGTTTTTCAGCTTCATATATAAAATAATATGGATCTACTCCTATACAATGTCCACCCACAAGTCCCGGATAAAATTTAAGTGCGTTCCATTTTGTATTCATTGCTTCAATAACATCGTTAGTATCAATTTCCATACGATCGAATACCATAGCAAGCTCATTCATAAAAGCTATATTAATATCACGTTGGCTGTTCTCTACAACCTTAGCTGCCTCAGCCACTTTAATAGAGCTAGCTCTATACACGCCTACTTCAATTACTAATTCATACACTTTGGCAATTTCTTCTAAGCTTTCGTCGTCCATACCTGATACAATTTTTGTGATTTTTTCAAGTGTATGTACTTTATCTCCGGGATTAATGCGTTCCGGAGAATATCCAATTTTAAAATCAACCCCGCATTTTAACCCTGATTCTTTTTCAAGTATGGGAATACAAATATCTTCTGTGACGCCTGGATAGACAGTGGATTCATATACAACAATTGATCCTTGGGTCAGATTGCGTCCCACAATAGTGCTGGCCCCTTCAACTGGAGCAAGATTAGGTGTTTTATCTGAGTTTATTGGAGTAGGAACTGCTACAATATGAAACTTAGCTTCTTTAAGTTTTGTTTCATCCGCAGTAAACTCAACAGTAGTATTCTTGATTGCCTCGTTTCCGACCTCGTTAGTAGGATCGATTCCTGATTTATATAAGTTAATTTTATCTTCATTTAAGTCAAAACCCATTACATTTACTTTTTTTGCAAAGGCCACTGCTATCGGCATACCTACATAACCTAAACCTATAACTGAAATTTTTTCTTGTTTATTTTTAATTTTTTCGTATAAGTTCATATAAAGTCAACCTTTCGATTTTATTCGTTGAAAACTATTTTCTATGCCTTTTTTGGTAACCCCCAATTATATATTCAAAATATTTTATAAATTTATTGTTAATATTGGTTGATTCAAAATCAATAAAATATCTGTCTTTAGCATTCGAAGACATTTTAAGTCTTTTGTTCTCATTATGATATAGATCTGCAATCGCATTTGAACAGGATTCGATTGAACCTTCTTCATATACAACTCCAACTTCATGACTCTCGATATACTTTTTTGAAAAACCTTTTAGTGTTGATAAAACTGGTAGTCCTGCAGAAAAATATTCTATCATTTTGTTTGTAAGTGAATTTATAAAATCAGGTAAGTTATGAAATGGATAAACTCCCACTTTGCTAATCTCCATTAAACTTTGAATTTGTTTTTTGTCTATCCAACCAGGGAAAATAATATTGGAGCAACCAGTTGCTTCATTCTTATACATCTCTAATGCATCACCTGAGCCACATAAAATTAATCTCATTTTAGGATATTCTAGATTAATATTTTTAAATGCTTTTATTAAAGTACTTATGTCCATTGTCATAGAACTCATAGTCCCAAAAAAACATATGTTCCAAGTGTCACTATTTACATCCATACTCGCCCAATAATTCTTCCCAAGCTTCCTATCTTTTTCACTAAGAATCGTTCTCTTATATCCGATATAAATGTATTTATCTCTATCTGTCCTTTCCCGTGAAGCTTTAGTAATTCCCCAATCCAAATGTGATGGAATAATACCAGTAATTCCATAAGCATTTCTGAATGCATTATTAGTTTTTGCATGTAGTGGGTAAAGTACTAATGGTCCAGCAAACTTTAGTTTACTTGGTAATGCCCTTTCAAATATATCCGGCCATAAATCTCTAACATCAAGAATCACTGGTACATTCATTTTTTTTCCATATTTAATTGCTGCACTAGCAAAATGAATGGTTGGAAATGCACAAAAAATAATGTCCGGTTTCTCCATCAACATTGCTTTTTTAATGAATTTTCGTCCTAACAAATCATGATAAATAATCCTTGATACTGAAGTATTTTTTTTATATGTCACAGGAGTTTTTAAGAGTATTAATAAGCCATTATTATCAAAAATTTCTAATTCAGTATCTTTATCAAATCTTTCTCTCTTTCTTCCATGTTCAAATGTTGAAGACCACCACGTAACATTATGGTCTTGTTTTATCAATTCTTCAGCTAATAGCCCCATTCGCATAAGTCGTGGATTATCATCACACGGGAGCGGTTCGCCTTCTTTTATAAGCCATATATTCATATTTTCTTCCTCTTATAAATTCATCTAAATTATCTTTAAAACCCTTGCTTTGGTAAAAAGGATTTAAAATATCAAGACCTAGATCTCCAGTGTTAGCGTGCAGAATTTTATCTTTTTTTGTATATCAATTAATGTTCTTACATTAATATTTTTATTTATACAACTAATTTGACCGCCTCGATTATATTCTTTGAAGTAATATAGTATGCCTTCTCAAGTGAACTACTTGCTGGAGCTGGTGCATTGGGAAGGTTTACTATTTCAATACTATGCTTTAACTCAGAATAAAGCTCTTTGTATATTACTTGCGCTATATGCGAAGAAACGCTTGAGAAACTCCACTCCGCGATAGCAATGACTGCCCGCTTTGTTTTCTTTACTGAATTAAGAATAGTATCCATATCAATTGGTTTTAAAGATCGTAAATCCACTACTTCGCAAGAAACACCTTCTATTTCCAGCTCTTTTGCAGCTTGTATCGCTTGCTGTACCATATAAGAAGCAGCGATAATTGTAACAAATTCACCCTCTTGCAGAACATTAGCTTTACCTATCTCAACCGTATAATAATCATCTGGTATTTCCTGTTCCTCTTCATATAACCATCGATCATCGATATAGACTACCGGGTTCGGGTCGACCAAAGCAGCTAACAATAAACCCTTTGCATCATAAGGAGTTGCAGGACAAACTACCTTGAGTCCAGGAATATTT
>JBMNOV010000110.1:0-3639 GCA_050943255.1 Syntrophomonadaceae bacterium
ATGATATGTGGACCATAGCTGACAGTGCGGAGCCAAAGAGTATTGCAGAACTTAAATCATTCGGCATGAAAATCAAAGGCGCAAAGAAAGGGCCTGGTTCTGTGGAGTTCGGCATAAAGTTCCTGCAGGATTTGGAACAGATAATCATAGACCCGGAACGGTGCCCATTGGCAGCAAGAGAATTTATAAATTATTCACTGGAAACAGACAGAAACGGGATTGTTAAAAGTCAATTCCCGGATAAGGATAATCACAGTATTGATGCGGTAAGGTACGGCCTTGAAGACGACATGAAATCAGGTAGTGGCCTTTCGATTCTGAAATAAGTGAGGTGAAAAGATGGTTTTCAATAATAGTGTTAACATGCTGACCAGAGAAGGACTTATAAAGATTTTCATAGATGAGTTCAATACTTCCAAAGAACGGGAACTAATGATGGAAGGCGAAAGGTATTATAAGGCAGAGAACAATATACTGAAGCGGAAGATGCTGCGTTACGAAGATGGCCGTTGGGTAAACGATGAAACGAAGGTTAACAATCGCCTGGCTCATGGTTTCATGCGGAATTTGGTTGATGATAAAATCAACTACTTGCTTTTGAAACCTCTTTCCATGGATTGTAAGGACGAGGCATACCTTGAAGCGGTGAAGAAAACGCTGGGAAAGAGATTTCAGAAGAGACTTGCTCAGCTGGGGTATGAAGCCAGCAATAAGGGAATTGCATGGCTGCATCCTTACATCAACTCTGAGGGCGAATTCAAAACCATGCGTATCCCGTCAGAGCAGTGCATTCCCATCTGGACAGATAATGACCAAGAGGAGCTTGAAGCGTTCATCCGGTATTACAGTCTGGAAGTCTACGAAGGGAAAGACAGGAGAATAGTCACAAAGATTGAGTACCACACAGCTGACGGGGTAGAGTATTATGAAATGACAGGCGATGGTGAGGTCATACTGGATGCTGAAAAGTATCTAGAAGTAGAAGGCGAAGGAACGCTGCTTCCTCATTTTACGGTTAATGGCGAGCCTGGCGCATGGGGCAAAGTACCCTTTATTCCGTTCAAAAACAATGACTACGAACTGCCGGATCTTCAGTTTGTAAAAACCCTTGTAGATGATTATGATAGGACCCGCTCAGATATTTCAAACCTCCTGGAAGAGGTCAAGAGCGTGATTTACGCACTTCGCGGTTATGGCGGGGAGAACCTGGGCGAATTCATGAGAGACTTGGCGCACTATCGGGCGATCAAGCTTGATGCCGATGAGCACGCCGGCATAGATCTGCTGCAGGCTGACATAAACATTGAAGCGGCAGAGAAGCACTGGGAAGCCCTCAAAAAGGACATCTTTGACTTTGGTCAGGGTGTGGATGAGAACAAGGACAAGATTGGTAATTCGCCTTCCGGCATTGCTCTGCGGTTTTTGTATGCTGGCCTTGACCTCAAATGTAATACCCTTGAAGAATGGTTCAAGTGGGGATTTAAGCAATTGCTTTATTTCGTGAATAAGTATCATGAAATTGTCAAATTGCCGGTATCGGATAAAGAAATAAGAATCGTGTTTAACCGCGACATTGCTGTGAACGAAAGCCAGGCTATAACCGACTGCCAGAACAGTAAGGGGGTTATCTCTAACCGGACGATTGTGGCCAATCATCCTTGGGTTGAGGACGTAAAAGAAGAGCTCAAGCAGATTGAAAGGGAGAGCAAGGCAGACGAGCCGCCAATGTTCGAGGGTGATGGATAATGCCTAATGCGTATTGGGAAAAAAGGCAGGAGATAACTTATCTGGCCGGAGAAAAGAAAGTCAGCGACTATTATAGAGGGCTGCAGAAAGCATTTGAGCAAGCTAAGAAGGAAATCCAGAGTGTCATAAATGAGTTTTTTATGCGTTACGCAAAAGAAAACAAAGTAACCTATGCAGAAGCCCAGAAGCAGCTTAGCCGAATGGAGCTAGGCGAGCTGCAGGACTTTATTGACCTGGTAAATGAAAGCATGGGCAAGCACAACCTAAAGCTAGTCAATATGTCTATCAAGGCTAGAATTACCCGGTATCAGGCCTTGGAAAAGCAGATAGATGCCATCCTGCAAAGGCTGTATGCCTTGGAATACGAATACAAGGGCAAAGAATTGCTAAAGGAGGTTTATACCAATGCGTATTACAGGACTTGGTTCAACATAGACCAGTACCACGGCTTTCATAAAGAGTTTGCGCAGGTGAACCCGAGGACCATTGATGAGCTAATCAGGTATCCCTTCAATGGTGCGAACTTCTCCAGCCGGATTTGGAAGCAGAAAGACCATATGCTGCAGGTATTAACTGAAGATATTACCACAATGTTGGTGCAAGGTAGAAATCCTCAAACATTAGCAAGAGATTTCGCAAGGAGGTTTAATACAAAAGAATATGAAGCGTACCGGCTGCTGCATACAGAGAGCAGTTTTATTATCGAGCAGGGAAGCCTCGCAGCCTATAAAGAAGATGGGGTGGAGAAGTATCAGATCCTGGCCACCCTGGACATGAAAACTTCGGATATATGCCGGGAGCAGGATGGGAAGGTATATGATGTCGATAAAGCAACAGTAGGAGTAAACTATCCGCCATTCCATCCGTTCTGCAGAACAACAACGGTACCATACTATGAGGATGATGACAAAGAAGTAGGTACTAGAGTTGCTAGGGATCCTAAAACAGGCAAGAGTTATGAAGTGCCGGCAGATATGACTTACGAGCAATGGGAAAATAAATATGCTAATTTTTGACGAAAAGGCTTAACCGGTTTTTTATATTTCCCGCCTCTTTGGTATTTCGGGCGTAAACTGCAAAGACATCACCGGGCGCGACCGGGAAAAAAGCGAAGATGAAAGGATGGAAAGGAAAATGACAAAAGAACAACTGTTAGAAATGGGTTTGACCGAGGAACAGGCAGATAAGGTGCTCAATATGCACAAGGAAGTGTTGGCAGGGTTTATTCCTAAAGCTAGATTTGACGAAGTAAACGAAACCAAGAAAGAGCTTGAGCAGCAGATCCAGGAGCGAGACAACCAGCTTAAAGACCTGCAGGAAAAAGTCAAAGGCAACGAAGAACTGGAGAAGACTATCAAGGAACTTCAGGAAGCTAATAAGGCTACCAAAGAACAGTACGAGGCCAAAATCAAAGACATGACCATCATTGCAGCAATCCAATCCAAGCTGACTGATGCAAAATACCCTGATCTGCTACTGACCAAGTTTGACCGATCAAAGTTATCTATTGCCGAGGATGGCACAGTGCTGGGTGTAGATGAGCAGCTAGCGGTGCTGAAAGAGCAGTACAAGGATCTGTTCAAGCCAGACCTTAAAGGCAGGGAGCCGAATAACATCGGCGGAACTCCACCAGGAACAAAAAATCCTTGGAGCAAGGAACATTTCAATCTAACAGAACAAGGGAGAATTTTAAGAGAAAATCCAGAGCTTGCGAAGCAATTAATTGCAAGCGCGAAATAAAGAAAGAGAGGTAATTAATTTATGCCAGATGTAAACAAAACAAGAATTACGGACGTAATCGTTCCGGAAGTATTTAACCCTTATGTAATCCAGAGAACTGCGGAGCTTTCTGCACTATCCCAAGCAGGGATTATCAGTAATAATCCTGAACTG
>JBMNOV010000111.1:0-3631 GCA_050943255.1 Syntrophomonadaceae bacterium
AATCTGTGTCTACTTTTTAGTCTAGCATCAAATGAATCTATGAGTATAACCACCTTTGACAGCACTAAAGAATATTTGTTTAAGCTATTGACAGACATCGGGGAAGGTAAAATACAGTTACCCGATTTTCAACGTGGTTGGGTGTGGGATGATGATCATATCAAGAGTATTCTAGCCAGCGTATCTTTATCGTATCCCATTGGTGCCGTGATGATGATGGAGACGGGAAATGCCGATGTGAGATTTAAGACCCGTTTAGTTGAGGGAGTGGAATTGGATTCCAAACCTGAACCAGACGAGTTGGTTCTGGACGGCCAGCAGCGTCTTACTTCTCTGTATCAAGCTTTATTCTGCAATAAACCGGTTTTAACTCGGGACATCCGTAATATACCTATTGAGCGCTGGTATTACATTGATATTGAAAAGGCCCTTGACCCTAATATTGATCGAGAAGAGGCGATTTTTTCCGTTCCTGCGGAAAAAGTTAAAAAGGATCTATGGGGTAATCCAGTAGAAGACTATAGTACCTGGGAAAAAGAATATGAAGCCGGGGTTTTTCCTCTTGCGTTGATTCAGGACTATTTCGAGTGGAAAACTGGCTATGATGAATACCATAACTATAACAAAGAACAACTGAAACAGTTTAATGAGTTCAGTAAAGAAATAATCAAACGTTTTGAGCAATACCAGGTTCCTGTTATAACTTTGGGCAAAGCAACTCCCAAAGAAGCGGTTTGCCAGGTTTTTGAAAAAGTTAATACTGGTGGGGTCTCTTTAAATGTATTTGAATTACTTACCGCTACTTATGCTGCTGAAAATTTCCAGTTACGTGATGATTGGGAGAAAAGAAAAAGGCAAATTCATGAATATAAAGTTTTAAGAAGCATTGAAAATACAGACTTTCTACAGGCAGTAACCTTATTAGCGACTTACGCTCAAAAACAAAATGACCCTAAAGCGCCAGTAAGTTGTAAACGCAAAGACATCTTAAGTTTATCATTGGAAGATTATCAAGCCTATGCTGATATAGCTACTGATGGATTTATAAAAGCAGCTAAGTTCTTACACAGCCAAAAAATATTTGATAGTCGTGATCTTCCCTATCGCACTCAGATAGTCCCCCTTGCCTCTACTATGGGATATCAAAAAGACAAAGCAGAAAATGATGGGGTTAAATCCAAATTAGCACGCTGGTATTGGTGTGGCGTACTGGGTGAGTTATATGGTAGTGCTGTAGAAACCAGATTTGCCAAAGATTTTCCTGAACTAATTTCTTGGATCGAGAAAGGAACTCAACTAACAACAACTATTCAGGATGCTAATTTTACTGCTTCACGCTTATATACCTTACGTAGCCGCAATAGTGCAGCTTATAAAGGAATATCAGCTTTATTACTTATGAATGGCGGACTCGATTTCCGTAGCGGTTATTCCATTGATAATCAGATGTATTTTGATGAAAAAATAGACATTCACCATAATTTCCCACGCAAATTTTGTCAGTTAAAAGGAATTGATCCAAAACACTGTGACTGTATTGTAAACAAAACACCATTATCTGCTAAAACTAACCGGATGATAGGCGGCAAGGCCCCTAGCGAATATATAAACCGCCTGCAAAAAAGTGCAGAAATAGAACAAGCGCGCATGAATGAAATATTAGAGTCTCATCTGATTGATCCGCAAGCTGTAAGGCAAAATAATTTTGAGAGTTTTTTTAATGATCGCTTGAATAAAATTTTGAACATAATAGAAGATGCTATGGGAAAAGCTCCGGCAGTTGATATAGTACAGTATATGATGTTACAAGACCAGTCAGAGCATGAAGAATTTGAAGATGATAGGTATTAAATTTTTACTTTTGGATTACCAACAAATCGGGCTGTCTAATTAATAATAGTTATTTATCTAGGTAGATTCTCAGGAATTTGTGCGCGGGGAACATATTGATCATAAGTGAATGTATCCAGAGTAGCTAGATTCATTGGATTGGGCGAAAGTGGATCTTCCATTGTAGAGCCAAATCATGGAGATGAGGTTATGCTAAAACCAATGTAGAGCCAAATCATGGAGATGAGGTTATGCTAAAACCAAGTCTATACGAGAAGGTAATTAATAAAAAGTTGGATCAGGCACTTGACCAGTTAACAGATAAGCTTAAGTCTACTGCCCGAATTGATGCAGTGGAAGCATCCAAGTCAAAAGAGTACTTATTTATGATGTATATATAGTTAACTGGTGGCCCCTAGCCCTTAACACCTGGAAAGGATGGTGGGGATATGAAGCTGATAGGAAGGCATCTCCCCAATGGCCTTTTTTATGCTCGTAGTCTCAGGCTAATTCCTTCAATAATGGGGACTATCATACCATTTTTCTGGCAACTGGTTAATCTGTACGGTTTCGCACCGGCTGTGTTTATTATTTTCTGTGTATTACAAATGCTTACGGTCAGTTTTGCAGCAATTATGTATCCACTCTTGTTTTTCCAGCTGAGCTTTATTAAGGTATATTACCTGGCGGTTCTTTTATGGTAATAGCCTTTTTTAGCTGGCTATTAATGAATATCTCTATTAATCGCCGGGCTGGTTTTAAACTGATAAAACTACAATTTTCTACCTGGACCGCTTTAGCTTTAATAAGTATACTGCTGGGGCGCCGCTTATTATCTGTGCCAGTATCGTCGCGAACAATGTTTTGGGATCTGCACTTGAAACCTCATCTGGCCGGACAGCTGAAAAGCAAAAGCCGTGAGGAAATCATCACTGCTATACGTTACGATTACCAACGGGCTAAAAAATTGATGGTAGATGCTATATTTTTTGGTTGCTCCCCTGGATCTTTTAAAAAGCTGTTAATTGCTGCCGGGCTTCAGGAGTCACAGTTTATAATGGTAAAAACCATCATTCCATTGGAGCATGCTAAAATTTTCGGACTAAAACAACCTTTTTACTTTTATGTGATATCAATTCAGGAGCCTTAAACATCTGCCTGTCCTTTAATTCCAGTTGGTGGTCAGTGTTTTTAGTCAGGTTGAGATCATGGGAAACTATAATAAAGGTGGTATTATATCCACCGTCCATTTTTTATAAACATTCGGTAGCATTATTGATTTTTCTTCTCCCGTATTTTGTATTTAAAAAAGTGTTTTTGAAATAGTTCCATAACCAATTAATAAAAATTTGTTATTGTCGAAACTGAAGCAGCGTTTTCAGAGAAGTTTCAACCGTACCCTGATCTGGGAAACATAAAACCCTGGCTTACGTGGTTGACCAGTAGCTATTTTTATAGTTTAAGTAATAACGAAAAGGCTGCAGCCTGCATAAGAAGCAGCAAGACTGCAGCTTTTTTACATTATCTCTTTTTCTCTTTTATTCTTCTTTAGGTTATTGGGGCTGACGAATTATCTTCACCTGCTAATTCTTTGCTCTCCACTCTTCAGAATTGGGCCTCGCCACCGCTTTTTTAAATAAACATTCTCGCGGCAAATTAGCTGATCGTGCCAGACAGATACAAGCTTTGGCTAAAGGCACTTTCGGCATCAACATAGCTTTAGATGCTTTTACTCTTGAACTTCGTTTATTAGTTGAGCAAATTGAATTTATCGAAGAACAAATCAGTGTTATTGAGGAAG
>JBMNOV010000112.1:0-3630 GCA_050943255.1 Syntrophomonadaceae bacterium
TCATATAGGGACGCCTCCTCAATCTTTTCGATTGTGCCTTTCTGTCGCGGATCAGCACAATTTAATTGTATTGATGGGCGTCTCTTTTTTCAAAGACCGTTCTTAAGCATTACAGGAATGCTCCTATAAATGTTTTGCTGGTAAATCCACTAACCATAAAACTTAAATAAGTTTTTGTGGTTATTTGTGGATATACTACCATGGCTCACCTTATAATATTCGCACTAGATTAAAGGTGTTACCCATATAAACTATACTTAGGAAAAGTTTTTTGCTGTACATTTTTAGTTAAAGGGAAAATATTATCGGCTTTTGAAAAAGATGCTACAAGCAGTAACCCCTATTTTTTAGTTCAAGTTTCGCATACATAAAAAAGGCATTATAACCTCTGATATAATAAGCAACAGAATTAACAGCCCATGGAGGAGAGAATGCAAGTATCCAGAGATGAACTGGAAGCAATTGCCCAAAATGCCTGGCAGGAGTATCATTACGGTAACAAAAATATATTAAATGACTTTTATCCTGGCATTATTCCTTTTTGTTTGCGGGTTAGCTCTAAAACCTGTGGCAAATATATCGAGGAGTTTGACGAAGAAGCTAGTATTACTCGTATGGCTATTTTTGAAGCTATGGAAAAATACGATCCCCAGAAAGGTGGCTTTTTATTCTATCTGGCTCGGGTAGTTCGTAATCGTACCATTGATCACCAGCGGCGGGAAAAACAAAAACCAGTTCCCTTTTCTTTCTTAAAGAATAGATTCTTTTTAGAACGCGATATAGGTCAAGGTGAAATCGAAGATATCCTTGATGATCTTAGCAGGCAAGAGGAAATACAAAGGTTTAGCAATATGCTAGGTGAATTTAAAATAAACTTTAAGGATCTTGTAGGTATGGCGCCGAAACAACAAAGGACACGGGGAAATGCTTTGTCAATAGCTTGGCTAATTGTAAAAGACGAAGAACTGTGCAATCGGCTTTTCCGGAGTAAGACCCTGCCCCTGAAAGAATTAGAGAGCAAATATACCATCAATCGCAAAACGGCTGATAAGTATAGAAAATATATTATTGCTGCAGTTCTAATTTTAGTAAATGATTTTCCTTTGTTAAAAAACTACATTGAGCCATCAAGGAAGGTGAAAAAGTAATGGCTGGTAAAAAGGGAGTAATACTTGAAGTCGGCGATGGTTGGGCAATTGTTTTGCTGCCCGGGGGCGATTTTAGAAAAATAAGAAGTAAAGATCATTTAGAGGTTGGGCAGTTATATCATTATGAGAACAATAGAAGACTTAAATATTTGAGTTTAGCTGCCATTTTATTATTAATGGTTATAGCTAGCTTTGATTTCTTTACAGTTAGAGCTTGGGCCCATTTATCACCTGGAATAGACCTGGGGTTAAATCGTTGGGATCGGGTGGTAGCAGTAGAAGCTAAACAAAACACTTTACCGGATTCGAGTTTAAAAGGGAAAAGGTTTAATCATGTAATTGAAGCGATAGTTCAAGAACAGGTTATAGAATCTGGAACGGTTGAGGTGGAACAAAACCATTTCAGTGTTTCCCTATCTATTAAAAATGATGATGATGAAAAAAAAGAGAAACTATTTACTTTAATAGAATCTTGCCTTAGAGATAGTGTAGCTAAAAGTAAGGATAAATCTGATCATTTAAAGGTTATTAGGAAGGGTAATGAGCTAAGGTTAGTGGATAAGACTGCAGATTCGGGCAAATCTAGTAAACCTAACGACAAGGGTGCTTCAAAAAAAGAAGATAAAGATCCGTCTATTTCAAAGAATCAACAGAAATTGGAGCAGAATGTACCTAAGCGAGTGCCAGGAGTTTCACATGGGAATAATAAAACAGTATCCAAACCTGATCAATTTATAAACAAACCAGATAAAAATAAAGGGAACAGTAGGAACAATCAAACAGATTTTAAACTAAACTTTAAAAACGATGGTAAAAAAGATGATAGCAAGAATAAAGATATGAAACCAGATGGGGAGAAAAATAAAAAAACGGGAAGAGATAATGCTAAAAACACAAGCGATAAAGCAAACACCAAGAATAATAAAAATGTTTCCCAATAAAAAATATTTTTATGATGCTGTGGTTGACGACATTATTCCGGGTAAAAGGTCGGTTATTTCTTGCAGATTATTATGGCCTGTTAAAGAGAAAAGGCTTATTTTTTCGTTTGTTAGAATTATCAGAGCTATGGGGGAAATCTTACCTCCGGCACCTGTCCCGGAACCTTGAGGATATGTATTGCCAGTAGCGCCATTCCCAGCTCCAAAGGATATACTTAAGATGGGAATAATAGTAATATTAGCTATAACTACAGGTTGACCGACAATGTTTTCAGTTTGAGCAAACAACCTTATATTCTTAAATAAGGTTTCCATTTCAGACTGCAAGTTCATTTTACTACCCCCAAAAATTTTAATAGGTCAAAATAGAAAAGCTATACCTGTGCGCAAGTGGCCAAATATAGCGAAAACTAATTATATAGTATATCCTATTAGATACTAAATATAAGTACTCAATTGCTTATAAATTATATCGGCTAGACCTAGTGAGCCGGTTTTACTTATAGAACGGGCATATTCCGTATAGAGCATTGATTCAAAAGTATCAGTTGCAAAACTATTACCCGTAATTTCCCCTCGGGGAATACTCTTACGCATACTTTCAATTAACTTATTGACTAGAACACTTTCAAGCTCCTGACAAGACGAATATAATTGATTATGATTATTTCCATTCATTGCAGTTTTCAAACTATTAGAGAAATCTTTTTGGACTATTGACTTTTCAGAATGATTTTCATAAGGAGATGAAAATCTTTTGGCTGTAACTAAATCCGTACTAATATTCATAAGTGATTACCTCCGTAGATTAGCAGCAGTTTGCAACATTTCATCAGAAGATTGAATAACTTTTGAATTGAATTCATAAGCCCTTTGAGCTGTTATTAGATTGATCATCTCTTCAACTACTTGGACATTAGACATTTCCAGGTGTTCTGAATTTAAGATAATACTACTGTCAGAATCCGGCTCCCACTTTACAGCTTCTCCCGAGTTAGCTGTAGCCTGGTAAAGGTTATTTCCGACCTTGCGCAAACCTGCCGGATTATTAAATTTATATACTTCTAAGGGTTCGCCAGCAGTCTGGGGTTCGGTGGAATTAGGAAGTAAATAAGTAACAGTGCCATCCGAAGATATCCTTACGTCGGTAAAATTCTCTTCTAAAGCATCAGGTCCCAAGTATAAACTTCCGTTTGTAGTTACTAATTGACCATTGCCATCAATCTTTATTGAACCATCTCTAGTATACAATGGCTCCTCATAGCCGGGAACTTGCACAGCAAAGAAACCCGGGCCAGTAATAGCTAGATCAAGAGGATTTTGGGTAAATTGCAGGTTTCCCTGTGAAAACAGAGTATTAATAGCTGCCGGCTTAACTCCTAAACCTACAGCAACCCCAACCGGTTCAACCTGATTGCGAATGTCAACCAAAAAGTGAACCACTGTGCTGATTAAAAACTGAGCCACTAATGCTAGTTTAAAAGTGAGCCACTTTGCTCACTATCTGGCTTTGATACAACTTCATAGTTGAGTTATCTTGG
>JBMNOV010000113.1:0-3582 GCA_050943255.1 Syntrophomonadaceae bacterium
GGTAAAAAACTGAGCGTAGATGATATCCGGGCAGGGGCAAGGATCTGTAATGCAGATAAGGATGCATTGCGCAGGATTGGTGATTTACGTCATGGAGAAGACATTCGCATCAATGGATCAGAGGCGCTGGTGATCATCGGCAGTGCATTTTTTATGGATCGCAGCGAGCATGCGGCTCTTGTACAAGAGGTGGCAGAAGAAGCCAAATCCTGGCCGGTTATTTGTGACCCCAGAGTATTTTATACCGGATCCAATCAGGAAGACACCAGGTTGTATGATCTGATTGAAAGTAAGGGACTTGTGATTGTTGGAGAAGATACCGACTGGGGAGATCGGTATTATGACAGGAATTTTAATTTTTCGTATACAACCAAAAGGGCAATTGTAGATACCTATATGCTGAGAGAGTTTTCCAGCAAGAAATCCTTTGTCAGTCAGAGAGTAGAGGCATTGAATCGGGAAGTTGCTAAAACTCGTGCGGATGCTGTTATTTTTTATAACAATGAGTATGAGGAATCAGCGAGCTGGGATTATCCTAGTCAGCATCAGAGTCTTATTGCACAGGGAAAGCAAACAGTATATTTTGCCAAAATGAAGTGGCCGATGGAAAAGAATGAAACTCTTAATCAGAGAATAAAAGAATTTTCAGATGCACTCAAAGGGAGGCAGAAATCATGAATGAAGTAAAACAATCTTCTGCAGCGCCGATATCAGAGGAACGATCAAAATCCAAGGCGGTAAAAAAGTTGAAGGCAACAGCCGCTGCGAGTGCACATCAGAAAGAGTGGTTTTCTGAGCTTAAAAAGAGGGTTTCGGATGGTGGAGAGGAGTTTGGATATCTTAATGCCGATGTACCTATGGAAATTCTTTGCGCTATGGATATTCCGTTTGTCGTCAATCAGTGGTGGGCTGCAATTTGCGGGGCCAAGAGGATGACGAAGAAGTATTTTGGATTGCTTCGGGACGCAAATTATAGAGATGATTTATGCTCGTATTGTGCTACAGCATTTGCGGAATCCTTGGATCCGGATGACCATAAATTTGATGCGGAAGGTAATCCGCTTGGTCCCTGGGGAGGACTTCCGGACCCAACCATTGCAATTACCAGATTGACATGCGACTGTCAGTCCAAGATTTTTGAGCTTTTTGCTAAAAATCACAATGCGGATTTTTATGTAATGGAAAACACCATCGCACGGAAAACTCCACTGAACTGGTATGAGCTCGCACCGGATCACTGGGAGGAACTGTATGACAAAGATCGATTGGATCTTGCAGTAGAGGACCTAAAGAGATTAATTGCTTTTTTGGAGTGGAAGACAGGGAAGCAGTTTGACATTAATAAATTGGAGCACGTCATGAACCTGATCAATCGCCAGGAGGGGTATTACAAAAAGATCAGGGATCTGATTGCGTCCTGTCATCCCGTTCCGGTAACAGTCGTGGATACGATCAATGCAGTAATGCAAGCGCAATGGCAGAGAGGTACCCAGTGGGCGGCGGATCATGCGGAGAGCTTGTATTATGAAATTAAGGAATTAGCGGATAAGGGTGAAGCGGCAGTGCCCAATGAAAAATACAGGTTGATGTGGATCGGACGTGGAATTTGGCACGATTTCAGTTTTTATCAGAATTTTGAAAAGAAATATGGCGCGGTTTTTATGTGGTCAATGTACCTTGCCATGGGGGCGGATGCATATATCCGAAATCATGTATCAGATGACCCGTTGAGAGCACTTGCAGCCAGATATATTGGTATGGAGGATTTCCTGCATATGCCGCCATGGAACAGCTCATGGTATGTACAGCAGGCAAAACAAAATGACATTGACGGTGTCGTATATATGGTTCCCGGGAATTGTATGCAAGCGGTGGAAGGAAGTTATTTTATAAAGAAAGCGTTGGAGGAAGCAGGATTCCCGGTATTGATTTTCCAGGCAGATCCTGTAGATCCACGTAAATGGAATGCAGATACCATGACAGACCTTGTGGGTAAATTTATTGAGCAGCAGGTGATTCCATCTGCAGAAAAACGAAAAGGGAAACAGTGAGAGTTTAAGGAGGCAGAATATATATGGCACCATTAACAGGTTATCGTGTACTTGATATGACGCAGTTTGAAGCAGGCACCGTTTGTACGGAAACACTGGCGTGGCTCGGTGCAGAGGTCCTTAAGGTAGAGAGACCGGGAAAGGGAGAGCTTGGCAGGTATACTGCCAAGGAACCGGGAGTGGATTCATATGGATTTATTGCGATGAATATGAATAAAAAATCCATTACATGCAACGCAAAAACGCCGGAAGGACTTGAACTTTTAAAAAAGCTCATTAAAAAATGTGATGTTGTTGTGGAAAACATGGGCCCGGGATCTATGGATCGCCTTGGTTTAACGTATGAGGAATGTAAAAGGCTCAATCCAAAGATCATTTATGCCAGTCTCAAAGGCTTCAATAGAAAGGGAAGGTATGCCAACTATCCGGCTTTTGATCCGATTGCTACGCATACCGGAGTTATGGTATCTGCAACTGGACTTCCTGAAAAACCAATTAAGTGCGGAATTTCTGTAGCAGATTCCGGTACGGGAAAGGAACTAGCCGGTGCAATTGTTGCGGCACTCTTGCAAAGAGAGCGCGAAGGTATTGGACAGAGAATTGATATTGCAATGCAAGATTTCATGATCACGTTGAGCCGTTCGCAGTGGGAACCATATTATATGAACGGGAAGCCCAACAGAAGAGTTGCCAATGGTATGCCGTTGGAAGATGTAGCACCTTCCGATACCTATCCATGTAAGCCGTTCGGTCAAAATGATTATGTGCATATTTATACGAGCCGTCATCCGGGATCGCATCAATGGGATGAATTATGTGATGTAATTAACAGACCGGATCTTAAAGAAGCAGTTTGTCCCGAGTGTAAGGATCCGTATGCAAGATTTGCCAATAAAGATCTTGTTGATACTGCTATTAAGGATTGGCTCAAGAATTATACTAAGGAAGAAGCAATGGAGATTCTTGCCAGCCATGATATTCCTGCGGGCGCACTTCTGGATGTAAAAGATATCACGGATGATCCGCAATATGAGGAGACTGGAATTATGGTTACCGTAGATCATCCACAAAGAGGCAAGGTGAAATATCCGGGATTTGCTCCACAGATGAGCGGATTTAAGATTACTTACCAAAGCAGTCCGGCGCTTGGAGGATCTGATGATGAAGTATATCATGATCTTCTCGGAATATCTGAGGAAGAAATCGCGTCGCTTAAAGAGAAAAAGGTAATATGATAAGGGATTTCCTCAAAAACAAACCCCGCCGGAACTGTTTCGTTCCGACGGGGTTTACTATTTCTATTAAGGAAAGAACTTTATTGGAAGGGGGGAGAAATATAAAGTTCTATTTGTTAAAGGGGGTCTCCACAGCCATCCCGGCTGTGGAGTATGAGTATGAAAAGCTTTTTTTGTTGTTACATCTCTGTAACTGTCTATAATATACCGGAACTTTGTGTCTGAAATATGTCTCGCCTCTAAAATAAGTCTAAAAATTATTAACAAAAAATGAAATTGAGAAGCTCTTTAAAAAC
>JBMNOV010000114.1:0-3530 GCA_050943255.1 Syntrophomonadaceae bacterium
ACATTGATTTCTGCACTTTCAATGATAGGGGATTGGTCTGGCAGAGTGGTCCACTTTTTCGCTAGCGTTTTTATCTTTTTTGGCTCTCTTTTAGGATAGCGTTTATAGTCTTTATATATAGCATCATTGATGAATACTAAAAAACAGTATAAACTATAACATAATATTATAGATAAATAGTTACTTTCTTATGATATAATTTAAAAAAGCGGGCTAAAAACCAGTTTACTAGGCCAAATCACAACATTAATGATTATATAACTTTTGTATAAGATTATATCTCCTTACCAGTTTTGTTACTAAAAAGTTTAAGGAATCGTAACATTGCTTTATATTATACTTCGAGCTGGCTAAAGCTATTCGAAGTAAACCCCTATAGAGCATTTATTTAGCTATACGTTAGGATCCTTTTTATTAAAGGACATAGGAGTGAAAAATATGATGACACAACTTTTCAATTGTGATAATTATTGTGTCTTAACCTTTTCGGCAACAGCTCATGCATTGAAAGCGGAGAAGGTGCTTAATAAGCTTAATGCAGATTTTTTAGTTATACCTACTTTAAGAGAAATCTCCACCAGTTGTGGTCTGTCCGTAAAGTTGAGTCCCGATAATTTAAAAAATTATATAGAAAACTTAATTAACAACCATGTTAGCATAGAAGGTATTTACCAAGTTACTAAAAGAGATAAAAAAAATTTCATTACTAAAATAAACTTATCCTAAATATAATTACCAATTACCCTAAAGGCCTGTTTTATGGCATAAATTATTAATTATTCTATTAACCTTAATCAGAATATACAATTTTGTAAGGATCCTGGCGAGCGATCGCAGGATCCTTTGTTTAAATAGCCCTTATATTAATAATGTTCTATAATTAGATGGTATTAACAGGTTATGGGTACAAGGAGATAAATTACATGGACAGTTTTAGTCCTGAGCAAGTAGCAGGATACTTTTCTATAAATGGTAGAATGGCTCAACATATACACGGGTACAGGTATCGCCAAGAACAAGTAAAGCTGGCTGAAAGCATAGCCAGGAGCTTTTTAAACAGTGAATTTTTGGTTTCTGAGACTGGTACAGGTGTAGGTAAGACATATGCTTATTTAATTCCAGCTATTCTTTGGGCATTGGATAAAAAAGAAAAAGTAGTTATATCAACCCGTACCCGTGCCTTACAACAACAGTTAACTAGCAAAGATATACCAGAGATAAAAAAGGTACTTGATTGCGAATTTAATGTTGCCGAAGCTAAGGGCAGGGAAAACTACATTTGTTGGAATAAATATATGAAAATACTTGCCGGCAGGAAAAAATTAGAAATAGGTGAACAAGCTTTTATAGAATCTATACTGCGCTGGGCCGAAGAAACTAAAAATGGTGACCGCAAAGAACTAAGCCTCGATAGCTCTCTTATGAAATATTGGTATGTGTTGTCTGCTGATCGAAAATCCTGTTTACGTGATAACTGTTCTTTTCACGAAAAATGTTTTCGCCTAAAGATGTTACGCAGTCTGGAAAAAGCTGATTTAATTGTAACCAACCATGCCCTGCTTCTTTCCGATATACAGGCAGAAAACAGTATTTTACCTCAATATCGGTATTTAATTATTGATGAAGCTCATACCTTTGACCGTCTAGCCTTTGATCACCTCTCTTTACGTTTCTCTTTATCCGAAATTAGTGAACTACTGCAAATGTTATACTCCCGGGAAAAAGGATATGAGAGGGGATACCTGCAGCTATTAAAGGGGAAATACCAAACATTACAGCCGCTAATCACTGAAACTGTTAATATACTGGAACGTAACCTCGAAATAATTTTTGAGTTATTTACTGTACTAAATTCTAATACAGTAAAAAAAGACCAAAATTTTAACCAAATAATAAACTGGCAGGATCACGATAGTAAATGGCTTAATCAAGCAATGGATATATATCTGGATTGGCAAGGCCAGATGAATCTCCTATTAACTAAACTAAGTTCCATCAAGGAAAAAATCAATGATACCAATGATAATAATGAACTAACAGTGTATCTTCAAAGTTTAGATGAATCCAGTTATATTGCAACCACAGTTATGGAGGAAAACCTGGAAAGAGATGATATAATTACTTGGCTAGAATACAACCATGGTCAGGTAGTATCTGTAGCATCTTCGTCATTAGATACAGGCATTATTTTAAACCAGCGCCTTTATCACAATAAGGAAAGTATAATAATGGTATCAGCTACTTTGGCAACTGAAGGGCATTTTGACTATTTTATATCTAAAATGGGGTTAAACGCTTTAATGGCTGATGAGCGGGTAAATACTTTATTGCAGCAATCTCCATTTAATTATGATAAGCAAGCCGAGCTTTTGATTATTAATGATATTCCTGAACCATCACAACGGGATTTTATAGGAGCATTAGCATCAACATTGAGTGAAATTATCCTGACTATAAAAGGAAAAATACTGGTGCTTTTTACCGCGAGAACCCAGCTAAATGAAATAGCTAAATTACTTAAACCTTATTGTAACCTGCATTATATAACACTCTTAGTTCAGTATGAAGATGGGGAATACAACCATTTAATAAACGAATACCTGCATAATCCCAGGGCTGTTTTAATGGGAGTAGAGACTTTTTGGGAAGGAATCGATTTAAAAGGTGATGCACTTAAATGTGTAGTTATTGTAAGATTACCTTTTAGATCTCCTTCAGACCCATATTGTATTGCAGCTGATCGTTCATGCCGTTTGGCCAAAAAAAATAGTTTCCAGCATTTTATGTTACCTGATGCTACTGTACGTTTTAAACAGGGGACCGGCAGGTTAATTCGCAGCGAAGATGATCGCGGAATAGTGATAGTTCTCGATTCTCGCTTGGAGAATAAGCCTTATAGCAATGTTTTTAAAAATAGTATACCTATTAACAACACCCACCTGCTGACAAGGAAGCATCTTCAGGCATATCTAAAGGACTATTTTAAATGACACATAATCACCTAAATTAATTTTTTCTTAAAGTTTTAAGTGTCACCTTTATATACACTAATCATAGAATATATAAAATCCTTAATTAACAATAAAGGGGGATACTAATGAAAGTTTATTATTTCAAAATACCCGGATTTTTGAAAAACATACTGAGCAAAATTATAAAGTAATTATAATAAATAATAGATATTAAAATACGTTACAATAAAAATTATCAGTAAATCCTCCGCAAAACAATGTAGTTTTTATGGAGGAGGCATATTTATGCACAATCTGCGTTTTAAATTAGGTATTGTAATTCTAGTGTGCGGATTAATAATGTGGTGTATAAGCTGGTTATTAAGATAATGGGTATAGAACCTGCACTAAACGAGTCGAGCCGGGGGTAACCCCGGCTACCATTTTACGTCTGACTTTATATAGATTTATCACTTAGACCAACACCTAATATACCTCCCAAACCTCCGGAAATTAAACAAAGACTTAAAGTATATAAGAAGGTTTTTAAACTAATCAAGGAAAAGTCAGCAACAAACG
>JBMNOV010000005.1:0-73180 GCA_050943255.1 Syntrophomonadaceae bacterium
CTTATGGTTTCGGATATCCTGTTAATGATGCCAGGTATTTCCCTTACTATGCTAAGTGCGTAGAACTTGATATCCCGGTTATCATGCAGATCGGACATTCTGCTGAAGCTATGCCCAGTGCTATGGGAATGCCTATCCTGGTAGATGATATAGCACTTTACTTCCCGCAGTTAAGAGTTGTATGTGCTCATACTGGATGGCCTTGGATTGAAGAACTTATTGCTATCTCCTGGAAACATCCTAACATCTTTATCGGAACTACCGCTCATGGTCCTAAATATTGGGATCCAAAATTGGTTGCTTTCCTGAACACCAAAGGCAGAGGCTTAGGCAAGGTATTGTTTGGAACTGACTATCCGGTTCTTAACTGGCCAACCTGCATGAAGCAGATTGATGGTTTAGGACTAAAACCGGAAGCTAAAGAAGCTTTACTCTATGAAACTGCTATGAAGGTATTTAAGTTTAAAGACTAATGAAGGCGTTAAGGAAGGCTTCAAAGTCTTCCTTAACATTTCGAATATAAAAAGGAGGAAGACAAATGCGTTTAGACGGTAAAAACGTAATCGTAACCGGTGCAGCATCTGGTATATCCAGAGCAGTTGCCTTAATGGCAGCATCCTATGGTGCTAATATAGGTGCAGCTGATCTTAATGAAGAAGGTTTAAAGACAGTAGCTGCAGAGATCGAAAAAATGGGGCGCAAATGCGTACCAGTTAAAACTGATGTAACTAACTATGATTCTGTAACCGCAATGGTAGCTAAAGTAAAAGAAGGCTTGGGCGGTAAAATTGACGTCTTAGTTAATGGTGTTGGCTGGGATATAATTGAACCATTCTGGAAAAACCCCATTGACTATTGGGATAAAGTAATTGATGTCAACTATAAATCAGTAATATACTGCAGCCGTGCAGTACTAGATGATATGATGGAAGCCAATGAAGGCAGAATCATAAACATCGCCAGTGATGCAGGGCGTGGCGGCAGTGGCGGTGAAACCGTATATGCTGGAGCCAAAGGTGCAACTATTGCTTTTACCAAATCATTAGCCCGTGAAGTTGCCAGGTTTAACATACTGGTAAACTGCGTATGCCCAGGACCGACCGATACCCCGTTATTTGCCGGACAACCAGAGAAAATACGCGGCGCTTTAATAAAAGCTATTCCGTTAAAACGGTTAGCTAAACCGGAAGAAGTAGCAGGCCAGGTAATTCTATTCGCTTCAGATCTGGGAAGCTTTATGACTGCTCAGATTATAAGTGTAAGTGGTGGGCTCACATTCTACGGCTAAAAATCGTTGTTGATTTATGGCGCAATTAGTATTCATTAATTGCGCCATAAATTGTATTTTATGAATTTAATAAAGGGAGAATGATCATGGAACTAAAGCAAATCATGATGGTAGGTGCAGGTGCTATGGGTTCAGGAATAACCCAGGTTGCGGCTGAAGCTGGCTACCAGGTGCTTCTTTGGACTAGACCTACCTCAGTAGCAGGACCAAAGGCAATTGCTACAGCAACCAAGAATCTAAATCGAAAAGTTGAAAAAGGTAAACTCACGGCAGAAGAGCGTGATGCTGTTCTCGCACGTATAACCCATACAGTAAACTTAGAAGATGCGAAAAATGCAGACCTAATTATTGAAGCAGTAGCTGAAGATATCGAAATTAAAAAAGACATTTTTAGTAAGCTTGATAAAATATGCAAACCGGAATGTATTTTTGCTACTAACACCTCCTCAATTCCCATTTCCCAGGTAGCAGCCATTGTAGACCGTGCAGATAAATTTATTGGTATGCATTTCTTCAATCCAGTACCAGTAATGAAGCTGGTCGAACTTATTCGCGGAATTAAAACCTCTGATGAAACCATTGAGGTTGCCGAGAGTTTTGTTGCTAAAATCGGCAAAACTAGTGTGCGGGTAAAAGATGTTCCGGGATTTCTGGTAAATCGAATTAATAACGCCTTAAGACAGGAAGCTTATCGTTGCATGGAAGAAGGCGTTGCTAGTATAGAAGATATTGATAAGGCTATGAAGATGGGCCTTAATCACCCCATGGGACCTTTTGAAGTGGCTGATTTTGCAGGTCTTGATATTGGGTATAGCCTAATTAATCAGCTTTATGAAGGGTATAAAGATAGTAAATGGGCTCCCAATTTAACCCTGCAAAAATTAGTTCTTGCTGGCGATTTAGGCAGAAAGACCGGTAAAGGCTGGTATGATTATACCAGCGGGGAAAAGAAAGTAAGAACCGATATTAAGTTTTAAAAATACCACGAATAACAGTATTTGCATCAACATATATGCTTAAGTCTATGCTATAATAACTTCCGGGTAATAGTGGTATTGTGAAATATTATTTATGTATGGGGAGGCATTGTGTCAATTGCCTCCCCATACAGATAGAAGACTAAGGTAATATAACTTATAAGGAGAAAAGGTATTTTTGTAGCTTTGCTGTTAATAAGAACGGAGGGATTATATGCGTGAAGTAGTAATAGTGGACATGGCAAGAAGTGCCATTGGTAAACGTGGCGGTACTATTAAGGATGTACCAGCTATTGATCTTCTTTCCCAGGTGGCAGAGGCGGTTGTAGAACGAAATAAAGCCAAGGTTAAACCTGAGCTTTATGATTATGTCATTATGGGGCAGGTTAAACAGAATACAACTGCTGCCAACATTGCCAGAAATATGGCCTTAAGGATTGGTATACCTGAAGATGTACCTGCCTATACCTTGACAATAGCATGTGGATCAGGTTTACAATCAATGATTGAAGGCTATGAGATGATTAAGAATGGATTTGCCGATACAGTACTGGCTGGCGGGGTAGAATCAATGAGCGGTGCAGAATATTTCCTAACCGGTGAATTCAACCAGGCTTTTGGCAATAGCAATGTAACAATATTTGACTCACTTTTAGCTGGTGGGCCAGGAGCTGCTCCAGTAGAGCGCTATGGGAATATTCCTATGGGTATAACTGCGGAGAATTTAGTCGAGATGCATAATATACCACGGGAAGAGCAGGATGCTTTTGGTTTCAGAAGCCAGAAACTAGCAGCCCAGGCTATAGCCAATGGTGATTTTGAAAAAGAAATAATACCTGTTAAGTATAAAAAAGCTGATGGTACTGAGGGTATATTTAAGGTTGATGAGTTCCCTCGTAAAACTACCATGGAAGATCTGGCCAAACTTAAACCAGTATTTAAAAAAGATGGTACGGTTACAGCTGGAAGTTCCTCAGGAATGAACGATGGTGCGGGTGTTACCTTGATTATGTCAGCTGAAAAGGCAGCTGAGTTAGGAGTTAAGCCCCGTGCGAAAATAGTGGCTGCAGGTGTTGCTGGTTGTGATCCAAGTATTATGGGTAGAGGACCAGTTCCAGCCACCAAAATTGCCATGGAAAAGGCTGGGTTGACCCTAAAAGATATGGATTTAGTTGAACTTAATGAAGCATTTGCTGGTCAAAGCCTCGCCGTATATAGAGAATGGTATGATATGTGGGGAGTAGACCCTGAATGGATGGATAAACATGTTAACCTGTGGGGCGGAGCTATAGCGTTAGGACACCCACTAGGTGGTAGTGGTGCTATAATAACTACCAAATTGTTACATGGCTTGGAGCGTACTGGAGGAAAGTATGGCCTGTCTACCATGTGCTGCGGTGGCGGCGAAGGGGTAGCATGTATTATAGAGCGTTTAGACTAAGTAGCGAAAGTGAGGAATGGCTATGCAAGAAGTGGTAATTGCAAGTGCAGCAAGGACACCCTTTGGGTTATATATGGGATCATTAAAGGATCAAAGACAGCAAGATTTGGCCGCAATTTCGGAAAAGGAAGCGGTAAACCGGGCTGGAATAGATTCAGCATTAATTGATTTGGTTATTTATGGACAGGCGATGCAAAGCAGTTTCCCGGCCAATGTAGGTAGACATGCATGGCTGCTGGCAGGATTAGATCAAGATGTAGCCGGCTTTGCTATCAATGCCCTTTGTGCTGGTGGGCTGCAATCCATTATTAGTGCTTTTAATAAAATTAAGGCCGAAGAATATAGTAAAATTGTAGTGGGAGGAATTGAAAGTTTTAGCCAGGCTCATTATTTTATTAATCACCCCCGCTACCAATTTGGTGAGGGCAACACTACTTTCCATGATTCTAAAAAAGAAGTGGCAACAAATGCTCAGCCTGTAGATATTTATGGAGAACTGAGTCCGGCTACATTGGCTGATATTGTAGCTGAGAATTATGGGTTTAGCCGGAGCCAATTAGATGAATATACTTTAGCAAGCAAAGCCAAAGCAGCTGCAGCTGTTGCGAACATGAAAGATGCTATCGTGGCAGTAGTTAAAAAAGTTAAAAAGAAAGAAATCACTGTTGATATTGATGAAGGAGCAAAAGCAACTACAATTGAACAATTAATGGCACTTCCGGTTGTAAATTCTGGTGGAACTGCTACCAGTGCTAATGTTGCTCCTTGGGCTGATGGATCAGCTACAATGATAATGATGACTCCTGATCAGGCTCAAAAGCTAGGATGCAAAACTCTGGCTAAAATGGTTGGCTATGGTATCGCCGCGGGCAATCCTAAATTAGCTGAAATAACTACCGTAAAATCTATCGAGAAGGCAGTTAAGAATGCAGGAATAACCTTAAAAGATTTAGACTTTATCGATATTCATGAAATGTCTGCAGCCTATAGTTTGGCTGTTATCAACAAATTAGGGCAAGATGTAGCGGATAAAGTAAATGTTGATGGTGGCAGCTTGGCTTATGGACATGCTGGCGCTGCTACTGGTGCAGCTATGGCAGTTAATATGGTATATCGTTTACAGCGCAGCGGAGCTAAGTATGGTCTCGTTAATATCGCAGCTTATGGCGGCCAGTCCCTGTCAGTAGTTATCGCACGCTAAGTAAAAACAAATTACGGAATTATAAAAATCTTTACAATAGAAAAAAGAATAAGATATAATGCAAGGGACGGGATACCCCGTCCCTTGCATTTTATATAGAATTTTTATGGGCATTGCATAATAAAATAAAATAAATAATTAAAGGAGGTTTAAGATGAAAAAACATCTAAAAACAGTGGTAAAAGCTAATATAAGACGCGACGGTGATATTAATTGTCGTGAATGTGCAACTTCCTGCCAGTCGGCTTGTAAAACTTCGTGTACAGTGGGTAATCAAGTTTGTAGGAAACAATAGATAATTATTACTTTTAGGGGCAAAGCCCCTTTTTTTATGCACTGAAAATGGGAGAGGAGTCAAGAAGTGTATAAATTAGCTAGCTATGATTTTGAGGCAAACATTCATTTATTTCGCTGGGATGATATGAATATTTTAATTGATGTAAATAGTGGGGCTATTCACGTACTAGATGATATTGCCATGGATTTAATTAAATGTATTATAAAATATCACGGGGACTTTAACTTGGCAGCAGATGACTGTAGTTCGCGATGGGGATCACACGAGGTTATGGAGGCAGTTCATGAGATTGTGGCTGCATTTGCAGCAAATGAGCTCTTTACTCCCCCGGAAAACATACCCCTTAATCTAGGGACTTTACCGGTCAAGGCACTCTGTCTAAATGTAGCTCATCTTTGTAATATGAAGTGTAGCTATTGCTTTGCCCAGCAAGGTAATTTTGGGCAGAAGCCTGCCTTAATGAGTTATAGCGTGGGGAAAAAAGCATTTGACTTTCTAGCTGCCGCTAGTAAACAGGTTAAAAATTTAGAAGTTGATTTCTTCGGAGGAGAACCGCTATTAAACTTCGAGGTTGTCAAAGAATTAGTTTTATATGGACGCAGGCTGGAAAAAGAGACAGGAAAAAAGTTTAATTATACCCTGACTACTAATTCATTATTACTGGATCAGTACGTAAGGAATTTTATTATAGAAAATGATATTGCTGTTATCTTAAGCCTGGATGGAAGAAAACAAATTAATGACCGCCATCGCATACTTGCCAATGACGAGGGAAGTTATGATAAAGTTGTACCACAAATCCAGCAAATGGTGAAATGTAAGCCGGTAAGCTATTATGTTAGAGGAACTTTTACCAGACATAATTTAGACTTCGCCCAGGATCTACGACACATTTTAGATTTGGGGTTCGATAATGTTTCCCTGGAGCCTGCTACAGGGTCAAATAGTTCCTATGCAATTAAAGAAGAAGATATACCACGAGTACTTACGGAATATGAAAAGCTTACAGATGTATTGTTGGAGTATCACCAGAAGGGAAGGGATATTCAGTTCTTTCATTATAATCTTAATCTACAACAGGGACCATGCCTGGCTAAACGTTTAAGTGGCTGTGGGGCTGGAATAGACTATTTAGCCATTACCCCCGAAGGGGATATATATCCATGTCACCAGTTTGTTGGAGAAAAAGAGTATTTGATGGGCAATATAGCTGCTGGCCTAGTTGATGAAAAGATAAAAGCTAAATTTCAGAGTAATTATCTGGTGAATAAAGAGATGTGTACCCGTTGCTGGGCTAGAAACTATTGTGGTGGTGGTTGTCATGCCAATAACTATTTTACTAACGGTGATATAAAGTATCCGGCGAAATTATGCTGTACCATGCATAAAAAACGTATCGAAGGTGCTATTTATTATGAACTGAAAAAGAGCGAATGCTAAAAAAGCATAATAACAAGGAGGACTTTTATAAAGTTGCATAGAATATTATGATGCGAAAAAATAAAAATGGAGCAGAAATAAGATGAATTTTATGCAAAAGGAAAAAATCTATTTATTTAAAATTGCTGTTATTATGATTTTTATAGGGGTAATTTCATTATTTACTTTGAAAACTCCTGGGTTTGCGGTTTATATAGGTGGTGAATATCAATTTGCGCTAAAGCACGAGGCTGATCTCGAAAAAGCTCTAAATAAGATTGAGCAAGAGAGAGAAGCAAGTTGCTCGCAAGAATTGGAATTAGCAACCAAGGTAGAGTGTAAACGGTCATTAGTTAACCGTAACAACCTGTTATCCTTTGCGGAAGCGCAAAATAAATTAAAGACTTCAATAGAATTCAAGGTGCCAGGTGCTGCAATAATGGTTAACGGTAAGACTATTGCATATTTGGAAAGTAAGGAGGCAGCCAATAAGCTTTTGGCAAGGATTAAAAATGAATATAGTAAAACCGAGCCAGGTGAGAAACTGGTTGCCATCTCGTTTGCCGAAAAAGTAACTATAAAAGAAGAAAAAATCTCAGAAGATAAGCTTCTGTCAGAAGATGAAGCATATAGTTTAATTTGTACGGGAACAGAAAATCCGGAAAAATATATTGTTCAGGAAGGTGATAACCTTTGGCTAATTGCCAGGCGTAATGATATGTATGTAGATGATATTGTCAAAGCTAATCACCTGACTAGTGAAAATTTACAATTAGAGCAAGAATTAATTCTCGTAAAGAGTAAGCCTTACATAAATGTTTTGACTCAGGTAGAAGGGCAAAAGAATGAACAAATTCCCTATGAAACAGAAGTTATTGTTGACAAAAATGCTCCTAGCAGCATAAGAGTAAAGAATGAAGGGCAAAATGGAGAAAAACGTATAGTTTTTCGGGCTAGTAAAATTAATGGTGTAATTGAAGAAATTGATATTATTGAAGAAAAGATTTTGAAACAGGCGATAAACAAGGTTATTGTTAAAGGGACTCAAGTGACTAGGGTAGCTTCACGTGGAGGTGGGGGTTCTGGCACTCTGGATTGGCCAACTTATGGTCCGATTACTCAATATTATGGAGGCTCTCACACCGGTCTTGATATAGGAGGTTCTACCGGCCAGGCAATAAGGGCGGCAGATTCAGGTTATGTTAGCTTCACTGGCTATCAAGGCGGATATGGTAATTTGGTAATCGTAAACCACAATAATGGAATCATTACCCGGTATGCTCACTGCAGCTCTATAAAAGCCTCATATGGGCAGCAAGTTGAAAAAGGCCAGACAATTGCCTTGTTAGGTTCAACCGGTAGAAGTACTGGACCTCATTTACATTTTGAGGTGTTGGTTAATGGAGCTTTCAAGAATCCACTTAATTACCTACGTTAGGTAAAACTTGAGCCCTGGCCAATGGTCAGGGCTTTTGTAGTTTTAGGCATGAAAGGGGTATAGCCTGTGTATGATGTAATAATAATTGGCGGAGGACCAGCTGGGCTTAGTGCTGCAATCTATACTGGCAGGGCAAAACTTAAGACATTAGTACTTGAATCTACTCTTTTAGGAGGAAATGCTGGGCAGACTGATCAGATTGATAACTATCCTGGATTTCCGTTTGGTATAAATGGTGCTGACCTTATGGAGAATTTTTTAAAACAAGCGCAACGCTTTGGAGCTGAAATCCAATTGGAAGAAGTAATTGGGATTGAGAATTTAAAGGAATTCAAGCGGGTCATTACCAGGAAAGGCTTTTACTTGACTCGTACAGTCATTATTACCGTTGGAGCAAGACGAAGGGAACTGGGGGTTGAAGGGGAAAAAGAGTATTTAGGTCGCGGAGTATCGTATTGTGCCACCTGTGATGGAGCATTTTTTCAGGACTGTCCTGTTGCTGTGGTGGGTGGTGGCGATTCTGCGGTCAAAGAGGCTTTATATCTTGCAGATGTAGCTTCTAAGGTTTACTTGATCCATCGCCGGGAAGGCTTCCGCGCAAACCAAACCGCATTAGATAAATTGTTTGAAAATAAAAAAATAGAATTACTATTAAATAAAACAATAAAACGAATCGAGGGTGATGCGATGCTGCAAAGAGTTATCCTTAAGGATGTAAATACCGGAGTAGAGGAGACCCTTGAGGTTGAAGGATTGTTTGTCAGTATCGGTTTAATAGCGGCGGCTGACTTTATACAAGATCTTTTAGAAACTAAAAATGGATACCTTTCAACAGATGACACTATGGCAACATCGCTTCCAGGAATATTTGCAGCTGGTGATATTAGAGTAAAAAAAGGCAGACAAGTTGCAACTGCTGTAGGTGATGGGGCACTGGCAGGAATAGCTGTGGTTGAGTATTTGCGGGAATAAAGCCACTATTTGTTTCCCCTCTTCTAATCCTGGGCATAGTATAATGGTGGACAGAGGGGAGAGAGGATTATGTTGGGGGTTAAAACAGCTTTAACTGCTAAGAATATTGGCTTGGTTCTGGTACTGGTTCTAGTATTAACCTTGCTTATCAGCAAAAATAGTCAATCGGCTATGCGCTTCCTGGTTGGACAGGAAATAGCGATTAAAACTGTATATTTTAATAGTTATCAAAGTGAACATTACGATATTAAATATACCAGTATTGATCAGCCCTATATCAAATTGATTGCCGAGGTAGCTGAAGATGCTTATAAATCAGTAAGTAATGTGTTTGGGATGGAGCCGTCTCAGCGTACCACAATAGTAGTATATCCCGATAGCATTAGTTTATCCAAAAGTTTTGGTTGGGATAAGGATGCAAATGCAATGGGGGTTTATTGGGCAGGTTCAATTAGAATATTATCCCCCCGAGAATGGTTAACTGAGGACGATATGCAGTATTATTTTGCCCGGGAGGGACCTATGGTACACGAATTTATACATCTAATGGTTGACGAAATGACCGGGGGGAATTATAATCGCTGGTGGACAGAAGGGGTAGCACAGTATTTTGAAAAACGAATTACTGGCTTTACCTTTGCTAAACCTTTTGTTTATGGGCAACAAGTTGAATACTATGAACTTAAACAATTAGGAAAACAATTTGATGAATTAGATCAGTCTATTGCCTATTGGGAATCCCTGCAGATCATAGAATTTATAGTTAATGAATGGGGAGAGGACAGCCTTTTTCAAATAATGCAGCAACTGGGTGAGGGAAGGAGTTTAGAAAAGGCTATCGAAAATGTACTGAAAATTTCCTATAATAAGTGGGAAGATAGTTTTTACCGTCATATAACCTATGACTCTTAACAAGAGGTGTAAATCTTGAAAGATACTTTAATTATAGAGGGGGGTAATCCCCTATATGGATCTGTACGAGCTAGTGGAGCTAAAAACGCAGGTTTGGTAATCATGGTTGCTAGTATTATGGCTGAGGGTGAAACCATACTAGATAATCTTCCCCGGATTCGTGATGTAGAGGTATTGATAGAAATATTAAATGATATTGGTGTGGATACATTATGGAACGAGGATGGTAGTCTATCAATCTGTTCGCCGGCAGGTGCAATCAAAAATCATACTGCTTATGAACTAGCTAAACAATTGCGGGCATCTAATCTTTTTCTAGGTGCTATGCTGGGACGGCAAAAAGAGGCTACGATATCCCTGCCAGGTGGATGTGATATAGGTTCACGCCCAATGGATCTTCATATAAAAGGAATACAAGCCTTGGGAACCGAAGTTACTATTGAGCACGGTTATATTCATTCCAAGGCTTCTGCTCCCCAGGGTGCGCGAATCTACCTGGATTTCCCCAGTGTAGGTGCAACTGAGAATATTATTATGATGGCTTCCAGGACTCCAGGCCAGACAATAATAGAAAATGCCGCTAAAGAGCCAGAAATTGTCGATCTAGCCAATTATTTAAACTCAATGGGGGGTCGAATTCGGGGGGCCGGAACTGATGTCATTAAGATCGAAGGCGTTAAGAAACTTAAGGCTTGCCGTTATGCCATAATACCAGATCGGATTGAAGCAGGGACCTATATGGTAGCTGCTGCTATTTCTGGTGGCGAAGTATTAGTGGAAAATGTAATCCCCACCCATTTACATCCTATTGTAGCTAAACTTCAAGAAACAGGAGCTTATGTAAGTGAAGGGAAAGAAGGCATACTGGTCAGGGCACCAAAAAGGATTTTGCCGGCTGATATAAAAACCCTTCCTTATCCAGGTTTTCCAACTGATATGCAGTCACAGATGATGGCATTATTATCTTTAGGAAATGGCTCTAGTATAATTGTGGAAAATGTTTTTGAAAACCGGTTTCAGATTGTAGATGAACTTAAACGTATGGGTGCAAATATAAAAGTTGAGGGTCATACAGCAGTAGTAGAGGGAGTTCATACTCTTTATGGAGCAAGGGTAAAGGCAACTGACTTACGTGCAGGTGCGGCTTTGGTACTTGCTGGCTTAGTGGCTCGAGGTGATACCATTATTGAAGATGCCGTTCATATTTTCAGGGGTTATGAAAACATTTGCACCAAACTTAAGAACTTAGGTGCTAAAGTTAAGGACTAAAGAAAAGCTGATAAGGCGTTTGTTTTATATTTTGTAAAACAAACGCCTTTTTTTATGGAAGATATTGAACAGTATAATTAATGTTTAAGCGATAGAAAATATGACTGCTTCCTAATCTTAAGAGAAAAAAAAACCAAGGAGGAATAGCGTGAAGAGGCAAGTGGTCAGGGCAATTCTGTACTTTCTTATATTTTTTGGTGTTGGTCTTAGTGCAGTATATGTATTAAACAATAAAAATGTATCAGTTAAACCCATTACGGTGGAGGAGCAAGTAAAGATAAAGGGAACTATAAGCGAAGTTGCAGCAGCAGTAAGTCCATCAGTTGTAGGGATTACCAATTTAAGTAGTAATGGAGACCTTTTCAACCAGCGCAGCCTGGAGAAGACTGGCTCAGGGGTTATTATTGATCATGACGGTTATATAGTCACAAATAACCATGTGGTAAAAGATGCCGATAAATTGATAGTAAGCCTGGCTGATGGTACTGAAAAAGAGGCTAAAATAATTGGTGCTGATCCACGTACTGATTTAGCCCTAATTAAAATTCAAGTCGAGCGGCAGGTGACTCCAGCTCATTTTGGGGACTCTGACCAACTAATAGTAGGACAGGAAGTAGTAGCAATTGGAAATCCAATGGGCTTAAGTTTTGCCCGTTCTGTTACTGCAGGGATAATAAGTGGTTTAAATCGCATGATTACAACTGAAGAGGGCTTTAATTTTCGCCTTATACAGACAGATGCCGCAATCAACCCTGGTAACAGTGGTGGCGCTCTGGTGAACCTTGAAGGGAAATTAATAGGAATAAATACGGTTAAGATAGCAGCCGAGGGTTTTGAGGGTATGGGTTTTTCCATTCCTTCCAACCAGGTACAATTGGTAATTGCCGATATTAAAAAATACGGTAAGGTTGTACGCCCCTTGATGGGAATTAAGATAATTGGTGAAATAAGCAAAGATGAGGCGCGTTATTTTAATCTTCCAATTGCGAATGGGGTAGTGGTGGAACCGGTAAAAGGCGGGCCCGCTGATAAGGCTGGTATTAGGTCATATGATATAATAAATAAATTAGATGGAGTAAATATAGAAACAGCTTTCCAACTACAGGGATTAATATTTAGTAAAAAAATCGGACAGGTAGTAAAGGTAGAATTACTTAGATTGCCTCGTAGCCAAGCAAGTAAAACTGAGCGTAAGACCTTTAATGTGAAATTAGATAAATAAAAAGTCCGGATAGGAATGCCTGCAAACATATCCGGACACTCATACAATAAACATATCTAATTAGGTGATCTTGAGGGAGTTATTCTTCAATAGGTGGGGGAACTATTCGTCTCCTTCCTGTCTTGAATTTGATAATAACGGTTTTCCCAAGCTTTTCCCCATCCCTGGAAGTTAGGTGAGGGAAGATAGCAACAGTATACTCAGTGTTGGCGGCCAAACGTCTAGTCATTCTAATAATTATCTTGCGGCGACCACCGAAGGCAAAGGACCGAGACAGATGGTAATCAATACCTTTTTCAAGACGTTTGGTACCCTCCCATACATGAATCTGGAAGCGGTTATGTCTCCGTACGGAGTGATCGAATACACTTTTATCGAATATAAGAATAATGTTACGGATAAGCGGCGAAACGTTGGTTGAACCATCGGCAGGTATAGATCCAATAAAGTTAAGTGGCCGTATTCTTCGATGTATCTTGTCACTAAAATCAAATGAGTGTCTTCTTCGATGTGGCAGCAATGTACCTCTGAATTTAAATGGCCGTCTTTTTGGATGCGGCATCATTTTACCTCCTTTTTCATAACTTGGTGTATACTATGCACATGGGTATAGCCCGGTTACTCTTCTGTTAGGGATTTTTTGCGGCAATTAATATCCGATTACATTAGAAGTATTTATAAAAAGAATTACTGTATTAATGTTTAGGCTAAGTTTGTAGACAAAAATAGTTACTCTAGTTGTGGAATACGCTGGGATATATACTTTTTTACCAAAATTTCTAGCATTATTTTTAACGTTAGGAAATAATTTACAGGGAGATGACAGATATTCGATATAGGATTATTTCAGTAGGTAAAATAAGAGAAGCTTTTTATTTGAGCGGGGTTAAAGAATACCTAAAAAGATTAGAACCTTATGCGAATTTTGAATTAATAGATGGATTGGAGGAGAAAACCAACCCCCGTGCGGCTGAAAAAGAGATTGAAAAGGTTCTTAATAAAGAAGGGGAGAAGGTTTTAAAGTTAGTAGATAATGATGATATTTTGGTAGCACTGGATATCAAGGGTACCGGAATTAGTTCGGAAGCATTGGCTTTACTAATACAGCAATGGAATCTCTCAGGTAAGAGCAGGACTAACCTAGTAATAGGAAGCTCATATGGCTTATCTGATAAGGTAAAGCAAAGGGCAAACCAACTTATTTCTTTCTCCTCAATGACTTTTCCTCACCAAATGGCTGTTCTTATTCTCAGTGAGCAATTGTATCGTGGTTTTAAAATATTAAAAGGTGAACCGTACCACAAATAGGATTCATAGTTAAAATAACCAGAAATCCTTATCTTTCCTAGTGATTGGAGTCCTGGTTTTAATAAATAAAGGGTTAGAGATTTATTTTGTTCAAGGTTTCGGCTAGATTCTTGCAAGACAAATTGTTGTGCAACTTGAGGCAAGGAACTAAAATCTAGTGGTTGTCCTAACTGTTCCTCATCATATTCGTCCACCAGTATCCAGTGATAAGCCCCCGGCTATTCAGAGAGAACGAGTGCTTCCCCAGTATAATAATTACAGTATACCTCTCTTCGAGGTTGGGGTATCGTAAATACAAATGAAACGCATTATAATATTCCTTGGGCACGGCTACAGGTTTTCATATTTCCTTTTGATATCCCGTCACAGTAAGGCATATTTTCTGATTTACCACAACGGCATAGGGCAACTGGTTCTTGGTGTTCAATAGTATAACCTTCATCATCCACCAGAGCTACATGCCCAGCTACAATAATTGGCCCTTGGTTAAGTATTTGAATCCGAGCATCTCCCATTTGGCAATCATCCTTTCCTTTTTTTCTTAGCATATCCCAAGATAAAAATAAAAATGCGTCCAAGGCTAAAACGGTTTTCAAGGATAGGCTTAATTCCTTAGCAGTTCACCGGAGTCTATTTTTTAAGAGCAACTGTTATGGGCAAAAAGAGTTTTATTCAAGATAATATACCGGATATTGGTCCTTGTCCTGGTCAATAAAGTGCCACCATTCATAAAAGATACTATTAAAACCGTGCTTTACCATTATTTGTTCCAGTAGACGTGCATTGTCGGCAACTTCTTTACTAACATCACTGTAATCACGATTAGCCCTGGCCGTAAAATCATCAAATCCAGTAGGCATAGGGATTTCTTTGTTTCCTTTTACCAGGGTAACATCTACTGCCACTCCCCGGGAGTGATAAGAAAAGCCTTTATGAGGATTAATGACAAACCTGGAATCAGGGTAACTGTTCCAAAGACTAAATTGAGCTGCAGGTGGACGATATGCGTCCCAGACCTTAATGGTATAACCCATTGAGGAGAATTCAGCCTGAGCAGCCTTTAACTTTTCTGCAGTTCCCCTTCGCAGATAAGCTATATTTTTTTCATAAATTTTGGTACCGGTAAAATTCTTTGCAGTTGCATATCTTAAATCTATCTTCAAGTCAGGAATATACTCATTCAGGGCTACCATGTCCTGTTGGGAAAGTTTTTCTGAAGTATTTTGCACAGCTTGTTTTTTAAAGGGTGGGGATTGGAGATAAAAAAATGTTGCTGTAATTAAGGTTATAGCTATAAAGACAATTAAGCGGTTTCTATTCTCCATATTTATAATAAACCTCCTCCCATAGCTAATCATAGTCAGTAATATGATTCGGAGGTTTATAGGGAATTATACTTAATTTTTGCAGGGAAACCTGTTTGACGGTATAATTATAAACGTTTGTATTCGATAAAAATATAGGTAATAATAGATAGTGATTATTTGCTAAAATCCTATTATTCTGTGAAGAAAATAATTAGATCAGGATACACCTATCTAGGGAGGATAGATAATGACTGAATCGCAATTTGAAAAAATGAGTCCAGAACCGAACAATAACGACAAAGTAACGGTGCCGGGTAACTTTATTCAGAGCATTATCAGTGAAGATTTGCGTATGGGCAAAAATCGAGGCCGGGTACATACCCGATTTCCACCAGAACCTAATGGGTATCTACATATTGGTCATGCCAAGTCGATTTGCCTCAATTTTGGTCTGGCTCTTGCTAATGGAGGTATTACAAATCTACGGTTTGATGATACCAACCCCAGCAAAGAAGAAACAGAATATGTTGAATCTATAAAAATGGACGTTCGCTGGCTAGGTTTTGACTGGGAAGATCGCATTTTTTTTGCTTCTGATTATTTTGAGCAACTTTATCAATATGCTGTTCAGCTCATAAAAAAAGGTAAAGCTTATGTTTGTGACCTTTCCGCTCAAGAGATCAAGGATTACCGGGGAACTCTTACTGAAGCTGGTATAGAAAGTCCTTACCGGAACCGTTCAGTGGAAGAAAACCTGGAGCTATTTGCCCGCATGCGGGCAGGAGATTTTGCGGATGGTTCCCGGGTCCTAAGAGCTAAAATAGATATGGCATCACCTAATCTTAATATGCGAGATCCAGTATTATACCGAATTCTCAGGGTTCCCCATCACCGTACAGGCAGTAAATGGTGTATCTATCCTATGTATGATTATGCCCATCCCTTGTCTGACGCATTGGAGAATATCACCCACTCAATCTGTACCCTTGAGTTTGCAGATCATCGTCCACTTTATGAGTGGATTATTGACAATGTAGACTACGACCAGGAAGTACATGGGCGCCCGCAGCAGATTGAATTCGCCCGTTTAAATCTTACCCATACAATAATGAGTAAGCGAAAACTCAGGAGATTAGTTGAGGAAGGATATGTAAGGGGTTGGGATGATCCTCGTATGCCTACCATATCTGGCTTACGTCGGCGGGGTTATACCCCTACAGCGATAAGGGATTTTTGTAATCGCATTGGTGTAGCCAAACGGGATAGTATCGTAGATATAGCCCTTTTAGAACATTGCATCAGGGAAGAGTTGAACCTGAAAGCTCCAAGGGTTATGGTGGTTCTGCAACCGTTAAAGGTTATTATTGATAATTATCCAAAAGGTCAGGTAGAGTGGCTGGAAACTGAAAACAACCCTGAGGTCCCAGAAGCGGGGAAAAGGATGATACCATTTTCCCGAGTAATTTATATTGAACAAGAAGACTTTAGAGAGAACCCACCTAAAAAATTCTTTCGCCTAGTTCCTGGCGGGGAAATCCGTTTAAAAAGTGCTTATATTATTAAGTGTGAAAAGGTTGTAAAGGATGAAAATGGGAAGATAATAGAACTAATCTGCAGTTATGACCCTGATTCTAAAAGCGGCGGTATTACCGCTGGCCGTAAGATCAAAGGGACATGCCACTGGGTATCAGCACAACATGCTATACCCGCAGAGGTCAGGATATATAATCATCTTTTCCTGGATGAGAACCCGGAAGAGGATGAGGAAGAGGATTTTACTGCTAAAGTAAATCCCCATTCGCTGGAAGTACTGGATTCCTGTATGATCGAACCTAGTTTAGCCCAAGCCACAGGGGAAAGTCGCTACCAGTTTATTCGCCAGGGATATTTTGGGCTTGACCAGGACTCAACCCCTGAAAAATTAGTATTTAATCGTATTGTCTCTTTAAAAGATAGTTGGGCCAAAATACAGAAAAAATAGTTTAATAAATTTAAAAGCAATCGTAGCGGCAGGGCTTAACCGGCTCTGCCGTTTAATCATGGATTTGTGGTCTTTTCCCTCCTGGCAAGGGTGGCATTAATTTCACCACCAATAAGAATTATGATACTACTTAGGTAAAGCCATAATAGTAATATAATTATTCCACCTAGACTACCGTAGGTACGGGTGAAGTTACTAAATTGATTAACATAGAAGGAAAAGGCCAGTGAAGTAAAAACCCAGCCCAGGCTGGAAAATAATGCTCCGGGGATAGTCTCCCGGAAGGTTGTTTTTTTATTGGGAGCATAGCGGTAAAAAAACATAAAGACTATTAGCATAACTACTAGTGGTATAGAAAAACGATAGATCTGCCAGCTTTTCACAAAAAGATCTGTATTTCCGGTTCCGGCAAATAAAGTCTGTCCCAGCAGTTTACCCAATACCAAAAGAACAAAAGCCATGATTATTACTAATGTAAGGCCAATAGTAAAAAAGATGGCCATTCCCCGGACTTTCCAAAAAGGCCGGTTTTCCTTTTCACCATAAGACTTATTTATACCATGAATAACTGCATTAACTCCATTGGATGAGGCCCAGATGGTAAAAAGAGCGCCGAGAGAGAGCAGGGTTTGGCGATTAGTGTTTAAGGTCTGTCGCACTACTTCCTGAACAACCTTAAATGCGTCCCTTGGGAGTATTCGGGATAAGTCATAAAGGACCTGTTCACTAGTAATAGTAGTATAACTTAATAAGGTTAAGAGAAAGATAAGGAAAGGGAAAAAGGCTAGCAAAAGATAATAGGTCAACTGTGCACCTAGGGCTGGTACCTCGTGTTCTTGGAAACGCAGGTAGAAGTCTTTTAACACCTGATAGCCCGCATATTTCTTCAAAAGCTATTCCCCCATAACTTATAATTATGCCGTAAACCTGATATTTATTTTGGGCTTTTAGAATAGTTGTAATTAATCAAGTGCTATGGTTAATTATAAATTAACTACTTATAGGGGTTATATCCCCAGAGCGCACCCATAGGGCCTAAGTAAAATACAACAGTATACAAAGCATATCTCCTAATATAAGTAGAGGTTGGATTGATAGTGTAAGGAAAAGCGGGGAGATTATACATGATCATATGAAAAAACTTCCCCGCCTAGTTAGAGAAAATTTAATTGTGATGTTCTTTTTGGGTATCTTTAATAATAGTAACCATGGTGGAATTAACCATAGCAAATACCTGATCATCTTTTTTTAGGTTTAAATCATTAAGGGCAGCAGTACCTATAGTCGCAGTAAATGCCTGGTCCCCGACATCCATAATTACCTCACTCATTACTGGACCAGTCTTGATTTCCATCACCCTTGCCACCAGTTTATTTGGGTCGCTGATTCGCAAAAAGCTCCCTCCTTTTTTGACTTTAGCTTATGCCTAAAAAAATCAATTATACAGATTTAACAAAATACGATAACCGAACTAAAGCTTTTGTATAAGTAAGAGGTAGAAAGCATCTTGTGCCCAAAAGGTAATAAGATTATTTTTTATGGTATAATTATTACAAATAGCAATAATTAGAAATGAGGTGTATTATGCAAGTATTAGAATGTATAAAAAATAGGCGAAGTATAAGAAGATTTACTGATCAGGTTATACCGGATAATATCTTAAAGGAGCTATTGGAAGCGGTACAATGGGCACCATCTTGGGCAAATACCCAATGCTGGGAAGTTATTGTAGTAAAAGACCCGGCACTAAAACAACAGTTATCAGAAAAAATACCTCAAAACAATCCATCAGCGCAGGGTGTAATTCAGGCTCCGGTAGTATTAGTTTTCTGTGCTAGGAAGGGTGTAGCTGGATACAAAAAAGGGGTACAAACAACAAATAAAGGAGATTGGTATTTATTTGATGTGGGAATTGCTTGTCAAAATTTATGCCTAGCCGCTCATGAAAAAGGGCTGGGAACAGTTCATATAGGAAATATTGACCACCTGGCTATTGATAAATTGCTAGGTCTTCCTGATGGGGTAGAATCAGTAGAAATAATACCAGTCGGGTATCCCGCAAAAGCAAGCATTGCACCTCCACGTAAACCTTTAGAAGAGTTTGTCTTTGCCGAGCGGTACGGACAGAAGATTATACTTTAGGTTAGTTTGCGCATCATTAACCACAGCGCCGACAGGGTGGTCTAAAAGGAACAATGCTAACGGATTAAAAGGAAGAGGAGAAGCAGCTTTACATAATGGAGGTACATATACTTGCCAGTGGTAGTACTGGGAATGTGGCTTATTTTAAGTTTGGCAATATTAGGATACTGGTTGATGTGGGTATTAGCACCCGTAGAATAGAAAACAAGCTAAGAGCAATAGGGGTTAAATTAGAGGATTTTGATGGAGTTTTAATAACCCATGAACATATTGATCATGTTAAAGGTTTAGATGTTTTAATTCGTCGTTATCACTTACCGGTATTTACCCGAACAGCTACTTGGGAGGCGATACCCTGTCACCACAAACTACCGGAAAAGTGCTTTAACGCTATCGAAAAGGAGTTTAAGATTGGGGAGGTAAAGATAAAAGCCCATAATATTTCTCATGATGCTGCTGATCCAGTTGGTTTTTCCTTTGAGTACCGCCGGAAAAAGTGGGTAATTGCTACTGATATGGGTACAATTACGAATAATATATGGCAGGCATTAACTGGTGCAGATTTGGCTGTGCTTGAATGTAATCATGACCTTAATATGCTTATTAACGGTCCTTATCCAGGTTATCTTAAGAAAAGAATTTTGGGAAGGTATGGCCATCTTTCTAATTATCATGCTGCAGCTGTAATTGCCGGTATTAACCCCAAGCACAAAATGCAAGTATTTTTAGCCCATTTAAGCCAACAAAATAATCAACCAGATTTAGCTCTTAAAATGGTCAGTCATTTACTGAATAAAAAAGGGTGTAAAAATGGTAGTAATATCGATCTCCACCTGACCTATCCTGATAAGACTATAAGTTATACTGGATAGGTCAGGTAACTAATTTAATCTTCGCGTACTTTCCAGAAAGGTTTTTCTTCGCTCCAGTTATGCGTTTTAAGAAACGCTGCAGGGGGATTAACAACGATAGACTTACACTCAGCGGTTACCGTACCATCAGCCAGGCGGATTTCGCTGGCTACCTGAGCACGTCCCCGGCTATCCCGAACCATCCAGCCCACGGCGAAAAGAGTTTGGCTGGTGGGGGTAGGTTTACGGTATTTTATTTGCATATGGGTAGTTAGCATCAGGTTGTCATCATCTCCGTATTGAAGCAACGCCCTACCTGATGTCTCATCAAGGATAGTAGCAACGATACCACCATGGACTACTCCAGGATAGCCATTAAAGTAATCTGGGACGACCAACTCTGACCAAACTACTTGTGCTTCATCATCATTATAAAAAGTCATTTTCAAACCGTTATGGTTTTCCACCCCGCAGACAAAACAATTTCGGGATACAGGTTGTTTGCTGCTTTTCTTAAACATCTTAGATCCTCCTGTGACTCGTTCTTGAAATTAGGCTTTTTCTACCTGAGGATACTCAATACCGTATGTTTCTACGGTAACTTTTTCCATTTTCTGTTCCTTTATAGGTTTATCACTAAAATTTCGTGGAGTATTTACAATGGTATCAGCTGTATCTATACCTTCAATTACTTTTCCGAAAGCAGCATACTCACCATCCAAGTGGGGTGCTGGGGCTACCATAATAAAAAACTGGGAACCGGCCGAATTGGGGTGAGCACTTCTAGCCATTGATAAAACTCCCCGTTCATGTTTAAGGGGGTTGGAAAAACCATTGCTGGCAAATTCGCCTTTAATACTGTAGCCTGGGCCCCCAATACCAGTACCTTGAGGACAGCCACCTTGAATCATGAAACCTGGTATTACTCGGTGGAATACCAGGCCATCATAAAAGCCCTGGTTGATAAGGGAAATAAAGTTGTTTACTGTATTGGGAGCTATATCAGGATAGAGCTCAGCTTTAATGATATCTCCATTTTCCATTTCTATAGTCACTTCTGGATTTTTATTCATATTACCGCCCTTTCATTATTTTAATATACCTAATTATAGCAGAAGCTAACGGGAGTTAAAAATTAACCAAGGTATTAGATAATTTAACTAGAAAGGTTTTGTAGAGAAAGGGTCCGTTTAAGTTTTCCCAGAGTGGTGTGGTCCACGGCCATGGGGTTAATTAAGTTACTTATTTAAGAGGGTGGTATTGCCTAAATAGAAGGATAAAATATAGCAGATGTCGAAGGAGTACAAATTAGGGAATAATACTATATGCTTGCAGTATTGGGTTATTAAAAAATATATTTGAGGAGCGGTTATGGAATCTAAACAGGTAGTTTTAAGTGGGCTAGTCATTACCGCACTGTTAACTGCTATAATTTTAAGCGGGTGGATTCCATATATAATTATTGCTATTGTGATCCTGATAGCAGGAATTCTAACCACCTATTTTATAGCACTGAATGAAAAAAGGGGTCAGAGATCCTTTAGATTAATGATCATAATTAAAGCATTGCAAGAAATTGGACAGCAAAATACGGTTAAGGAGTCTATGGAGCGGGTAGCCAGGTGGAGCCGGCGTTTACTTGAAATAGATCAATCTCTTGTAATAGTTTCTGGTGAAAATGGTTTTCAAGTTGGAGACGATCATATTAATTCATTTATAACTTCTTTCCCTCAACCCATGGTTATGGAGTCTGATATATGGGTAGAAATTAATAAGGATGAATTTGCTGCTGTAGACTGGCCTCCGGGAGTAGCGTGGTTAGCGGCTTATCCTATTATAAAACACGGAAAAGAGCGGGCTGTTTTATTCTTGGCACATTCTAAACCTCATAAGCTAAACCCAAAATTATTAGAAGAACTTGACTTAATAGTTAAACAAGGCAGATTTTTTCTAAAAAGTTGGTTCATACAGAAAAGTATTGATAAGGAGGAAAAAGTATTGATAAAAGCTTTTCTAACCTCAATAGATGCTGTTAACCCGGTGTTTTCAGGGCATAGTGAACGGGTTTATGCTATTTCTAATCTAATAGCTAGTAAGATGGGGTTGGATGATGAAGAGGTTAAGGTATTAAAATACTCTACTTGGCTACATGATATAGGAAAAATTATAGAATTATCCGGTAATATAGATGAAGATAATCAGGTTAGCCTCACTAAAGACCATGCCAGTCTGGGAGCTGAAAATATACCTGAGTCAGGTATATTCAAACAGGTTAGGGAAGCAGTTAGGTATCACCATGAACACTATGATGGAAGCGGTTTCCCTTTGGGACTTAGCCGAACTGATATACCCCTTATTGCTCGTATTATTGCTGTTGCTGATTTTTATGATGCTTTGACCCGGTTAAGTACTGAGGAAGAGAGGGTTAGCCCTGGTATTGCCATAACTTTGATAAAAAAAGGCTCCGGTACCTTGTTCGATCCATTAGTGATAGTAGCTCTGGAAGAAGCAGCCCCAGAGATTGAATTATTAACAGCAGGTTATGCCTCGGGAGAATAACCGAATAGATATGCAACCTGCCGATTCTTAATATAGATTTACATGAGTTTTACTATAAAAAAGGGTTAAGACAGTTTGTCTAAAATACTGTATAATTTTTTAAGATAATTTTATAGGTGAGGTTTGTGAATAGGTATGTATTTTATCTAGTTGCTATTATATTTGGCGTAATTTGTGCTCCTTTTTTTATTAATGCTGAACCTAAAGAAAGCAACTTGGTTATTTCAACATCCAAACAAGATAATGAATTCCCGCCAGCTGAGCTTACTAGCTATAATATGAGGTTATTCCTGGACATAAATGACCGTATTCTTTATGGAAACACTACTATTGATACCAAAAATTTGTCCAATAAAAATCTTAGTGAATTATGGTTTACCGCTTATCCAAATGCCTTCCGTAATGTTAACCATTCTCCGGCGCCTGCTGATGCCTACTATAATGGTTTTGAGGAAGGTTGGTTAATAGTTGATGCTATAAAGGTTAATGGGGTGACGGTGGAATACCAGGAAGAGGATATTTCCATTAAAGTAACCTTACCTATGGGAATAATGCCGGATAATAACATTATAATTGAAATGGCCTGGAGGGCAAAGATTCCTCGTCTAGCTTACCGGTATGGATATAAAGATGGAGTCTACATGTTGGGTAACTTTTATCCCACTTTAAATGTATTAAGTCGGGGTAAATGGCTTAATTCATATAATACACCCTTTGGAGATCCATTTTGCTTTAATGTAGCCCGATACCAGGTGAATATCAGCGTGCCAGAAGCCTATAACATTGTTTCAACCGGGGATATTATTAATAAAGTGGCCGAGGATAACGGCAGGACAGTATACTGGGTTAAGGCAGATAAGGCTAGGGATTTTGGTTTGCTTATAGCCTATAATTACCAGCAAATTTGTGAGGAAATTAGAGGAAGAAATATAAAATGCTTTATTCCGAGTAATAATAATGATATAAGTTCAATGCTTGTAAAGCAAAGCGGGGAGATATTAGATTATTATTCTTCTACTATAGGTTCGTATCCCTATAATGATTTAAAGGTTGCTATTGTTCCCATGAAGGGTTTTGATGGTATGGAGTATACAGGTCTGATCTTTTTACGGGATGAATTATTAAAACCTGATTACAATGAGCAAAGAAGATTATTTTTACTTGCCCATGAAATAGCTCATCAATGGTGGTATGCCGTAGTTGGAAATGACCAACTGCGAGAACCTTGGCTGGATGAAGGATTGGCTAACTGGTCATCATCTAAATACCTGAAGAAATTTTTTGGCCAGTATAAAGCTGAACAGAGATATCCTGAACAGGCAATCCAACTGGATAAACAGCTGGGGGAAATACGTTCCATGGGTGAATACTATTTTATAGCCTATAACGGGGGTGAAGCCTTCTGGTTTGGGTTGGAGCAGGAACTCGGAGAAGAAACCGTTATAAAGATTTTGCGTAGCTATTGGGCTGAAAACAAGTATGGGGTTGCTACCAGTGAGGATTTAATAACAGCAATAAAAAACGAAACTGATCAGGATATGGATTATTTCTTAAATAAATGGCTTTAGAATAAAAAGGCTTAAACAGAAGCGCCGTAATTTCTGAGCAGTTCAATTGCCTGGGAATATGAACGATCATTGCAAACCATAGTCAACAATATAGGGAAGCTATTCATCGATTCATAGTCAGCGGACATCCCGCTTACGGCAGGATCAGCAGCTATTAATGGTCTACTAGTCAAGCTGGTGTCTCTATGATGCATAGTAAGTGAAGAAAGGCTATTTCTATAATGCTGGTTAATACTTAAGGGGGGGGTAGTACCAATCCGATCGATTCTAATATCCTGATACCCAGCTTGTCTTAGTGCAGTGGCAGCGTTACGGGCATCATTGTCGTCAGTGAAATAGGCAAAAATTGCATGTTCATTTGGTTCGAGTTGCATTTAACATGCCTCCCTGTAATAATAAGTACTGAGAATCAAAGTTTCAGTTGCTATTTATAGTTTTGCCATAAAGAGATTAGAATATTAGTTTTAGGAGGATATTCATGAATCCGGTTCAAGAAATACAAACCTTTATAAAGCAGGTTGTAATAGATGCCTTGGAAGATTGCAGGGAGCAGGGGTTAATATCATATCAAAACCTGCCTGAATTTATCGTAGAAGTTCCGCGGGAAAAAGGGCATGGTGATTTTGCCTGTAATTTAGCCATGTTAATAGCTAGGGAAGCGCATATGGCACCACGCCAAATTGCTGATAATATTGTCCTAAGAATAAAGAATAAAAATATTAAACAGTTTAAAAAGGTCGAAGTAGCTGGACCCGGCTTTATAAATATTTTTCTTACTAACAGCTGGCTTTATGCTATTATGCCGCTGGTTTATAACCTTGGCGATAAATATGGGTATAATGATAAATGTGGCAAGCGTGTGCAGGTCGAATTTGTTAGTGCTAATCCTACAGGTAATCTGCATATGGGTAATGCCCGGGGTGGTGCCATTGGTGATAGCCTGGCGAATCTTCTGGAGCGGGCTGGTTATGAAGTTGAACGTGAGTTCTACATAAATGATGCTGGTAATCAGATTGAAATATTTACAGATTCTCTAGAAACCCGTTACCTGCAGTTAAACGGGTATGATATACCTTTCCCGGAGGGGGGATATGCTGGACAGGACGTAGTTGATACGGTTAAAGGTATAATTAAACAATATGGCAAGAGTTTGATTGAACTACCTACAGCTAATAGGCGCCAAATTTTAATTGAGCATGCCCTGGAAGAGAAGGTTGCCTATATAAAGCAGACACTTAAGAATTTTGGTATTGAATATGATGTCTGGTTTAGTGAAAAAACCTTACACCAAGGAAAAATAGAAGAGGTAATTAATACTCTTAAAGAAAAGAAGTATGTCTATGAAAAAGAAGGGGCATTATGGTTTAAATCCATCCTTTTCGGAGACGAAAAGGATGAAGTAATTATGCGTGCTAATGGTGTACCTACATACTTTGCTGCTGATATAGCTTACCATCAAAATAAATTTGAACGTGGTTTTGATTGGGTAATTAATATATGGGGAGCTGATCATCATGGTCATATAGTCCGGATGAAGGGGGCTATGGAGGCCTTGGGTTATGATCCGGAAAAATTGGATATCTTATTAATGCAATTAGTTAGATTGTACCGGGGAGGTAACATCGTACGAATGTCTAAACGGACAGGTACTACTGTTTCCCTGGATGAATTAATAGAAGAAGTAGGGCGTGATGCAGCACGGTTCTTTTTTGTAATGCGTAGTCCCGATAGTCATTTAGACTTTGATTTAGAACTAGCCAAACAGCAAAGTCAGGAAAACCCTGTATACTATGTACAATATGCTTACGCTCGTATCTGCAGCATTTTTCGCCAGGCAGAAGCCGCTGGAGTTAAAATGGCTCCACCATCTGAAATACAACCATCATTACTTAAGGAAAAAGAAGAACTGGCGCTTTTAAGAAAGATTGCTGATTTCCCCGAAGAGGTTAATATTGCGGCTAGAACCATGGGACCTCATCGTATAGCTCGTTATGTACTGGATCTGGCAGGTCTTTTTCATAGTTTTTACAATCACTACCGGGTACTTCATCAGGACCAAGGTCTGCAGAATGCCCGGTTGTTATTGATGGAGATAACCCGGATTACTATAAAAAACTCGCTTGATATTCTGGGAGTAAATGCTCCGGAACGAATGTAGGAGGGATGCAAATGATACCTAGAAGGAAAAGTGAAGCAGATTGGGCAGTTGAAATACTGGCAGAAAAACAGGAACCAATTTTTTATTTTGATCTCATTGAAGCTATTGCTGATAAAATGGGGAAGAAAAATAATCTAGAAAATCAAACTTCTATATATACGCGTTTAAATATGGACAATCGACTGGTTTACCAGGGTGAAGGTTACTGGTATTTTGATGCCAGCAGATTAAGAAGGGAGAGATAGAAGTGAAGATAAGATGGCTAGGTCATGCCTCATTTATATTGGAAAGCGCAGGCATAAAATTATTAACTGACCCCTTTAATGATCAAATAGGGTATCAACCTTGCAATGAGAAAGTGAATATTGTTACAGTAAGCCATGATCATTGGGATCACAATGCGGTGGATAAACTTCTTGGCAATCCCCAGGTATATAGTGGCCCAGGGGTAGCTGAGGTTACAGGATTCAAATTAGTGGGAATCAAATCCTTTCATGATAAAAAATCGGGGCGGCAAAGAGGCGAAAATACGATATTTAAAATTACGGCTGAGGATCTTAATGTGCTGCATCTAGGCGATCTAGGCCATATACTTACTGAAGAACAGGTTAAGGAAATAGGACAGGTTGATATTATGCTAGTTCCAGTAGGAGGTTGTTATACACTTGATGCTGAGGATGCTCTTAAGGTGGTAAACCAGATTAAACCCATAATCACAATTCCTATGCATTTTCTAACAACGCATGTTAGTTTACGGGAACTGGCTCCAGCAGAGGAGTTTTTGGCTAGATTTTCCCGGGTAGTGAAAAAACCCTACCTGGAAATCACTCGAGCTGAAATGCCAGCGGAAGAACGGATAATTGTTCTTGATTATACCTGTTAGGGCTTTGCTTTGGGCTAACAGACTTTATATAAAATTTCGCTATTATAATATACGGGAAAGAGAGGGGCTAAGTTTTGACCAGGTATATATTCATAACTGGGGGGGTGGTATCTTCACTAGGTAAAGGTATCACTGCGGCGTCTCTGGGGCGTTTACTAAAAAGCCGGGGACTAAAAGTATGCCTGCAGAAATTCGATCCTTATATAAATGTTGATCCAGGTACGATGAGTCCCTATCAACATGGAGAAGTATATGTAACTGAAGATGGGGCTGAGACTGATTTGGATGTTGGCCATTACGAGCGGTTTGTAGACGAAAAACTAAGCCGTTATGCTAATTGCACCACTGGCCGGATATACCAATCAGTTTTAGATAAGGAGAGAAGAGGAGACTACTTGGGGCAAACAGTTCAGGTAATTCCCCATATAACTAACGAAATCAAAAGCCGGGTAACCATGATCGAGAAAAAGGTTTCTCCGGATGTAGTAATTTCTGAAATTGGCGGGACTGTTGGGGATATTGAATCCCTTCCTTTTTTGGAAGCCATTCGTCAATTAAAGTTTGACCTGGGTAGGGATAAGGTTTTATATATTCACGTTACTCTGGTACCGTATATAAAAGCGGCGGGAGAGGTAAAGACTAAACCGACTCAGCATAGTGTAAAAGAATTGCGTAGTATAGGTATACAACCCGATATTCTGGTTTGTCGTACAGAAAAGAATCTTTCCGAAGATCTTAAGGCTAAATTAGCTCTTTTTTGTGATGTCGACCGTGATGCCGTAGTACAGCTGAAAGATGTTGAATCCATATATGAAGTTCCTTTAATGCTGGCTGCAGAACGTTTGGACATAGAGGTAATTAAGCGACTAGGGCTAAAATGCCGGGAAGCTGACTTGGCTGAATGGGAGGAAATAGTAAGGCGGGTGCACAATCTGGACAAAAAGGTAACAGTGGGATTGATAGGTAAATATGTAGAGTTACCTGATGCCTACCTTAGCATAGCTGAGTCACTAAAACATGCAGGATTTAGATATAGTTGTGAAATAATTATTAAATGGATTTATGCTGAACAGGTAGAAAAGGAAGGTTGTGAAAAGCTTCTTAAAGATGTGGACGCTATTCTGGTTCCAGGCGGTTTCGGGGATCGGGGTATAGAAGGAAAAATAGCTACAGCCCGTTATGCCAGGGAAAATGATGTGCCTTTTTTAGGTATTTGCTTAGGCATGCAGTGTGCAGTAATTGAATTTGCCCGCAATGTATGTGGGTTAAATAAAGCGAATAGTGTTGAGTTTGATGCTGATACAGAATACCCAGTAGTGCATTTAATGCCTAGTCAGGAACAGGTAGAGAACAAAGGGGGTACCATGAGACTTGGGGTATACCCTTGTGAATTGGTTGAAGGAACTAAAGCTGCACTGGCTTATGGCACTAAAATAATCCACGAAAGACACCGGCATCGTTACGAAATTAATAACCTATTTAGAGAGCAGCTGGAGAACCATGGTTTAATAATCAGCGGGTTATCACCCGATAAGCGGTTAGTGGAGATAGTTGAGTTAAAAGAGCATTCCTGGTTTGTAGCATGTCAATTTCATCCCGAATTTAAATCCCGACCAAATCGGCCTCATCCTTTATTCTTGGGTTTTATTAAGAATGCTATTGAATATCGCCATAAAGAAAAAATCGTTCCTATTTAAGCTGTTGGGGGTATTATTTTTCTATTAATGTGGTATCCTCTGGCAATGGCACCTTCAAAGTTAAGGCTATTTTGTTTATGTCTTTTTAGGTGCTTCCTGGGGTTATCTTATTAAAGAATAGACAAGCAATAGAACCAGCTATGAGGATATAAATATTGCTTTTGCTTATTTGACCCCAGATGAGGGTAATTGATGCAACTCTTATTCGAAGGAGAGACTTAATGTTTACCACTAGAATTATAGATGACCAGGAAATGGAGCGTTATAATCAGTTTATAACATCGCATTATAAAGGGCACTTCCTGCAGCTATGGGAATGGGGTGAGGTCAAACAAGGTATGGGTTGGGAACCGCTTCCTTTAGTACTTGAAGAAGACGGGGAGATTAGGGCTGCTCTACTAATCCTTAAACGCCATTTGCCTGTTCCTGTTTTAAATAAGTGTATATTTTACTCGCCCCGAGGGCCGGTAGTTGACATCGAAAGTGAAGAATTATGCTACGCATTATTTGAGGGGGCAGCTAAGGTCGCTCAAGAACACAATGCGATTTTCTTAAAAATTGACCCTGATGTACTGGTTAATAATCAAAAATTTACTGAGATTTTGAAAAAGTGCTCTTTTACAAAAAAGGAGACTGGGGTAGATTTTGAAGGGGTACAGCCGACTTTCGTATTTAGGTTAGATATTAGACCATCAGAAATAAACCTTCTGCAAAATATGCACTCCAAATGGAGATATAACATAAAACTTGCAAGCAGAAAAGGCGTCATTATCAAAGAAGCTAAAGAAAAGGAAGATTTAAAAACCTTCTATCGAATTTTACAGGAAACAGCTGCCCGGGATAAATTTCTCATACGAGGCTACGAGTACTATGAACTAATATGGAATTACTTAATAATAAAAGGCTATGCTCAGATTTTTTTGGCTGAATACCAGGGGAAAATCATCTCAGCGGCTCTGGCAATGATCTTAGGAGATAAGGCCTGGTACCTTTATGGTGCCTCTAGTAACGAGAATCGTAATGTTATGCCTAATTACCTTATTCAATGGGAAATGATACGCTGGGCTCGCCGTAAAGGGTGTACTATTTATGATTTCCGTGGAGTATCTGGGGATTTAGATGAGAGTAATCCACTTTATGGGCTTTACCGGTTTAAAAAAGGATTTAACGGTGAATTTATTCAGTTTATAGGGGAATGGGACAGGATTTACTCTCCGTTATTTTACTGGTTGTGGAGTACAGTTTTGCCTTATTACCTGAAAAGACGGTCAAGAAAAGATGATAAATTAGTAGGAGACTAGTAGTGGAAAACATAATTGATGATCGCTGGCTGGAAATTGATTCTGCTGCGATAAAGCATAACCTTAAACAGGTTCAAGCTATCCTTAAAGAAGGAGTACGTTTAATTGCCATAGTTAAGGCTGATGCCTATGGTCATGGTGCGGTGGAATCGGCTAAGATTCTCTTTGAGAACGGGGTAGAATATTTTGGGGTTAGCTTTCTGGATGAAGCCTTGGCTCTTCGGTATGCAGGAATAAGTGCAAACATTATACTCCTTGCCCCGCTAATCTCCCCAGAACAGTTGAATTTGGCTGTTAATAATCAAATCACGGTTTCTTTAACTTCGCTTTTTGAATGTTCTTTGTTAGATCAGATTATCAGGGAAAAAAAGACTCAAGTTACTGTTCATCTTAAACTAGATACTGGTCTGGGACGATTCGGTATGAACCAACATGAGGTTTTCTCTGCTTGTCAAACATTAAAAAACAATCCCTGCATATACATAGAGGGTATATATACACATATGGCAGAACCTACTAGGAATGCTAACTATACGAGGAAACAATTTAAACTTTTCATGAACACGGTGGAGTTTTTAAGGGAAAATGGGTTTATAATACCGTTGTGTCACTGTGCTAATAGTGCTGTATTCTTAAAATATCCTGAAATGCACCTTAATGCAGTGAGAATAGGGACATTGCTTTCAGGTGAATTGCCTGTAGGTAATTATAATAATCCTATTAAGCTTAAAAATCCTTACAGATATAAAACGCGAATACTTTCTCTAAAAACTTTACCTAAGGGAAGCTATTTAGGGTATTATCGTACGGCACGATTACGGGAGGATGCGCAAATTGCAGTTATACCTGTAGGTTTTAGACATGGTTTGGCTTTAACTGTTGGTAACCGTCCGGCGGGTTTTATGGACTTACTAAGAATACTAGTCAAGAATATTCTGGCTTATTTCAATGTACCCCGCTTAGTACCTAAGGTAAAAATAAATGGTAAAGAATTTCCCGTAAGGGGAAAGGTTTTTATGCAAATGGCACTGGTAGAAATACCACTAAATTTTACAGTTAAAATCGGCGATGAAGTCGAGGTTCCGGTCCGTAAAACCTTAGCTAGTCCAAGCCTGAAGCGGATTTATATAAAAGAAAAAGAAACTGTGGGGTAGAAGATAATAGGAATTTATATAATGGAGGGGGTAGGTGATGCGTAAAGGCTTGGTAGTAGGGATATTATTATTATTCGTATTGGTTATGGCCGGCTTGTCCTTAATGGTAGTGCAAGATTCTAGTAATAGTACAGTACTGAAAGGGACACCAGTTATCGGAGTAATAGAAATTAATGGTGTTATCGGAGGAGGTTTGCCCAGCTTTTTTGGCGGAAATACGGCTGATAGTGGCACAATTATGAAAGCTATTAGAACTGCTGCCCGAAGGCCAGATATCAAGGCGGTGGTTATAAGGATAAATAGTCCTGGAGGAACTTCGGTTGCGGCTCAAGAAATTGGGATAGAGCTTGATAAGCTTAGGCAGACTGGCAAACCAGTGGTAACTTCTATGGGAGATGTCTGTGCTTCAGGGGGATATTGGATTGCTTGCAGCAGTAATTATATTGTAGCTAACGCCAGCAGTCTTACCGGTAGTATTGGGGCTATTATGGAAGTAACTAATCTTCAGGGGCTTTACGAAAAATTAGGGATTAGTCAGGAAACAATTAAGAGCGGGGAACATAAGGATATAGGTTCAGCTAACCGGGAAATTAATCCTTTAGAGAAGGAAATTTTAGAAGGTATAGTAACTGATTCCTATTCCCAATTCTTAACTCAAGTACGAAAAGGACGGGAAGGGAAAATCCAAGAAAATGAGCTTTCGCTTATAGCCGACGGAAGAATTTTTACAGGTGAAAAGGCTCTTGAATTAGGATTGGTAGATAGCTTGGGGAATTATTATGATGCGATTAAGCAGGCGGAAAAAATGGCTGGTTTAAAGCAAGATAGCAGAATAGAAGAACTAAATAAAGAAAATTTTTGGAATAGTCTTGGACTGGAGGCACTAACCAGTAAGTGGCTCCCGGAATACCGTCTATGGGAACTAAATTATTAGAGCCCGGGGGTGAGATCTTGTCTTTGGTTGAAGTGGTATATGGAATTTTTTTTGAGCCAGTCAAAACCTTGAACTACTTGGCGCGGGTAAAACCCTTACTATGGGGAATGATAATATTTTTACTTATTTTAACCCTGAACATTATCATAAACCATGGAGTTAACAGTTTTAATAGTATTAATTTTGTCCTAAATGACAATTTTATCGGGGTTTTTGAAGTATTATTAGTGTTTTTAGCTTATTTATTATTAGTTATTTTGGCAGGAGTATTTTCCCTTTTGAGCGAAATATTGTACCATCGTGGAAACGCGAGCGGAATACTGGCCTGTTTTAGTTATGCAGCCATTCCCGGAGTTTTAGGACCTCCTTTGCACTTTGCATTCATATTGTTAGAAATTAAGGTGATAGGAGTAATCTTATATTTAGCATCATTAGCCTGGGTATTAGTTTTACAGATTATTTCATTAAGGGAAGCTCTCCATTTACGTACTAGCCAGGCTGTTTTGCTGTTTGCCCTGCCTGGGGTAATGTTAATTTTTGTATTAGTGGTTATAGTATTTGGGGGTTATAAGGTTATTGCTATTTAGTTAACTATAAAGGAATTTTATTACATATATAGAAACTAACGTCCATATACTATGAGGGGGGAAGCGACCGTGAAAAAAATATTAATTGTTGATGACCAAAAGGGGGTAAGGCGATTACTGGAAGAGCTATTCAAAAGGAATGGTTGGGAGGTTGAACTAGCCACCGATGGTAAAGAAGCTATTGAAAAAGTTGATAGGATTATTCTCGATGTAGTCCTAATGGATATGAAAATGCCTCATATGAATGGATTAGAAGCTTCGCAATTAATATTAAAAAAGCATGGTTGTCTTGACATAATAATGATGACCGCCTATGGAGAAATGGAAATAGTTAAAGAAGCCTTGGATGTAGGGGTTAAAAAATGCGTAACCAAACCATTTGATATAATAGAGTTATGTGATACTGTTAACCAGGTAGTTGGGAATAAAGCACAAATGGGGTGAGAAAGTGGCACTAGTTGCAGTAAAGGAGTTATTGCTCAAAGCAGAGCAAGGAAACTATGCGGTAGGAGCATTTAATGCTAACAACATGGAGATAGTGCAGGCAATTGTTGAAGCGGCTGAAAAGGAGAAATCTCCGGTTATTATGCAGGCCAGCCAGGGAGCTATTACTTATGCTGGCCTTGATTATATTACGGAAATGGTTAGGTTAGCAGCCATGTCAGCTTCAGTTCCAGTAGCTTTACATCTTGACCATGGAACTGATTTTGATCAGGTGGTTAGATGTATTCGCAGTGGATTTACATCGATAATGTATGATGGCTCCAAATTACCCCTGGAGGATAATATAGCCATTACCAGGAAAGTTCTTGATATAGCCCGGCCTGTAGGGGTATCGGTAGAAGCCGAGTTGGGCAAAATAGGTGGTACCGAGGATAATGTTCAAGTTAGTGAAAAAGAAGCTATGTATACTGATCCTGACGAAGCCAGGTATTTTGTAGAACAGACCGGAGTTGATAGTTTGGCCATTGCTATAGGTACAGCCCATGGCCAGTATAAAGGAGAGCCTAAACTGGATTATGAACGCTTGAGCCAAATTAAGGCACTAGTTAAGATACCTATAGTATTACACGGCTCCTCCGGGGTACCCGATGATTCGATACGCAAGGCTATAGAATTAGGGGTTCGCAAGGTTAATATTGATACAAATATTCGGGAGGCATTTGTTGGTGCTATGCGTCGAGTTATTACGGAAAAGCCCAATGAAATAGATCCCCGTAAAATATTGGGACCTGCGCGTGAGGCAACGGTGGCCGTAATTAGGGAGAAGATGAAGGCATTTAAGAGTTCTGGTAAAGCATAAAATTAAAAGGAATATGTAAAGGCTGGGATTAGGGGTAATTAGCAAGGAGGATGAGATTATTGCGTATTTTTATTGATTCGGCTAATCTAAATGAGATAAAAGAAATTCATGCTCTGGGATTTCTTACTGGTGTTACTACTAATCCTAGCTTGGTTGCTAAAGAGAAACGTGATTATAAAGAGGTTGTTAAAGAAATATGTGAAATAGTTGATGGGCCCATAAGCGCTGAAGTCATAGGAATAGACTATAATTCCATGATAAAGGAAGGGGAAGAATTAGCTGCCATTCATCCTAATGTAGTTATAAAAATACCCCTTACTTTTGACGGGCTTAAGGCTATTCATGCTTTCAGCCAAAAAGGAATAGCTACCAATGCAACCCTGGTATTCTCAGCTAATCAGGCTTTATTAGCAGCCCGGGCAGGTGCAAGTTATGTTAGTCCTTTTATAGGTAGAATTGATGATACCGGCAATGATGGTATGCTTGTTCTTAATGATATAATCACTATTTTTGACCAGTACCTTCTTGATACTGAGGTCATTGCCGCTAGCATAAGGCATCCTATGCATGTCGTAGAATCTGCCAAAACAGGTTCCCATATAGCTACCATTCCTTATTCAATTATTAAGCAAATGGTTAAACATCCTCTTACCGATGCCGGGATTGAAAAGTTTTTACACGATTGGAAGCAGGCGTTTTAGGGGATTTATATAGGAGGGTTTAGTCGTGGAGAGAGAGTTGGCTCTTGAATTTGCAAGAGTGACTGAAGCTGCTGCTCTTGCTGCAGCTTGTTGGGTTGGAAAAGGTGATAAAATAGCTGCGGATGATGCGGCTGTTACTGCTATGAGAATTATGTTTGATACGGTTGCAGTTGATGGTGTTGTTGTAATCGGGGAAGGAGAGATGGATGAAGCCCCCATGCTCTACATCGGTGAAAGGGTAGGTAATGGGGTTCCGCCTGAAGTGGATATTGCCGTTGACCCTCTGGAAGGAACTAATATTGTAGCCAAGGGACTCACCGGAGCCATCGCGGTTTTAGCTGTAGCTCCCAGGGGCAGCTTACTACATGCTCCTGACATGTATATGGAAAAAATAGCTGTTGGCCCTGAGTGCAAGGGCAGGGTACATCTGGAGGCAAGTGTAAAAGAGAACCTTCGTCAGGTTGCCCGGGCTTTAAATAAGTTAATAAGTGAAGTAACAGTAGTGATTTTAGATCGTCCCCGCCACCAGGAAGTTATTGAACAGGTTAGAAGTGCGGGCGCGCGGATTAAACTAATAACTGATGGTGATGTATCTCCTGCGGTTGCTGCTGCTTACGATAATTCTGGTGTTGATATTTTAATGGGTATCGGTGGAGCCCCTGAAGGGGTAATTACTGCAGCTGCCCTTAAGTGTTTGGAGGGAGATTTTCAGGCTCGGTTGTATCCAGAAGGCCAAGAAGCACCTGAAGAAATTCGCCGTTGCCATGAAATGGGAATAAAAGATGTAAACAAAATATTCACTATTGATGAACTGGTTAAATCTGATGATGTTATATTTGCTGCTACTGGCATAACCGACTCATTCTTGCTTAAAGGAGTAAGGTATTATAAGAGAAGGGCTATTACCCAGACCTTGGTCATGAGAAGCAAATCAGGGACCATAAGGCATATTGAAGCAACCCATCATCTGGATAAAAAACCACTTTTTCAAAATGAAAGAATTAAATTAACCCTGGATTAATTCCATATTTAGAGGTTAAACAACTTTGATTGCTGGTATAATATAATAAGATGGAATAGCAGGATAAGTGTTATAATTTATACTAGTAAACCTCCTTATGGCATTAATACCTACCTTGAAGCTAAATCATTTCTTCTAGTCATTAGCGAAATAAGGTATTCCCTGCAATTTTATTACCCATTCCCTTGTTTAAGTTCTAAGGTTAATATTTTTCTATCAGAAAGGAGAAAATTTTTGAATATTTCGGAGTTAGATAACAAAACTATGCTTGAGCTTTATCAGATTGCCCGGGATATAAATTTAAGCGGCTATTCCAGGTTGCGAAAAAAGGAACTGGTTTTTGAAATTACCAAGGCCCTTACGCAATCAGATGAGCTATTAGAGGCCCAGGGAGTACTCGATATAATGCCTGATGGATATGGATTTTTGCGTCCCTTTGCTTATTTACCCAGTCAGGACGACATCTATGTTTCCCCTTCCCAAATTAGAAAATTTGAGCTACGGACCGGAGATCGAGTAGGAGGCCAAGTAAGGTCCCCTAAAGATAATGAGCGATTTTTTGCGTTGCTAAAAGTACAGAGTGTAAATGGCTTTCCCCCAGATGACTCGGTTAAAAGAATTCATTTTGATGCCCTTACTCCGCTTTATCCACGGGAGCGAATTACCCTGGAAACAGCTTCACAGGAATTATCAACCCGTATTATAGATTTAGTTGCACCGATAGGTAAGGGGCAGCGTGGACTAATAGTAGCACCTCCCAAAGCAGGTAAGACCATTCTACTACAAAAAATTGCCCAGGGAATAACAGCTAACCACCCGGAAATGGATGTAATAATACTCTTGGTTGACGAAAGACCTGAGGAAGTTACGGATATGCAAAGGTCAACCAAGGCGGAAGTTGTCGCATCAACTTTTGATGAACCACCAGAGAACCACGTTAAGGTTACTGATATGGTTTTAGAAAGGGCAAAAAGGCTGGTCGAACATAAAAAAGATGTAGTAATACTCATGGATAGTGTTACGCGTATGGCCAGGGCCCATAACCTGGTAGTTCCCCCCAGTGGCAGGACATTGTCCGGTGGTATTGATCCAGCATCACTGGATAAACCCAAACGATTTTTCGGGGCTGCTCGCAATATTGAAGAAGGCGGTAGTCTAACTATTATTGCAACTGCTCTGGTGGAAACAGGTTCCCGTATGGATGAGGTAATTTTTGAAGAATTTAAGGGAAGAGGCAATATGGAGCTGGTTTTGGATAGGAAGCTGGCCGAAAGACGTATCTTTCCTGCTATTGATTTAAAACGTTCAGGCACCCGGAAAGAAGAGCTACTTCTGAGTCAGGAAGAACTAGAATTAACTTGGAACCTGCGTAATACTTTTAATGATTTTAATCAGGTTGAAACCATGCAGATGATGATTGATACTATGAAAAAGACCCGTTCCAACCAGGATCTCCTACGTGCGGCCCCGCTAGTTTTTGGAAAAAAAGAATATACCCGTAACAATCATTAAAAAAAGTGAATAAAAGCCTCAATTCTGGTTAAGAATAAAGGATGGCGAGCCATTTATTCTTTTGCCCGCCAGAAAGAGGTGAAAAAGTTAATATGAGGTGGATAAGTACACTAGTATTGTGCACCTTATTATGGTGTATAGTGTGTAGTCCTGTTAATGCCGCATTAAGTCAGGCTCGGTTTTTTCCTTGTATCGAAGGAATCGAGTCAAATAAAGGGACAACCAGGTACTACTCTGTACAATCAGGTGATAACTTGTGGAATATATCCCGGAAATTTGGCATTGGTTTGCGGACTTTAATGGTTAGCAATAGCCTTAATGAAAGAAGTGTTCTAAAAGTCGGTCAAAGGTTAATAATACCTTCGGGGCAACAAGAAGTGCATATTATTAAACAAGGTGAAACGTTCTGGGATATTGCACGCCATTACAACATCAAGCTGGACGAGTTAGAGAAACTTAATCCAGATAAAAAAGCCCATAACCTTAAAATAGGGGAAAAGATTAATTTACCCCGGGGGGTAAATGGCCCGGTTGTAGCTGCCAATACTATTCAGCCTTCCCGTAGTGTGTTCTCACGCTTCTCTTGGCCTATCAAGGGATCGATCACCTCAAGTTTTGGGTCGCGTAGTTCAGGATTTCACCACGGATTAGACATAGCTGGAAATTTAGGAGATGCAGTTAGGGCTTCAGCTGGCGGAGTGATATCTTATATTGGATATAAAGCGGTTTATGGAAATACGGTAATAATTGATCACTCTAATGACATGCAAACCTTATACGCTCATCTTAATAGTATTCTAGTCAGCCCAGGAGATAGAGTTGCTGGCGGAACACTTATAGGGACAGTCGGTAACACCGGGCGTAGCACCGGTCCCCACCTGCATTTTGAAGTCAGACGAGACAACAAAGCCTATGATCCATTAACATATTTGCGCTAAAGCATCCCCAAGCTCCCGGCTAAGCGGGGGCTTTTTTTATGCCTGGAATTAGTATAGGCTATATAATATAAACAAAAGCTGATTAAAAATATTCACTCAATTATGGGTAAAAAGCTTAATACTAAATTAGGAAGGTTAACAACTTGTTTTTAACACTTTTTGCAAATAACAGGGGAGAGGTTTTGGAATACCCCGGCATGAAGATGCTTGGACGCAGCGGGTTGGATTGGGTGGTGCCTGACAAAAGTGAAATGATACCTTTACCCAAGGGAGCTTCACTGGTAAATGTACCTGAATGCATACCGGTTGGGCTTAACCTTAAGGATAAGCTAACCTGTTGTAAAAGCGACCCAGCTCATAATGAACCTATACAGGCTGTTGCTGCCCTACTTCCACAAGGTTATACTCGTACCCTTATGCCTGCCTGTGTAAAATATAGACAGGACAGTCAGCTTCCTTTGCTAGGATATGCGGCAGTAGGGCTTAAGAATGAAAAAATATATGTAGCAGCGCTCAAAAGCGATTTCCATCGAAAGTGGCATCCGATTAACTACAATACGGATGGCTTACCAGCACGGATTGCAAGAACACTAAAAAAATACCCTGAAAATCGTATATTTAGGCAATTAGCCCGTTGTTCCTTAGAATATAGTTGTTTTACGGCACAAAATATTTTTTACCAGCGTTGGGAGGGGGGGATACCTACCATGCCCAAGTGTAATGCCAATTGTATTGGATGTATATCGGAAAGCCATCTTAATACAGCATCACCCCAGCATCGTTTGGATTTTATCCCTGATGTAAATGAGATAGTTCAAGTTGGTTTAGAACATCTAAAATATGCCAGGGGAGGTATAATAAGTTTTGGGCAGGGGTGTGAAGGTGAACCATCTCTTAATGCTGATAGGCTAGCCGAGGCAATTAAAATTACTAGGAATCAAACCTTAAAGGGAACTATTAATATAAATACCAATGCAGGTTATTACCAAGGTATTAAAAAAATTTGTGATGCGGGGTTAGATTCAATGAGGGTTACTATATTTTCATGTAACGAAAATAATTATTCGGCTTACCATCGACCAATAAGTTATACATTAAGAGATGTAGAGAGTTCAATTAATTACGCCAAAGATAGTGGAATTAAGGTAGCCATAAACCTTCTTACTTTCCCCGGATTTACTGACCGCGAAGAAGAAATTGATGCTTTGCTGGCATTTTTGCGAGACAATCGTATAGATATGGTTCAGTTACGCAACCTCAATATTGATCCCGATTATTTAACTAATAGCTTTCCTGGGGATAGCGGAATAGGTATTCCAAATTTCATAGGTTTATTAAAAAATGAATTACCAGGTTTAGAAATTGGTTCGTACAGCCACCCAGTAGGCCAATAAAAAATTTATAACATCCTGTTTTATATTGAAAGTGCTTTTTATAGATAATACTTTACCTTTGATAAGGGAGAAAAATAAACTAAAGGAGTAGGGGAGAACTTGGATAAGAAAGGACCATACACAGTTAAAGAACTCAAAAATCTTTCAACTGGTACACAGTTTTGGGGCAAGTATTTAATTCTTGAGAAGACCTCGCGCAAAATTAAAGATGGTCGCGATCTTATTAATCTCAGGCTGGGTGATTCCAGCGGAGAAGTAAATGCAGTCGTATGGGATAATTGTAAGGTAACGGGGGAGATAACAAGCGGGGCGGTTATTGGCCTGCTAGCTGATTTAGGTCTTTATAACAACCGCCTTCAGGTCACTGCTAAGCGTATTAAGATACTGGAGGAGGAATCCTTTGCTTATCTAAGAAAACCAGATGTAAATGTTAATAACCTGATAGAGGATTTTAACTGTATTCTTGAATCTATAGCTGATCCTTATTTAAAGGAACTACTGCAGCGGGTATTTAGCCCCGAAATTAAAGCTTTTTTCTTCCGGTCACCGGCAGCCAAAAAAATTCATCATAACTATAGTGCTGGTTTATTAGAACATACACTTGGAGTAGCTCGGCTCTGCCTAAGGGTCTCTGGTGTTTATCCTGAACTTAATAAAGATCTTTTACTTACCGGAGCCCTTTTACATGATATTGGCAAGTTAAGCGAATTAAAACTGGAAGTGGTTCCCGAATATACCAATGAGGGGAGACTTATAGGACACATTGTTATGGGTAGTGAACTCATTACCAGGCAAATTAATGAAGTACGGGCAGCAGGGTTATCTTTTCCCGAAAAACTGGAATGGATGTTAAAGCACATGATTTTAAGTCATCATGGCAGCCTCGAATTTGGGTCACCAGTAATTCCTTTATTTCCGGAGGCCTTTGTTCTGTATATGATGGATAACCTTGATGCTAAGCTTTTTGTTTTTAAAGAAAAGATCAACGAGAATACCGGTGAGGATGAATTTTTTACGAACTATGATAGTTTCTTTGGACAGAATTTTTTTACCTACCGCTACCAGGGGGATAGTTAAAGAAAGTTGAACTAAGGAGCCATAATGAGGAGAGTAGGATTTAAGCAATTTATAGTGGGGACTCTTATTTTAGCATTTTTGTTAGTGATTTATCACGAGTTTATTGGTAGGGTAGCGATAGAGCCTTTTAATCCTGGCTCCAGGGTTGAAGTACCATTATTAATTAGTCCACAGGATCAGAATGCTAATCAAATACCTGATGCCATAGATCTAGTAAATGGAGCCCGCCGTGAAGTTGAACGGGGGACCATTTATGATGCCTCATACTATGCAAAAGGCTACCCGCCTGAGGGTAGGGGTGCGTGTACTGATGTAATATGGCGGGCTTTTAGAGAGGCTGGCTATGATTTAAAAGCTATGCTGGATGAAGATATTAAGGCTAACCCCGAGGTGTATGGGTCGACTGGAGAAAATCCAGATCCAGCGATTGACTTCCGTCGGGTAAAAAACCTGCAGGTGTTTTTTAGTTGTTATGGGCAGGAGTTAACTAGTGAAGTAATTGAAAGGAATATTGAGAACCTTAAACAATGGCAACCGGGAGATATAGTAATTTTTGCTTCACCATATGAGCATATTGGAGTTGTTTCTGACCAGCGTCTGAAAAATGGAATACCTTTGGTAATACACAACGGTGGCCCCCGGGCCAGTGAAACTAATGCCTTGCAGCTTTGGCCAAGCCCCATACTTTACCATTTCCGCTTATTACAATAATGTTGCCTTGAATTTTCTTGTAATTTGTTTTTTTTCTTGATATAATTTTCTTTGCGGTTTTAATAAAAATCATTATGTATATAGATTTTTAAAAGAACCCCTAAAGTGAGGTGAAAAATTTTAAAATGAAGGAAAATATACATCCCAAGTACCAAATTACCACAGCTAGGTGTGCTTGTGGTAATGAGTTTCAAGTTGGGTCAACCAAGGAGAACTTAAGAGTAGAGGTTTGCTCTAAGTGTCACCCCTTCTATACAGGAAACAAAAACAGGGTTGTCGATACTACCGGAAGAGTCGACAGGTTTAAGAAAAAGTACGGATTACAGTAACTGATAGCAGGGCATTGACTCTGCTATTTTTTTAGGTTGCTATAACAATTGCCATAATTGCACTAGAAATTATTAAGGTGGTATAAATGAGCGATATGGTACAGTATGGTGGTATGGCTGTTATCGAGGGAGTAATGATGCGGGGACCGGAAAGGATAGCGATAGCTGTACGTAAGCCTGATGGTAGTATTGAACTGGAAGAAGAAGCAGTATCGAACCTGCCATTGCGTTATCCTTTTTTAAAATGGCCTTTACTGCGTGGGACTTATGTATTAATTGATTCGATGATAATCGGTATTCATAATCTTAATAAATCGGCTAATATGTCCTTAGCTGAGGATGAAGAAGAATTAACCACCAGGGAAATGGTAATTACCGGTTTGCTGGCTTTTCTCCTAGCAGTTTTATTTTTCGTCGTTATTCCTACTGCCATTGTTCATTATACAAGCGGATTCATCGGGGGTATTGTAGCCCAGAATATAGTGGAAGGTATTATTAGAATTATCTTTTTTTTGGTTTATGTATGGAGTATTGGGCGTATGCAGGAAATTGAGCGAGTATTTATGTATCATGGTGCTGAGCATAAATCAATTCTTACTTATGAGGCTGGAGAAGAACTTAAGGTGGAGAATACCCGTAAGTATACTACCCTACATCCCCGCTGCGGTACCAGTTTTCTAATTATCGTTTTAGTAATATCTATTTTGGTATTCGCTCTGCTAGGCGAGGGTAATATTTTTTACCGTATATGGTCTAGAATTGTAGTCCTGCCGGTTATTGCAGGAGTTAGTTATGAGTTACTTAAACTAAGTGGAAGATATTACCATAAGTACTGGGTGCGCATTTTAACAGCTCCAGGGCTCTTTCTTCAGAAGCTTACTACTAGAGAACCGGATGATAGTCAAATAGAAGTAGCTCTTGAAGCCTTAAAAGCAGTTCTTGCGGAGAAAAAGGATAATATAACCCCAAGTGGAGCTTAGAGCCCATAATGTCAGGAGGTATAATAGATGCTGCATAAGCTACAAAGTCTTGAAGAAAAGTATGAAGAACTTACTGAACAGTTAAGCCAACCGGAAGTAATATCTGACCAAAGCAAATTCCAAAAATACGCTAAGGCTCATGCTGATCTAAGCGAAATAGTCACTAGATATAGGGAATATAAAGGATTACTTGAGCAAACTAAAGACACCCAGGAAATGCTAAAAGAGGAACAAGACAGCGACTTTAAAGAGATGCTTTTAGAAGAAATAGAAACTCTTTCGGAAAAAAGAAAAGAGGTTGAACTAGAATTAAAGGTATTACTATTGCCGCGTGACCCTAATGATGAAAAGAGTGTAATTATGGAAATACGTGCAGGTACTGGGGGAGAAGAAGCTGCTCTTTTTGCTGGTGACTTATTTCGTATGTACTCACGTTATGCCGAATTACAGGGCTGGAAGATAGATATTATGGATTCCCACTATACTGATATTGGTGGCATTAAGGAGATTACTTTTGTAGTTGATGGACAGGGAGCATATAGCAAGCTTAAGTTTGAATCAGGCGTTCACCGGGTGCAAAGGGTTCCAAGTACTGAGTCAGGCGGGAGGATTCATACATCAGCAGCTACGGTAGCTGTATTGCCGGAAGCAGAAGAAGTAGAAATAGATATTGATCCAAATGAGATTCGGGTAGATGTATATTGCTCCAGTGGTCCCGGGGGGCAGTCGGTTAATACTACCCAGTCAGCCGTACGTATTACTCATATTCCTACTGGTTTAGTGGTAACCTGCCAAGATGAAAAATCACAGCATAAGAACAAAGCCAAGGCTTTGCGGGTATTGCGCGCACGGCTTAAGGAGATTAAAGAAGCGGAACAAAGTGCTGAAATGGCAGGTACTCGCAGGAGTCAGATCGGTAGTGGTGATCGAAGTGAGCGGATCCGAACTTATAATTTCCCGCAGGGGCGAGTAAGTGACCATCGTATAAACTTGACTCTGCATAAATTGGATCTAATTCTGACAGGGCAATTACATGAGCTTATTGAAGCGTTAATAGCCAATGATCAGGCTGAACGTCTAAAACAGGTGGATTAGTTTGCATAGCTGGACTATAAACGAATTATTGGCATGGACTACTGACTATTTTAATAGTAAAAAAATTAGAGAAGCCCGAATGGAAGCGGAAGTTTTATTGGCCCGGGTTTTGGGAAAAGACCGGGTCTATTTATATACTCATTATGATGCTCCAGTTAATCAACATGAAAGGGCGATGTTTCGGGAATATGTAAAAAGAAGAGCCCAAAATGAGCCTCTAGCATATATTACCGGAACTCGAGAATTTATGTCTCTGGAGTTTAAGGTTAACCCGGACGTATTAATACCACGTCCCGAAACAGAGTTAATTGTTGAAGAGGTTATTGAACTTTTTGCGGGGAAAACTTGTTCAATTTGTGATATAGGAACAGGCTCAGGGGCCATAGCTATCAGTCTTGCCCATTATCTACCTCAGGCTAAAGTATTTGCCAGTGATATTTCGGCTATGGCTCTAGCAACAGCTCGGGATAATGCAGCACGGCTGCAGGCAAAAGTAGAATTTAGAGAAGGGGACTTACTTTCACCCTTTTTAGATATAATACATGAATTTGATTTGATAGTGGCTAATTTGCCTTATATAAGTGCTGATGAATATTGTTGCCTAGATCCAGGGGTAAAGGATTATGAACCAGCACTGGCACTAATGGCACCTGGTGATGGGCTGGATATTTATCGCCGCCTGGTAGGCCAAGCCCATCAACTAGCCCAAGAAGGTACCTATATTATTTTAGAAATTGGTTATAATCAGGGCCAAAGTGCCTTGCAGATGATGTCGGAATGGGAAAATGTTAAATTAATTAATGATCTGGCCGGACGGACTCGATTAATACAGGCTAGAAAGGAAAGGCCTAGTGAAAACAAGGTATTGGAAAATTGATCCGGTACATCCTCAGCCGGATATAATAAGTAAGGCTGCAAGACTGTTAAAGGATTTTGAGTTAGTAGCATTTCCTACCGAGACAGTATATGGTTTAGGAGCTCTGGCTAATTCCAGCCAGGCAGTTCAAAAAATATTTATAGCTAAAGGCAGATCAAACCGGAATCCCCTACTGGTACATGTAAGTAATATTGACCAGGTTGAGAGTATAGTCAGAGAAATACCGGCTTCGGCCAAATTATTAATGGAGTATTTTTGGCCGGGACCTTTATCAATAATCCTGCCTGCTCGGGAGGAGGTTCCTTCCTTAGTCCGGGGAGGAAAAGATAATGTGGGTTTACGCATGCCTTCACATCCGGTAGCCTTAGCTCTTATTGATAAGGTTGGACCTATAGCTGCTCCTAGTGCTAATCTTTCGGGTCGACCCAGTCCCCTTAATGCCCTGCATGTTAGAGCTGATCTAGATGGCAAGATAGCAGCTGTCTTAGATGCTGGTAAGACTGGGATAGGATTAGAGTCTACCTTAGTTGAGTACGATAATGATTATTACCGGGTATTGCGCTTGGGGGGATTGCCCTTGACAGATTTACAAAACGTAATTGGTAATAAGCTGGTGATTGCCTCTAATCATAGTGACGACCTGCCTCACTATCAAACGACATCTCGGGTTATTGTCTGCCAGGACAATCAGGAATTCGTAGACCTACAGGAATATTACCAACAGGAGAAAAAAAAGTTTGCTATTGTATGGAATAACACCAAGCATCATATAATTAACTATTCGGTTCCTATTTTTGAGCTGGGCATGGACAACCATAATAGTAATCTTTATTCTATTTTGCGGGAGGCTGAGCAAATGGGATGTGAGTTTCTCTTGTTTGCACCCTTGTCTGAAGATTTGGGAAAAATAAATCCTACTCTATTGGACCGAATTAAGAGAGCAAGTAAAAATTTTTTATAAATGTAAAAGATGAATTCTGATTATCAACTAAGCTATTAATTTTACTGTAAGTGTTTTTTATATATCAGGTATTAATAATAACCACAAATTATTAATTTTTAGGAGTATAATTATGGAACAGTTTATTACCATAGCCCTGGTAGCAATAGTATTAGGCTTAGATGCTTTCTCTCTGGCAGTAGGTTTGGGACTTAAAGGCAGTTCACGCAGTTATAGCTTTAAATTTGCTGGTACAGTCGGGGTCTTACATATCTTTATGCCTCTATTAGGGCTTAATTTAGGTTTTGCTGCAGGTAATTTACTGGGTAAATGGGCCTCCCGGTTAGGAGCTTTGATACTTTTCTATATTGCATTTGATTTCATTATTAAGGGCTATCGGGATAGCAGGTTGCAAAAATATTCTTTTAAAGAGAGCAAGGAAGGGTTAAGAAAGGAAAATAGCTCTATAAAAGGGGATTGGAAAGGTATATTAATTTTAGGTATTTCAGTTAGTGTTGATGCCTTGACAGTCGGATTTAGTTTAGGTACCTTTAAAATGCCTGTTGTTATAACTGCTATTATTATGGGGTGTGTAGCTTTTATAATGACCTCCTTGGGTTTTTGGGGAGGACGCGCCTTCAATCATCTGGTTGGCAGCTATGCTCAGATATTTGGAGGGTTGATACTTATGGCTTTGGCCGTAAAACTATTATTTTGAGGAGGATTGCCCTTGAAAAAGATAGTTTTTGTTTGCACTGGCAACACTTGCCGGAGCCCTATGGCAAAGGCAATTCTAGCCCAAATACTTGAACAAAGTAATTGTGAAATGATAGAAGTGTTAAGTGCCGGGTTAAATACGGTTAATGGTCTACCAGCAAGCCCACAGGCGATTGAGACTATGTTAAATGAAGGGATAGACATATCTAAACACCAATCCCGGCAACTTGATCCGGAGTTAATATATACTGCTGATTATATACTAACAATGACTTCTGCTCAGCGCAATTATCTGCAGGGGAAATATCCCGAAAAAGCTTCGAGGATTTATACGATAAGCGATTTCAGCGGTAAGAATAATGAGGATATAGCTGATCCGTTTGGCAGAGGCCTAAGCGCCTACCAGGAATGTGTTCAAGAGCTCAAAGAATTATTACCAGGTGTTTTGTCTAACCTTATAGGCACCAACTACCCTTACCAAGAGTCTAAAATAAAGGTAGCTATCGGCAGTGACCATGCTGGTTTTGAGTTAAAACAAGAAATAATAAAAGTTTTGGTTGATGAGGATTTTGAGGTTCTGGATTGTGGTTCATATTCTAATGAATCAGTAGATTATCCGGATATTGCTGAGAAAGTTGCTGCCAAAGTTCTAGCTCATAAAATCAGGGGTATTATAATATGTGGTACTGGTATAGGTATTTCCATAGCTGCCAATAAGATTCCAGGTATACGGGCTGCACTATGTTACAATCTCGATACTGCTCGCTTGGCCAGACAACATAATGATGCTAACATTGTGGCTTTTGGAGCCCGTCAGTTAGAACCAGCAATGGCCATAGGAATAGTTAAGACTTTTTTAACGACCGAATTCGAGGCCGGAAGACACCAAAACCGGATAGACAAAATAAAAGAACTTGAGAAAAAAAGTGGCGGAAGGAGCAATTGAGGTGGATTATATTGAAAGGTATGTTGAATCTGTAGACCCAGAAGTGGCACTAGCCATTAAAAATGAAGAGCTACGTCAAAATTATAAACTTGAGCTTATAGCTTCGGAGAATTTTGTCTCCCGTGCAGTTATGGCAGCTCAAGGTTGTGTGATGACTAATAAATATGCTGAAGGCTATCCGGAAAAGAGATATTATGGTGGCTGTGAAAATGTTGATATTGTTGAGGAGTTAGCCCGGGAAAGAGCTAAGAAGCTTTTCAGCTGTGAACATGTTAATGTCCAACCACATTCCGGGGCTCAGGCTAATATGGCCGTATATTTTGCTACAGTACAGCCGGGTGATAGTATTTTGGGAATGAACCTTAGTCACGGGGGACACCTAACTCATGGAAGCAAGGTCAATATATCCGGGAAATACTATAATTTTGCAGAATATGGGGTTGACCCTGAGACCGAAACAATTGACTATGAACAGGTCAGGGAAATTGCTAAAGAGGTAAAACCTAGACTTATAGTTGCCGGAGCTAGTGCTTATCCCCGCATCCTGGATTTTAAGAAATTCCGCCAAATTGCTGATGAAGTAGGATCATTGCTTATGGTTGATATGGCTCATATTGCGGGGTTAGTTGCAGTTGGATTGCATCCCAGCCCGGTTCCTTATGCCGATTTTGTTACTACCACCACCCATAAAACTTTACGCGGCCCGCGTGGTGGTATGATTATGTGTCGGCAGGAGTGGGCAAAGAAGATTGATAGTGCTGTATTTCCTGGTATTCAGGGAGGGCCATTAATGCACGTGATAGCTGCTAAAGCTGTTTGTCTTAAGGAAGCACTGCAGGATGAATTTATTAGTTATCAAAAACAAGTTATAAGTAATGCCCAGGCCCTGGCAATTAGCCTGGTAGAAAAAGGCTTGCGTTTAGTATCAGGTGGTACTGATAATCATCTGATGCTGGTAGATGTCAGACCTAAAAACTTGACTGGAAAAGATGCTGAATCTATTCTAGAGTCTATAAATATTACTGTTAATAAAAATGGTATTCCCTTTGATCCTGAAAAACCTACTATTACTAGCGGAATCAGGTTAGGTACCCCAGCTTTAACTAGTCGTGGTATGAACAGTAATGATTTGTACCAAATAGGGAATATAATAGCTTTGGCATTAAGTAATCCCAGTAACGGTAAATTATTAACGGAATTAAGAAATGAAGTATCAGCTATATGCAAAAAATACCCACTTTACAAATTATAATCAAGTATAAGAACATATTATTTAATTGGGAGATATAAATGAAAACGAAAACATTATCTTTACCTCAGCTTAACCAGCTTAATCCTACACTGGAATCAACTGCCTTAAAACTTATGGAAGAAGCAGGTGAACTAGCTCAGGCGATTGGGAAATACAGAGGATTAAGCGGGGAAAAGATACAAATGGATGAAGCTACAGTAGCAGAAGAGATAGCAAGAGAATTACTTGATGTAGCTCAGACAGCAGTGACAATGATGTTTGTTATGGAGGATAAATTCTCTTTAAATATTGATCAGCTTTTAAAGGATCATTACCAGAAGCTAATTAATAAGGGGTATTTATCTTCATAGCCAAACAAACATAATAGCCACCCATGGCCGAAATTATAGTCCCAGGGGCATATTCTTGGTGAGACTACATGCAGCTTGATGTACCTAAAATAATGTAAATAAAAAGGCAATTTATTTACAATTGATTAAAATTAACAAAAAAAAGGATTTTAATATATTAATGCCGAATAAAAAATGGAGGTATTTTCCTGACAAGATATAAGGTGATATTAATATGACCGAACGCCAAAAGAAACATTGGGCTCGAGCATTAAGTGATGCAATTAATATGGTCACAACTACAGCTGCTGCCATAGCTTTATGTGGGTATGGCGGTTATTGGTTAGATAACAAGTTAGGTACAAACGGCTGGTTAACCATTGGTGGAGTATTACTTGGAATTGCCACCGGCATTAAGGTGATGTGGGATAAAATGCCGAAAAGTAGTAAGCCCTATCATAAAGACGGTGAGAACGAAAAATAAAAAAAAATGGAGGAAAACTACCCGGAGTCGGGCGGCCTGTCGATTCTGGTTGCAGTTTAAGTATAAGGTTAGGGGTAAAATTAATTAGGAAGGGGGGAAAAGATAATGATCTTTGGTATGTTTGATGGCACCCTATTTTATTTGGGCCCAATCCCGGTAGACCACTTGGTTGTTACTGAATGGGTTCTTATTGCACTAATCGGCATTGTTGGATATTTTGCAACAAGGAATATGCAGATGGTTCCCCGTGGCTTGCAAAATGCTTTTGAAGCACTAATATTATGGACTTACGATTTTTTTACTCAATTAATGGACAAAGAGCATGTAGCTAAAAAATGGGCTCCCCTGTTAACTGCATTTTTCTTATTTATACTATGCAGTAACTACAGTGGTTTGTTACCTGGGGCAGCTAACATTTCAGGTTTTCAGCCTCCAACCAGTAACTGGAACGTAACTCTGACATTAGCATTAGTTACGTTCTTATCTGTTCACATTGCAGGTTTTAGTGAACACAAAGGTCGTTACTTTAAACATTTCATTAGTCCTAGTCCTGCCATGTTACCATTAAACTTGGTTGAAGAGGTAGCACACCCATTGTCTCTCACTGTTCGTCTATTCGGTAATATTTTCGGCGAAGAAATGGTAATAGCATTCCTTCTATTCTTGGCACCGTTTATTATCCCTTCAGCTGTAATGGGTCTAAGCTTGTTGTTGGGTGCTATTCAGGCCATAGTGTTTACTATCCTATCAGCCAGTTACATAGCTGCTGCTACAGGAGAAGGGCACTAATATAAATTTATAAACTATTTAGCTCAATGTATAAATCATAGGGCACGAAAGGAGGGGTAAAGATGGGCGCAGCATTAGGCGCAGGTATTGCTGTATCTATCGCTGGTATCGGTGGTGGCATAGGTATGGGCATTGCCGGTGGAAAAGCTTTCGAAGCAATTGCAAGACAGCCTGAAGTTGGGGGAGATGTGAGGACTCTGCTCTTTATTACGCTAGCATTTATTGAAACACTAACTATTTACGGACTATTGATTGCATTTATGTTGGTTGGCAAAGCTTAATCTTTTAAAGGGTATACACATTTCCAAAATTTGGGCGATAGAGCGAAGTTTTATAAAAAAGTAAGGCTCTATCGCCTCAATACTATTTGCTCTTAGATTGGAGGTAGCACATCCGTGAAAGGAAAAAAAAGATTTAAGATAGCGGTGCTCCTTTTAACAATGGTTATGGTTCTGGGATTTGCAACCTTCTGCATGGCAGCTGAAGGAGCAATTCCCCAACCCGGAGGACATACACCGGCATTTGGGAATTGGTTTGTAATTGGGTGGACAGCAGTAAACTTTTTTGTATTGCTGGCTCTCCTGTATAAATTTGCCTATAATCCTATTAATGCTATGTTAGAACAACGGTCTAACGCTATTGAAGGTTCCTTAAAACATGCCGAGGAAGTAAAAATTGAAGTCGAGCAGATGAGAAAAGAAACCCAGAGCAACCTGGCAGAAGCACGGAAAGAAGCCCAGGAAATTGTGGCTCGGGCGACTAAGGCAGCCGAGGATGCAAAGAATGAGATTATCAGTAAAGCAAAAGAAGATGCAACAAACATGAGAAATAAGGCTGCCGCAGAAATAGAGGCTGCGACAGAACAGGCTAGAATTGAGCTTAAGGATACGGCTGCAGCCCTGGCCTTGCTGGCAGCAGAAAAAGTCTTAAGTAGAGCTATTACTGACGACGATCATAAGAAAATGGTAAAACAATTTGTTAACGAGGCGGGCGATTTATTATGTTAAATAAAAGTGTTGCCAGACGTTATGCGGAGGCTTTTTTCAACATTGCCCGGGATAATAACAAAATAGACGAATTTCAGCAGGAACTAGAAAAAATAGTCGTAACTATTGATGAAATGGATAATCTAAAAGAATATTTTTCTCATCTATTAATTCCAGCCAAAGCCAAAAAAGAAGTTGCGACTAAGATATTCTCCGGTCAGGTTTCTCAAATGACGCTTAATTTCCTGTTTATGGTTATTGACAAACGTCGGGAATCATATATTAATTTTATTGCTGACGAATATAAGGAAATGGCTGATGAATCAAGAAATATTACTAAGGCAGAGCTCACTGCTGCGAGGGAAGTGCCGGAAGATGAGATTAGGTTTCTTGCTGAAAGGTTGTCGGCTGCGACGGGAAAGATTGTACAGCTTGATGTACAGGTTAACCCCGCGCTTTTAGGCGGTATCATGATACGAATAGGAGACCAAATAATTGATGGTACGGTTGCTAAAAGATTGCAAATGTTAAAAGCGCAACTTAAACAAGTTAAGATAAGTTAAGCGATAGGGGTGAGCACATAAATGAGTATTAGACCGGAAGAGATTAGCGCTATACTCAAAGAACAAATAGAGCGCTACCAGTCCGAGGTCGAAGTCAGCAATGTAGGCTCAGTTATCTATGTTGGTGATGGTATTGCTCGTGTATATGGACTACAGGGTGCCATGGCCGGTGAGCTTCTTGAATTTACTGGCGGGACTTATGGAATGGTTCTTAATCTGGAAGAAGATAACGTAGGTGCGGTTTTACTTGGTGAATACAGCCATATTAAAGAAGGAGACGTAGTTAAAGCGACTGGTAGAATTATGGAGGTTCCAACCGGGAAGGCTTTGTTGGGGCGTGTGGTTAACGCTTTAGGTCAGCCTATTGATGGTAAGGGGCCTATTAATACCAATACTTTTCGACCAATTGAGAAAGTTGCTCATGGGGTAGTTTCCCGGGCACCAGTTGATACACCTATGCAGACCGGGATTAAAAGTATCGACTCCATGGTACCTATTGGCCGGGGTCAGCGTGAATTGATTATAGGGGACCGCCAGGTTGGGAAAACTGCTATTGCTATTGATGCAATAATTAATCAAAGAGAAAAAAGAGACATGATTTGCATTTATGTAGCTATTGGGCAAAAGCAGTCATCTATAGCTGGTATAGCTGGCAAACTAGAAGAAATGGGAGCAATGGACTATACGATTATAGTGGCAGCTACCGCTTCCGAACCTTCTCCATTGCTTTATATAGCACCATATGCTGGCGTTGCGATGGCTGAAGAATTTATGGAAAGCGATGGGGCTGATGTATTAATAATTTATGATGACCTTTCCAAACATGCGGTTGCCTATCGCGAAATGTCATTATTGCTTCGTCGTCCTCCCGGACGTGAAGCTTATCCAGGGGATGTTTTCTATCTTCATTCGCGTCTCCTAGAGAGAGGATGTAAGCTTAATGATAATTTAGGTGGTGGTTCAATAACTGCTTTACCTATTATCGAGACCCAAGCTGGTGATGTTTCTGCTTATATTCCAACCAATGTTATTTCTATAACTGATGGTCAGATTTACCTGGAAACAGATCTCTTTTATGCAGGTCAGCGACCTGCCATAAATGCTGGTCTATCAGTTAGCCGAGTAGGTGGTGCAGCTCAAACCAAAGCTATGAAATCAGTTGCTGGACAGTTACGATTAGATCTGGCACAATACCGGGAACTAGCCGCCTTTGCCCAGTTCGGTTCAGACCTGGATAAAGCTACTTTAGCTCGACTAACCCGTGGGGAAAGAGTAACCGAAATTTTAAAACAGGGTCAATACCAGCCTATGAAAATGGAAGAACAGGTTGTGGTAATCTACAGTGGTGTTAACGGATACCTGGATGATATCCCGCGGGAGCGAGTACTAGACTTTGAAGCCGATTTCCTAAAGTACATGCGCAGTGCTAATGCTGATGTATTAACTGCTATCAAAGAAACAGGTAAAATTGACCAAACAACCGAAGAAAAGTTAATCAAAGCCATCAATGAGTTTAAATCCACATTTGCAGTTTAGGTGGTGAATTAGATGGCAGGAGCAGGTGTAAGAGAATTTAAACGTAGAATCCGTAGTGTTAAGAATACCCAGCAGATAACCAAAGCTATGAAGATGGTGGCTGCTGCTAAACTACGGAGAGCTCAGGAGAGAGCAGAAGCAGCCCGACCTTATACTGAAACATTACAAGGTACACTAGCCAGATTGGCCGAAGTCTCAACCGATGCTAAGCATGCTCTACTGGAAGAAAGAGAAGATGTACGCAAGGTTGGTTATATTGTTATTACTGCTGATCGGGGGTTATGCGGAGCTTATAATACTAATATTATTCGGGTAGCTAACCAGGCTATGCAGGATGATGAGCGCCAACCTGAGATCGGGATTATAGCAGTTGGCCGCAAGGCTAGGGATTTTTACCGAAAAAGGGGCGGAATCGAAGCTGAATTTATAAACCTGGGTGATAATGTTAATTATGCCGATGCCAGGGAGATTGCCCAATATGTTATGAATGCATATGAGACAGGTGAGCTTGATGAAGTTTACCTGGTATATGCCCGTTTTGTAAATGCATTACGCCAAGTACCAACGGTAAGCAAACTGTTACCACTGGAACCCCCGGAGGAAGATGAAAGCGAATCTAGTAGAATTATTGATTATATCTATGAACCCAGTGCGGAAGAGATATTATTGACTTTATTACCTAAATATGTGGGGAGCCAGATTCATCATGCTATGCTGGAAGGCAAAGCAAGTGAACAAGGAGCTAGAATGACAGCTATGGGTAATGCAACTGAAAATGCCAGTGAGATTATTGGTAATCTTGAATTAGCAATGAATAAAGCCAGGCAGGCGGCAATTACGGACGAAATACTGGACATTGTCGGTGGTGCGGAAGCGCTTAATAAGTCTCGATGAAACTGCATTACTGGCCAAGTTAAAGCTCTCAACAAAGGAGGAAAGTTAAAATGGCGAATGTAACATACGGAGAGGTGGTCCAGGTTATCGGCGCAGTTGTTGATATACGCTTCAAGCCTGGCGAACTACCTGACCTAATGAACGCTATTACAATAAAATCAGAAGGTCAAGATGTGAAAACCACAGGTGATATTGATGTTACCCTGGAGGCCATGCAATTATTAGGTAATGATATTGTACGTTGTGTTGCTTTGCAGCCTACTGATGGTATTTTCCGGGGAATGAAAGCTACCAATACTGGTGCTTCCATCAAAGTTCCAGTGGGGGAAGGATGTCTAGGGCGAATATTAAACGTACTAGGACAACCGGTTGATGAAGGCGGTCCGGTTAGTGCTTCTGATTACTGGGAAATCCACCGTAAACCACCCGCATTGGTAGACCAGCTGCCTGCAACGGAGATTCTGGAAACTGGTATTAAGGTAGCTGATCTAATTTGTCCTTATGCTAAAGGTGGAAAGATAGGATTATTTGGCGGAGCTGGAGTGGGTAAAACCGTTATAATTCAGGAACTTATCAGAAACATTGCCTATGAGCATGGTGGTTATTCAGTATTTACTGGTGTTGGTGAGCGTACCCGTGAAGGCAATGACCTTTGGGGAGAAATGACGGAATCGGGTGTTATTGAAAAATGTGCCTTAATATTCGGTCAGATGAACGAACCCCCAGGTGCACGACTGAGAGTTGGTCTTACTGGTTTAACAATTGCGGAGTACTTCCGTGATTTTTCCGGGCTGGACGTATTAATATTCATTGATAACATTTTCCGATTCGCTCAGGCTGGTAACGAAGTATCTGCCTTACTAGGACGTATGCCGTCAGCCGTTGGCTATCAGCCTACCCTGGCAACTGACATGGGTTTACTGCAGGAACGGATTACCTCTACCCGTAAGGGATCTATTACTTCAGCTCAGGCTGTTTATGTTCCGGCTGATGACTTAACTGATCCGGCGCCGGCAACTACCTTTGCTCACTTGGATGCTACAACGGTTTTAGCTCGTTCCATAGCTGAAAAAGGGATATACCCGGCGGTTGATCCCCTGGATTCAACCTCTAGGATATTAGATCCTCAGTTAGTCGGGGAAAAGCATTATACAACAGCTCGTGGGGTACAACAGATATTGCAGAGGTACAAAGAATTGCAAGATATTATTGCCATACTAGGAATGGATGAATTAACCGATGAAGATAAAATAATAGTAGCTCGGGCCAGGAAGATTGAAAGATTCTTGTCCCAGCCCTTCCATGTTGCTGAACAATTTACTGGTCAGCCGGGACTCTTTGTACCTGTTAGCGAGACCGTTGAGTCATTTGCTGAAGTTTTGGAAGGTAAACATGATGGTCTGCCGGAAGCAGCTTTTCTTATGGTTGGCAATATTGATACTGCGGTGGCTAAGGCGAAAGGACTGGAGGCATAGCTTATGGCAGATAACACCTTCATGCTAGAAATAGTAACCCCTGAACAAATTCTTTTCCGTGATGAAGTTCAGTTTATGGTTGCTCCCGGTGCCGAAGGTGAATTGGGTTTCATGAAAAACCATGCTCCCCTAGTGGCAGCTTTAAATATAGGGGTGCTGCGTTATAAAGATGTTAGTGGCACGTTTAAGAAGATCGCTCTAAGTGGGGGATTTGTAGAAGTAATAGATAATGTTGCTCGGATTTTAGCCGAGACTGCTGAGCACGGAGGAGAAATCGATGTACTGCGGGCCAAGGCAGCTAAGGAGAGGGCGGAAAAAAGATTACAAGAACGTGAAGCTAATACCAATCTAAGCAGAGCCGAAATGGCACTAAAGCGAGCTGTGGCTAGGTTAAAGGCAGCGGATGTAATTTAATAGTATATCATAAACTCCTGGCCGGAAGGGCGCTTAAGATCCTTCCGGCTTTAAGTTAAAAGCATAGCTGGGATTATAATGTATTAATTAGTTAGTTAACATGTGATGGGGGAATTAATAATAACACCAGATGGATAATTTGGCAAAATATTTTATTATTATCACCCTGGTATACTACTTAATTAAAGTTTTACTTTATTTGTTCCTTTGGATGGCAAGCTGTAAGGTGCAGGAGAAAGCTATGGCTGCCAAAAGTAAAAAGAAAAAACGTAAGTCAGCTAACAGTAATTCCAATATTAAATTAAAGCATTAGCATGCACTAAACCGCTTAAGCTGGGAGGCTTAGTATGGATAAACTTTTATATGTATTAATAGGCCTTGTATCAGTAGTTAATATTATTTTTCTAGTATTTATATGGCGTCAGCTTATTAAGTTTGAAAAAAAGGCTTTGGCTGCCAAGCAAGCAAAGGAGAAATACTTAGACCAGTTAAGGCTTGAACAGGAGGAAGAAAATCAGAAAAAGGGAGCACAGAATCAGGGCGAAGGTGAAAAAAAAACTAATGATAATAAATCAGATTAGAAAGTGTAATCACCCCAATAATCTATGAAATTACTCAGAAAAACCTGGCAATTGTCAGGATTTTTTTATTTTAGGAAGAATTTTGCGGGGATATTTCACCATAAGACTGGTAAGAATCTTGATAGCAAGCAGGTAAATTTTTTGCATCTACGGGCTATTGTAGTAGATAACGCGTATCTACCGTTTTATAAGACGAGAGAAGTAAGATGCCCCAATAATCTAAATATAAAGTATTACTGGAGTTTCCTGTTTATCAAGGAGAAGGTCTTACTGGGAGGGAGTACAATTGCAAAAGGGTATTGTTTATATAATAATTTTTATATTCTTATGTGTTATAAGTAATTATAGTAGTAATTTTGTCATAGGTAGACATATTACAAATCAATCTCCATATTACCTATCTTTTGCATCTATCGGTGCAATTTATCTGGAATCACGCTTAGACTGCTGGGCAAAAATAAATACAACCACATCCGAGCAGGAAATACAAGATTATTTACTGCAAATAATGCAAGGCATTAATCACCGGGTTATTTCGGATAACATGCAAATAGAAAGCAATAACAGTACTAAAACTTTATTTTATAAAGAAGAACACCCAGAAGAAAAGTTTATTGTGACGATAAAGTCAGATAATATAAGTGGTATTACTGATTTGATGTTTAGCATCATTTCACAAAAACAGCAGTATGAGCTGCAGACTTATGTAGAACAACTCATCCAAATACCCGGGTTGAAATGGAAATTCTACTATTTGTACCAAGGGGAAATACCTTATAAGCTTACGGTAGAATCCAGAGAAAAGCTAATAAATGTTATCCTTAAAAACATGAATGCTAGAGAAAATGAAGTTTACAAGGAAAATGGTGTAATTAGCACCACAGCTTATAGTCCTGTTATAGCCAAAGAAATACCCGGCTTAAATATGAATGGCATTAAATATAATATTCAGATAGCCATGACCAATAGTAGTCAAAAAAATAAAACTGTGGTTTATATTGGTTCCCCATTAATTCTTGGTGAATATTAGAATACTTAGATAAGTTTTAGCGGAGGTGTTTTTCCCAAATTGTTACTACATGTTTATAATAAAGCTCGACTATCCGGGGAAATAACAGTAAGTTCCTCAAAAAATGCTATACTACCTATTCTCGCTGCCTCCTTATTAAGTACTGAGAAAGTTGAAATAAAAAAGGTACCTTATATTAACGATGTAATTATTATTACCGAACTTATTCGTAATCTAGGGGTTAATACCCAAAATAACGGAAATAACATTATTCTTGGCGCTGATACTGTAAGTGATAGCCCCGACTTTGATCTGGTGCGACAGATAAGGGCATCTTTTCTAATAATGGGACCATTACTAGCCCGTCATGGTCGAGTGAAAATAGCATTTCCAGGTGGATGTGCTATTGGCAATCGCCCTATAGATCTACATCTAAAAGGGTTTGTAGCACTTGGAGCTAAAATCAGATTAAGTTATGGTAATGTAATTGCTACCAGCCAAAGGTTAAAGGGAAACCATATTTATCTTGATTTTCCCAGTGTTGGTGCTACCGAAAACATAATGATGGCAGCTGCACTGGCTGATGGAACTAGTTACATTGAAAATGCTGCACTTGAACCGGAAATTGTGGATTTAGCTAATTTTATTAATTCTATGGGGGGGAAGATAACAGGTGCAGGTAGTAATGTAATAAAGGTCGAAGGAGTTAAAGAACTAAAAGGTACAAGTTATACTCCCATAGCTGACCGGATTGAAGTTGGAACATATATGGTAGCAGCAGCTGCTACTGCAGGAGACATAACTATAAAAAATGTTATTCCAGAACATGTTAAGGCTATAAGTGCCAAATTAATAGAAAGTGGAGTAGAGATCATTGAAAACCAAGATAAAATAAGGGTGAAACGTAATCAAGCAATTAAACCCTTATATATAAAGACATTACCTTATCCAGGTTTCCCCACCGACATGCAAGCACAGTTTATGGCCTATTTAAGCTGTGCAGAGGGCAGTAGTATAATTACCGAATCTGTTTTTGAAAACCGGTTTATGCACGTAGCAGAATTAACCAGAATGGGGGCTAATATCAACACTGAAGGAAGGACTGCAATAATAAAAGGGGTAAAAGAGTTAAGTGGGGCTAATGTAAAAGCCACTGATCTAAGAGCTGGAGCCGCGTTACTAATCGGTGCTCTTACCGCAAGAGGAAAAAGTACAATAACTAATAGTGAACATATTGACCGTGGGTACGAGAATATTGTAGAAAAACTGACCCACTTAGGTGCTAAAATATCCCGTGAACAAAAAAAAGATTAGCATTAACATATAAATTAAGCCATATAAATTGGCATGAGGAAAAAAAGATTAAAATTTATTTTATTGATTATAACATTAATGGTATTAATAATAATACCTGTTTTTTTTATTTTAGAACAGATAAACATATTAGATACATATTATAAAGAACCCCAAATCAAATTATATTTAAAACAAGAAAATCAAGTAATAAAACTATCAATAGAAGAGTATATTATTGGAACTGTGGCGGCTGAAATGCCAGCTTCATTTGAAGAGGAGGCTTTAAAGGCTCAGGCAGTATGTGCCCGGACTTATGCATTAAGAAAAATCTTAGACAATAAACCATATCCTTATGACGCTGACCTATCTGATGATATTAATTCATGCCAAGCTTTTATTACGGAGCAAGAATTCTATAAGCGCCATCCCAATTCAAAAAAACTTTTTCAGAAGATAAAAAGAGCAGTTGCAGCAACTCGTGGTGAAATTATGATTTACAATCAAGAGCCTATAGATGCACTTTATCATTCTACCTGTGGGGGTAGTACCGAAAGTGCAATAAATGTTTGGGGTAATGATGTTCCCTACTTGCGCTCAGTAAAGTGTGGATATTGCATGAAGTCTAATTATTACAATAATGTCATGGTTTTCTCAATTCCGGATTTCAATAAATCTCTAGGGCTTAATGGCGATAAACTTACTTTCAATGTAGCAGAAAATACACCTAGTGGCCGCATTAAAAAGATAGTAATAAGTGGAGTAGAGTTATCAGGGGAAAAGCTACGTCAAATTTTAGGTCTACCATCAACCTGGGTAGGCCTGAGGATTAATGAATCCAAAGTAGAGGTTCATAGTCGGGGTTACGGTCATGGTTTAGGTTTATGCCAGTACGGAGCAAATGGTATGGCTAGTAAAGGCAAGAACTACCACCAGATTCTGAGAAGGTATTACCAAAAAATACAGTTTACCAAACTTAATTATGAATGACCCCGAAGGATAAATCCTGACTAAGAAGTAGATTGGTTTTAAAGTTTATTAATTACGTTGCTGGCAATAGATGCTGGAAAAAGAAGCAATCGGGAGATCCCGGATTGTTGGTAAAGGCTAAATAAACATAAAATAAGGTGTATCGGGGGCAGTTGGCCAGTTTAGTCAGCTACCCCCTTAAGTTTGCATTATATGATAAAGCAGGTGATTGTCAATTCTACTTGATCCGTTCTATCTAAAGCATATCCTTAAAAAATACATGTATTGCATGGGCGGCTAAAAAAAGTAATTAGCCTTTTCTAATTAAAGTTATTAAAAGCGGTTAAATTCGAAATTAGTTTTAAACCCTTCCAGACGTGAATATAAATTAATAATTGATGCAGGGAGGGTGGAACTTGCAGAATTATATAAGAAAAAGGGCAGTTAAAATGGCCCAACATATTCTGCGGACCTCGGCTACAGTTAGGCAAACAGCTGAGGTATTTGGTATCTCCAAGAGCACCGTTCATAAAGATGTTTCCGAAAGGTTACCAAGGATTGATGAGCAATTAGCCCAGAAGGTTAAATCAATTTTAGAAAAAAATAAAGCTGAAAGGCATATAAGGGGAGGAGAAGCTACACGACAAAAATATGCATCCTCTCATTCTTCCAAAAATATAACCCCGGCTGGTCAGGATATCTCCTCCTGATATAAATATACCTACTTTAATTAACATGAGATATAATAAACATTAGCGCAACGGAAAAATCAGGATACAATGATATGTTTGTTAGGAGGCACTATGGAGAATGTGTTTCGGTTTTGGGGAAGATATCGGCATAGATTTAGGAACAGCTAGTGTATTAGTTTTTAAAAAAGGCAGCGGAATTATTTTAAATGAACCATCAGTAGTGGCAATTGATAAGAACACCGATAAAGTAATTGCAATAGGCGAAGAAGCCCGCCAAATGTTGGGGAGGACACCGGGTCACATAGTTGCCATTCGTCCTTTAAAAGAAGGAGTCATAGCAGATTATGAAACTACGGAAAAGATGCTAACCTATTTTATCCGTAAAATTATGGGAAATAGACTTTTTATTAAACCCCGTGTAATTGTATGTATTCCTACTGGTGCAACCGATGTAGAGGAGCGTGCAGTGAGGCAGGCTACTTTATCCTCCGGGGCCAGACAAGCTTTTATTATTGAAGAGCCGGTAGCAGCAGCATTAGGTGCAGGTATTAACATATCGGATGCTATTGGTAACATGGTAGTAGATATTGGCGGGGGAACTGCGGATATTGCAATACTATCTCTAGGAGGATTAGTTTGTAATGCTTCATTGCGAGTTGGAGGGGACAAGTTTGATGAAGCTTTAATTCGCTATATTAGGCGTAAGTATAATCTCATGATAGGTGAGCGTACAGCTGAAGAGATTAAGATAAAGATAGGTACAGCATATGTTACAGAAAATAACCGTGATCGTACAATTGAGGTGCGGGGACGAGACCTTTTAACTGGGTTACCTAAAACAGTTTCAATTACTTCAGCCGAAAGCTGGGAAGCTCTGCAGGAACCAATCGAAATCGTAAGTGAAGGAGTTAAAAAGGTTTTAGAAACTGCTCCACCCGAATTAGCTGCTGATATTCTAAATAATGGAATAGTAATGACCGGTGGAGGTTCTCTATTGGATGGACTTGATACACTTTTATCAAAAGAAACTAATCTTCCAGTTCATATTGCTGAAGATGCTATTTCCTGTGTAGCTATGGGTACAGGTAAAGCTCTACAAGAGATGTCAGTGCTAAGACGAACTCAAAATAAAGCTACACGCCGAGTGTTATAAGTTAAAGAATGGCTTATATTATTACGATAATAATTAGGGATGCGGTAGCAGCATAATTTTTATAAGAAATAAATTGTTCCTGGGGGTATTACTTTTGATTAAAGGGCTTTATACCGCAGGTGCGGGAATGATGGTACAAATGGTTCGTCAAGATACATTAGCCAATAATCTGGCTAATGTGAATACAGTAGGATACAAAAGGCAGATAGCTGTATCACGTGCTTTTCCTGACATGCTTATAAGCCGTGTAGGTGGATTAACAAAGGATGAAGCACAAGAACCACAGGTGGAACTTATTGGAGGACTGGGCACAGGGGTTGCTCTTGATAAGGTTTATAGTGATCTGGGAATAGGGAGCTTAAAAAAAACATCTAATCCTACTGACCTAGCCTTGGGTAGCAACTGCTATTTTGTTGTCCAAACTAGCCAGGGAGAACGTTATACTCGTAATGGGCAATTTAAACTAAATAATGAAGGATTGTTAACTAACCAGGGCTATTTAGCACTTGATACCAATAACCGTGCAATTCGTATACAGGGCGATTTTTTAGTTGATACCCAGGGAAATATTTCGGTTAATGGAGAAACTATTTGCCAGCTCAAGATAGTAAGTTTTGAAAATCCGCAATACCTTTTGCGCGAGGGTGATAACCTTCTGGCATCTCCTGAAGCAGCAAATAATACGGTTATGCCCGGTGTATTACAAGGTTATGTAGAGGAATCCAATGTTAATGCAGTGAAGGAAATGGTTGAACTAATTAATGTAGTAAGAGCCTATGAAACAATGCAAAAAGTAGTACAGGCTGAAGATGAGATTACAGGAATTGCCATTAATCAGGTAGGGAGTGTAGTTTGAATATTACAGACCCGCCGTAAGGCGGGTTTTTTTTATCTTTGCTTGACCTATAAACTTGTACCAAACCAGGGCGAATAGTATTATATTACCCAAATAGTAAAAGGTAGAATATTGGAATTAATACAATCAAAATAAAGTAAGGAGTTTTAAAGGTTGGGATGGAAAGGGAAAAGATACCTCAAGCCAACATATTAGATTGCAAATTAAACCTGGTAGATATGGAAGAAACCCTGAGGTTAATAGAATTACTAGTCTATAAAGGAGATAACCATCATGTGGTTACACTGAATGCGGAGATCGTCTACCAGGCCACTATAAATAAAGAATTACAAGAAATAATAAATAAGGCTAGTTTAGTTACGGCAGATGGGATAGGAATCGTCTGGGCAGCAAGAACCTTGGGTTTTTTACAAAAAGAAAGGGTTAGCGGGATAGATTTAATGCTTAAGACCTGTTCTCGGGCAGCCATGCGGGGTTGGAAAGTTTACCTGTTAGGGGCAGCTCCTGGAGTAGCTGAGAAAGCCGCCGAGGAACTTAAGCAAAAATATCCGGGGTTAAATATTTGCGGTTATCAACATGGCTATTTTGATAGGCAAGCTGAAAAGCAGATAATTGCTGGTATAATTGCAAAAAAACCTCAGGTATTATTTGCAGCCATGGGAGCACCTAAACAGGAATTTTGGTTAAGTCGGAACCTTGAGCGATTACAAGTTCCCGTTAGTATTGGTGTAGGAGGAAGTTTTGATGTTATAGCAGGGATAAAACGGAGGGCACCGCAAATGTTTATAAAATTAAACCTGGAATGGCTATATCGTTTACTTTCAGAACCAGCACGATTTAGGCGACAGTTAGTTTTGCCAGCTTTTGTTATAGCAGTATTAAGGCAGAAATATGATTTTAAATAATAGGGAATTGAAGTTGTAAGGGGGATGACATTGGATAAGGCCAAGGTATTTGCTCTTGATATAGGAACTAGAAAAGTTGTGGGCTTGATACTGGAAAAATCAGGTGATCAATTTCAGGTTATCGATGTGGAAATAACTGAGCATAGTACTCGATCCATGATGAACGGGCAAATACATGACGTTGAGGCGGTAGCCGCAACGATTTTGCAGGTTAAGGAAGCACTTCAAGAGCGATTAAAAATCAAATTAGAAACAGCATCGGTGGCAGCTGCAGGGAGATCACTCAAGACAACCCGGGCGAATTCTAGCAAAGAACGATCTCACGCCAATGAAATTAGCCATGAGGAAATAAGGGCGTTGGAGATTGAAGCTGTGCAGCAAGCCCAGTACCAATTAGCCCAGGAGGAACTAGGCAAGAGGGAAGGCAGTAATTATTTTTGCACAGGATACAGTATCGTAAGATATTATTTGGAAGGCCAGTCTATTAGCAACCTGGTAGGGCAGCTGGGAAAAGAAATCGGGGTAGAAGTTATCGCTACATTTTTACCGCGGGTTGTAGTTGATAGCCTTTTCTCTGCTTTAAGAAGAGCGGGGTTACAAATAAATAGCCTTACCCTTGAGCCAATCGCGGCTTTGTCGGTAGCAATACCCCCAGCATTGCGCCTTTTAAATCTGGCCTTAGTTGATATTGGAGCAGGAACATCTGATATTGCCTTAGTCAAAGAAGGAAATGTGTTCGCTTATGCAATGGTTGCCATGGCTGGAGATGAGATAACCGAATACATAGCGAGCCGCTATCTGTTAGATTTTGCCACTGCCGAAAACGTAAAACGGTTGCTAAGCAGTGAAGAAGAAGTAGAGATAATCGATATTCTGGGAAATAGGCACATTGTATCAACCAGGGTATTACAAGAAGAAATAAAGCCATTGTTAGATAAAATAACTAGCCAGATAGCGCTTAATATAATTAATTTTAATCAAAATTTGCCCGATGCCGTAATATGTGTAGGAGGAGGCAGCCTTACGCCAGGTCTGATTAACAGCTTAGCTGATAACTTAGGTATTGTAGCCCAGCGGGTAGGTATCCGCACAATCCGAAACCTGGACTATATAAAAACAGAATCTGATTTTCTTAACGGACCGCAGGGAGTAACACCCATCGGTATCGGCTACAATTATTATGCTATACCGCCTATCCCTTTTATTAAGGTGTCGGTTAATGGAAGGGAAACGGCACTATGGAGTATTGGAAAAATAAATGTTGCTGTAGCTTTAATTAACTCGGGAATAAACCTGAAGAATATATATGGCAAACCAGGTATGGGAAAAACTATCGAAATAAATGGTACTATTAAAGTATTTAAAGGAGGTATGGGAACTCCTCCAGTTATAAAAATAAACGGTATATCAGCCTCTCTGGATTCTATGGTTGAGGATGGAGATAGTATAGAATTTGCGCCTGGTCAGGATGGTGAGGAAGCCAGCATAAAAGGTAGCGATTTAGTAGGCCAAAGGCTAGGAAAAGTAATGGTTAATAATATCGTCTACCAAGTTAAACCAGTACTAACTGTAAATGGTCAACCATATGATCTTGATATGGAGATACCAGACCGGGCACAGGTTGAAATTAAAAGTGTTAATAATGTTTATAATATTTTACGGGTTAGTGGTTTAGATAAATACTGGCTTACAGAAAGGATTTATCAATATTATATCAAAGATAAGCCCATCAGGATAAAATGGATCCCGCTTGAAATCCGGATTAGTGGTCAAACAGCAGACATTAACCAGGAAGTAGGACCGGAAGATATAATAACTTATGAGAAGAGGTCTTTACTTCCCTGTCTTAATGATCTTCGAGATAAGTTGGGATTTATAGGTATTAAGGTTAATGTAAATGGGGAAGAGGTCAGTCTAGAAGGTAAAGGTATAGGCATAGAAATAAATGGTAAGGCAGCAACATGGGAGGATGAACTTTTTGACGGTGCCCATATAATGTTAAAACGAATAAAGGATGGAGCTATCTTAAGTGATATATTTCAATATATAGACATAAAACCACGTGTTAACGGCAAACTAGTAATTAAGGTTGATGGGAAGCAGGCGGGTTTTACTACCCCTTTGGAGGAAGGAAGTAAAATAGAGATTGGTTGGCAATAAGTTTTTTAAAGCATACCCTGTTGGAGATTCCAGCAGGGTTTTTTGGTATGGACTAAAAGCTCAGATTATATGAGGTTAATTTAAAATTTTTAACAATGAAGGGTATTGAAGAAGATAATAGTTAAAAATTAGTCAATAATATTTAGTAAATAGTATTTACATTTTAAAAATTAATAGTAAAATAAAATCAAATAGTCAATGATAGTCAAATGAAATTAAGGGATTGAAAAAATGAAGAAAAGTCTGGCAGAACAAATTGAAAGGTATTTAAAAGTACTAATTGAACGTAGCGATGATAAAAGGATAGAAATTCAAAGGACAGAGCTGGCTGAAACATTTGGATGTGTTCCATCCCAGGTAACCTATGTTATTAACACCAGGTTTACTGAAAAAGAAGGCTATATAACTGAAAGCTATCGTGGCGGCAAAGGCTTTGTGCGTATTAGCAGGTATAAGTATGAGAATGGCTATAATAACGGAAATAAGGAACTTATGAATTTTATTGACCAGCTACTAAGAGAAAAACTGATAACTGTTAGTCAGGGTGAATTATTAAGGCATATTATCACTAATGTTTTAAAAGATATGCCATCTGATAAGAAAGATAATTTTAATAAAAAGTTTAAGATTATATTGGCTGATTATGTTCGCACCAAATAAAATATTGCTAAAGCCAGGATAAGCTAAGAGTTAAGGTCTAACATATTATTTTATATTATAAGTTATAAGCTGTTTGTATTCATTTAGTATAAAAACTTAAGTTTTAGGACAAAGGAGGTTAAAAAATGTATTGTGAAGAGTGTAAACAAAGGCCGGCAACAGTTCACCTTACTCAAATGTACAATAACAAAAAGGTAGAGATTCACTTATGTGAAGTTTGTGCCGCTCAGAAGGGTGCGTTTATGTTTGACGTTGCTAGCAATTTTTCTATACCTAACCTCTTAGGAAGTTTGTTTGGGAGTAATTACAATGTTAAAGATGTTAAACCTCATTTCCAGGTCAGCACCTGTCCAAACTGTGGTATGAGCCTTGGTGATATCAGGAATACTGGCAAACTAGGATGTTCTGAATGCTATAAGGCATTTGCAGCAGAACTTGATCCCACCCTGCGCCGGATTCATGGAAATAGCCAGCATATAGGGAAAGTACCTGTTCGCGGAGGAGGAAAGGTTTTAATAAAGAAAAAGATTGAAAGCCTAAAACAGCAGTTGCAGCGTGCGGTTGCGGCTGAGGATTATGAGAGAGCAGCAGAAATTCGGGATATGATTAAAAGTGCTGAGAAGAAAGCCTAGAAGGGGGGAAGGAAGATGAAAGCTGATAATCTATTAAACAGTAATTATGCCTACTGGATGGCTGCGGATGAAGGAGTTGAGTCAGACATAGTAGTTAGCAGCCGTATTCGTTTAGCCAGAAACCTGCATATGATTCCATTTCCCCAGCTACTTAACCGCGAAAGTGGTGCTAAATGTATACAAACAATCAAGGATGCCTGGAATAAAAGCAATAATAATAAACTAAAGGAAATGGAATTGCTTACGTATAACCAGCTTACTGCCTTGGAAAGAAAGATATTGGTGGAAAAGCATTTAGTAAGCCCTAATCATGCCGAATCAGATGATGCTTTTCGGGGAGTACTAGTTGATCAGAACGGCTCACTGGTAATTATGATAAATGAAGAGGATCATCTTCGAATCCAATGCTTTTTACCGGGGCTGCAACTTGAACAATGCTACTTAAAAGCACAAGAAATCGATGATCAATTGGAAAAATACTTAGATTACGGATTTGACGAACAAAGGGGATACCTTACTTGTTGCCCTACTAATGTCGGTACGGGAATGCGTGCTTCAGTTATGTTACATCTTCCGGCAATAGCAATTAGCGGGCAGACCAACCATATTTTCCAAAACATAACGCCCTTTGGCATGACCGTAAGGGGGATATATGGTGAAGGCACTGAAGCTATCGGCAGTTTTTTTCAGATATCTAATCAAATAACGTTGGGACAGACTGAAGAAGATATTATAAACAATCTTACTGGCATAACTAAACGGATAGTTGAGCAGGAACGATTGATAAGGCAAAAACTTATATCAGATATGAAGTACCAAATAGAGGATCGGGTAGGGCGGGCATATGGTATTTTGAGCAGTGCCCGGGTTTTAAATTCCAACGAAGCGATGGCATTACTATCCGATGTAAGACTAGGGGTGGATTTGGGTATACTAGCCAAGATAAAACCCTTTGCCCTTAATGAACTGATGGTAGCTATAAGGCCTGCTCATTTGCAAAGAAAGGCGGGTAAGGAAATGGATGCATTTCAACGCGACATTAAACGGGCCGAGGTAATACAGGAAACCCTTGCAGTAACTCGGAGAGGTAAAAATTGACCCACCAAGATAAACCTTTTTTATCCTGAAGGTTTTTGCAATATATGAAAGGAGGAAAAGAAATGTTTAGAAGATTTACTCAGCGAGCAAGAAATGCTGTTATTCATGCTCAGGAAGAGGCCAAGCAACTCAATCATCCTGCTATTGGAACCGAACATATTCTATTGGGGCTGCTGCGCGAAGGAGAAGGAGTTGGAGCGCGGGCTTTGTTAAATAGCGGAGTAGATTTGGAAAAAGTTAGACAGGAGATCACCCGTCTGATAGGTGAAAACAGTATAAGTATCGAGAATCCTGCAGGTGATTTACCGGTAACACCCCGTGCCAAAAAGGTGTTTAATCTAGCTTTTGATGAAGCAAGATTACAGGGAGTTAATTATATAGGAACAGAACATCTATTACTTGCATTAATTCGTGAAGAAGAAGGTGTAGCTGGTCAGGTTTTGATGTCCATGGGCGTCAGGCTGGATACAGTAAGAGAGCAGGTTATGCTTCTATTAGGTGGAGAAGCTATGGCAGGGTATTCCAAACAGAACTCTTATAATGAACCCCAGGCTAATCCTGCGGGCGCATCCCAGGTAAAGAGGAAAAGCCGTAGCAAGACCCCTACCTTGGATGCTTTTAGCCGTGATTTAACTCAAGATGCTGCTGAAGGACGGTTAGATCCGGTTATTGGGCGGGAAAAAGAGATAGAACGGGTAGTTCAGATATTATCGCGTCGAACTAAAAATAACCCGGTTTTAATTGGTGATCCTGGTGTAGGCAAAACGGCTATTGTGGAAGGCCTGGCGCAAAGGATAAATGAAAACCTTGTACCTGAAATTCTAAACAATAAAAGAGTGGTAACACTTGATATTTCCCATATGATAGCAGGAACTAAATACCGGGGTGAATTTGAAGATCGCTTAACTAAAATTGTAAATGAAATAAAATCGGCTGGAGATATCATAGTCTTTATTGATGAGCTGCACACCATTGTTGGGGCAGGAGCAGCTGAAGGCGCTATAGATGCTGCTAATATTTTGAAACCATCATTAGCTCGGGGAGAATTTCAATGTGTTGGAGCTACGACTTTAAATGAATACCGTAAACATATTGAAAAAGATGCTGCATTAGAGCGAAGATTTCAACCAATAGTGGTAGATGAGCCAAGTGAAGAAGAGAGTATTGAAATATTAAAGGGGTTAAGAGACCGTTATGAGGCTCATCATGGGGTTAAAATAAAGGACGAAGCTATTATGGCAGCGGTTAAGCTATCATCCCGTTATATAAGTGATCGTTATTTGCCGGATAAGGCTATTGACTTAATTGATGAAGCTTCCTCCAGGGTAAGATTAAGTAATTATATCTTACCTGAACATTTAAAGGACAAAGAGAGTCAGTTGGAGGATATTATAAAAGAAAAGGAAGAGGCTATTAATGCCCAGGAATATGAGAAAGCTGCTAAATTAAGAGATGAAGAGCAGAAGTTGCGTAACACCATTGAAAATGAGCGTAAGGAATGGGTTAATAAACGCAGCATTGAGGTAGGTATGGTGGGCGAAGAAGAAATTGCCGCCATTGTGTCAAGTTGGACAGGAGTACCGGTTAACAAATTGGCAGCTGAAGAAAGTGAACGTCTGGTACATTTGGAAGAGGTCTTGCATCAACGGGTAATAGGGCAAGAAGAGGCTGTTCAGGCGGTAGCGCGTGCTGTGAGACGTGCCCGGGCGGGGTTAAAAAACCCCCAGCGACCTATAGGTTCCTTCGTCTTCCTGGGACCAACTGGGGTAGGAAAGACTGAGACCGCCAGGGCATTAGCAGAAGCGATGTTTGGAAGTGAAGATGCGGTGATTAGGCTGGATATGTCTGAATATATGGAAAAGCATGCTGTTTCCCGAATGATAGGTTCTCCGCCCGGGTATGTTGGCTATGATGAAGGAGGCCAGTTAACTGAGAAAATTAGGAGAAAACCATATTCCGTAATTCTTCTCGATGAGATAGAAAAAGCCCATCCCGATGTTTTTAATATACTTTTGCAGATTTTGGAGGATGGCCGTCTGACTGATGGGCAGGGTCGTACAGTTGATTTTCGCAATAGTGTAGTTATAATGACATCTAACGTAGGGGCAGAATCTCTTAAAAATACTAAAAAAGTAGGGTTTACCAGTGCGGCTGATGAAGCTGAAAACTATAACCGGATGAAAGAACGGGTAATGGAGCAATTAAAGCATACTTTTAGACCCGAGCTAATGAATCGCATAGATGAGATAATTGTATTTTCCAATCTCAATGAGGATGAATTAAAGCAGATAATCAACCTTCTGCTTAAGGATTTAAGTAAAAGGGTAGAGGATAATGGATATTCTGTTACCATTACTGATACTGCCCGTCAGGTAATAATGAAAGAAGGATATGAACCGGCTTATGGAGCACGCCCCTTAAAAAGAGCAATTCAGAAGCTGGTGGAAGACCGGATTTCGGAAGAGATACTGAAAAAGACAGTAGAACCTGGTGATATGATCATGATTGATGCTGAGGACGATAAAATAGTAGTAAAGAAAGGTTGATGATAATGGGGTTGCAGGGATAATAAATATCCCTGCTTTTTAATAGTAATCTATTAGTCATATTTACGGAGGCCTGAAAAGTCCTCTGTGTTTTTTAAATTAATTTCGCCAATTACCTTCGTGATTAACGAAATTACTGTAATACTCAAGGTTTTTTATCTATAATAATTTTAATAGGAGAATGCTATGGGAAATATTTTAACTAAATTCGCTTGTCAGAACTGTGGATATGAGAGCAGTAAATGGCTGGGGAAATGCCCCAATTGTTCATCCTGGAATACCATGATGGAAGAGGTGCATGAAAAAAAGAAAAGGGAAGATCATATAGCTAAAACAGATGCTATTCCTCTAGTTGCTATATCTGACCAAGATATAATAAGATTAAATACAGGCTTGGATGAGCTTGACCGGGTTCTTGGCGGTGGTATAGTTCCGGGTTCGGTAGCACTTTTAGGAGGGGATCCCGGAATAGGCAAATCTACTCTACTATTACAAGTTGCGGATTGTGTTGCTGTTGGTGGCAAAACGGTTATCTATCTTTCCGGGGAGGAGTCATTAAAACAGGTTCGGCTCCGTTCGTTGCGCCTTAATATACATAATCCTAATATCTACTTGGTTAATGAGCAGAATATTGAGTTGTTGGATGAATATATAAAGGAAATTGATCCGGTACTCATAATTGTAGATTCAATTCAAACGGTCTATTCCCCCCATGTATCTTCTATTCCTGGTAGTGTATCGCAGTTGCGCGAATGTACTGCTCGGATAGTTAACATAGCCAAAAAGAACGAAAAGGCCTTCTTCCTTGTGGGGCATGTTACCAAAGATGGACTTATCGCTGGCCCTCGTATATTGGAACATATGGTTGATGTTGTGATATATTTTGAAGGAGAGAAAAACTATTCGTTTCGTTTACTGCGTGGTGCTAAAAACCGTTTTGGATCTACTGATGAGATAGGGCTAATGGAGATGAGCGGGAAGGGACTGGTTGAGGTTAAAGATCCGTCCTATGTTTTTCTTAGTCCTTGCTTGCCAGGCAGCAATGGAACGGCAATTACTGCCAGTTTTGAGGGCAGCCGGCCTTTACTAATAGAGGTTCAGGCACTTGTAGCAGTTTCGGGTGGTGCAGGTTATTCCCGGCGTATGGCTTCAGGGATTGATCAGAATCGTTTGGCATTAATAATAACTGTTCTTGAGAAAAAGACGGGATATAATCTTAGTGCTCAAGATGTTTACCTTAAAGTAACTGGAGGGGTATTTTTAAGAGACCCATCCGTTGATTTGGGAGTGGCAGCAGCTATAATATCAAGCTATAATGAACAACCTTTAGCGCCAGATATTGTTTTTATCGGGGAGATAAGTCTTACCGGACAAATCAGGACGGTTCCTTTTCTAGAGCTCAGGCTAAGAGAGGTTGAAAGAATGGGCTACAAAAAAGTAATAATTCCGGTAAACACTAATAAAAAATACCAATATGAATTAGGTATAATCGTAATTGAAGTAAATACCATAGAAGAATTGGTTCATTTCGTCATGGAGGGATAACAGTTGGAAGGTACCTACCAAGAGCAGTTCAGGCAATCTTTGCACATGCTGGCACCTGGTACCCTATTTCGGGTAGGTGTTGAAAATATACTTCTTGCCAATACCGGCGGACTTATAGTTGTAGGGGATTCACCAGAGCTTATGGCGATGGTTAGTGGAGGATTTAATATTAATGCTGATTTTACTCCAGCCAGGTTATATGAATTGGCCAAAATGGATGGGGCTATTATTACAAGTCATGATACCAGTAAAATATTAATTGCCAATGCTCAACTTGATCCTGATCCCCGTATGCGTTCCAATGAGACTGGAATACGCCACCGGACTGCTGAACGGGTGGCAAGGCAAACAGGGGAGCTAGTTGTTGCAATATCTCAGCGGCGCAAGGTTATTACCTTATATCAGGGAAATATTGTATTTCGCCTACGTGATTTAGCCTCAATTCTGGTCAAGGCTAACCAGGCCCTGCAAACCCTGGAAAAGTACCGCAATGTAATGTTAAAAGAGATGCAACACTTAGATGGGCTTGAATTTGACGATATGGTAACAGTATCTGAAGTATGTCAAGTCCTAAAGCGCAGTATCAAGGTATTAAAGGTGGCCAATGAAATCGAGTATTATATTGCCGAACTAGGAAGTGAAGGCCGTTTAGTTAAAATGCAATTGGATGAAATGATTGCTAATGTTGAGGAAGAGGCTTTACTGATTATAAAGGATTATACTAATGTGCCCGCTAAGAACCCCCATGAGTTGCTAGCAATGATGATGCGCTCATTTGAGGAAGATATAGCTGATCTGGTTTTTATTGCCCGGCTATTATCCCTGGGTATAAACGCTATCCTAAAAGAGAGCCAAAAAAGATAAAAACGCTAGCGAAAAAGTGGACCACTCTGCCAGACCAATCCCCTATCATTGAAAGTGCAGAAATCAATGTAGGGGGAAGCAGGAGTG
>JBMNOV010000115.1:0-3458 GCA_050943255.1 Syntrophomonadaceae bacterium
CTCTACTCACCATCACCCATAATTACACATAGATGTAATAAACAAGAGATGGGCTGTCCGTAATCAAAATGAAATAGTGAGATAACAAGCGATATTTGAAGTTTAGCTTAGTTTATTAAGGGAGGTAGGTATAAAAATGTCAACTTATAAAATGAATTGCCACCACCCTTCTAATATGGTAAACCAAACCATACTAGCCTGTGGAAGCGGAACTGGAGTTGTTTTACCGGATCACAATGAACGGAACGCCCAATTATTTAATCCCTATGTTGTCGCAAGTGTATCTATTGATACAAGTATGTTGGTTCGGCCAACGATTAAAGTTGATTTTTCCGCACTGATTACCTACAAAGAGTCAGGGTATTGTCCCAGTGACTTGCGCCTTACTTTCCAGTTAGTTAAAGTTTGTGATAATGGTGCAAAAATCCCACTTGGAACCTGGAATTATGAACGCTTTTTGGATATCTCCAGCTTATGTATAGCAGGTGTGCAAACAGATAATGCCATCGGAGGCGGATTCATTGACTTCGAGACTGTGGATAGTTTTGCTTTCACATTCTGCGAATGCCATGATTGCCCGGGCTGCTGTCATTATATGGTGGAAATTGTTAATGCCGAAACCAATAACGTTGACCATCCTGCCATTAGCAATGGATCCATAACCGCTCTCGCCGTAGGACCCCTGGCATTTTTCAACGACAGAGACTAAGAAAGATTAACATGTAGAACTATCCACACATCAACATCCCCGGAAGGTCACTATCCATCCGGGGATGTTTTTTGATACCAGCGACTGTATAAACCTTTCTGTCAATTTTGCATATATTGAATGCAGATAGATAATTTCTAAATGAACAAAGGGAGGTGAATTAGTGTTAACTCCAAATAGCCTTACTCCATTAATTAAAATACGCACAACAAGTTGTAAAATTAACTTGAAATATCCACCGGGTAGTGATATTTATTATAATTTAAATATTTCTGATAATACCATTAATCCATTTACTAATATTAATTTGGACAAATACAATAACTATCTCGAAGAATCTGATCAAATTACGGCTAATTTAATTTCATCTGAAAAAGACCAGGAGATTTATCCTGAAACTAGCCTAGAATTTAACCAAAATTCTTCTAATTTCCTGTCAGAGCTAAGCCCAAATGATAGCTCTTGGGATGAAAATGACCAACTTGATCTAAATGATAATTTAATAGAAAGGTATGATGCTGCCGACGATTATAATTTAGATTATGCAAATACAGAAGATGGTGGTTGTTCCGATATTCCTGAAGAAATACCTAATCTACTAGAATTAGCGCCTACTCTTTACTGGGAATATCCTTATCAGCAAACAACAATTCCGTTTCTGCGTACCGGTGTACTATCAAGCGGCAGGGGATGAATCCCTTTGGACTCTAAACAAGCCTTCGCGTAAGGAAAATTAATATAAAAGTAATGTGGTCTAAGAAACATTTTATATGTTCATAATAATAAAATGCTAGCTCTTGCATTTACCACCTTAAGGTAAATTCCAAGGGCTTTTTTTTATAGTTTAATTTACCTATATAGTTTAATTTACCTATAATGTATATAATCATTAGACCTGTATAATAACAAAAACGAGGCAATAGCCCCGTTTCTAAGATTCTGCATTATTAAAATATTAAATTAGTATATTGATTTCAAATATTATAGGTATTTTTACATAGTATCATTTTACCACCTTTTACAAGAAGGAATATGGGTCTCAGGAAATTCATGTTCACTTAAAACGCCATTATATGGCTTAGCTGCTAAAACAACCAGGTTCTCTTCCTTCCATAGCTTATCAACAATTTTGCCACAAACGTGCACACAATTATTTTGAATTTCACAATTTAAATCAACTATGATTGATGAACCATCGATTAAGCGTAAATAATTGCTTAAATCTTTGTCAGTTATCGGAGTCCATTCCTTAAAGGTATAAAACTTTTTAATTAAATTTTTCTCCTCCATTTCCCACACTAAATAGCATTTTTGTTCTTGAGAAGCTTGATTTGCATGTCCCTCTATCACAACATCATATTTTACATGCATATAGACAGCAGAACACCCTCTAATAGATTCATTAGCACATTTTACCACCACATAAGCTTCTTCAGGCTGAAAACGTATTTCATCAGGGCAAGGTAAGCTTAATCTAAAGTCAATTTCTTTTTCATATAATAGAAGCACATCTTTTATGCAAATATCGTGAAATCCAATATCTTCACACTTTATATAACCATTATTCCAAGCAGGAACATGCTTATAAAAGCTACTTATCACCTTTCTAAGTTCACTGCCCTGTGGAGCTATATCACATACATCAAATAAACTAGGCACTATTAATTCCCTCCTTTTTGTAAGTTTCGGTTTTTTATATCATATACAAATATACAAAGTATGGTTACAAAAGACTTTAGAAACTACATTACAATGTATGACCAAATATAAAGGTAAACCTTTCAGCGCTAAATGTTTTTCTAAGTAGATACAGATTTTACTTAGGATTATGTTATAATTAATAAAACTTTAAGGAGGCCAATTTTTTGCAATATGAATTTATTTTGGAAGACAAATTAGCTCAACCAACCATATGTATACGTACCCGAACTCCGGTGGGTAACTTACCACATATTTTAGGAAATGCCTTCGAATCACTAATAAACTATCTAGCAGAAACAGATACGATACCAACCTATGCACCATATGTAGGTTATTTTAATATGGATATGCAAGACCTCGATATAGAGATAGGCTACCCTGTAGCACAGCCACTTGCAGGAAAAAATGAGCTTAAGTCCAGTGAAATCCCTGCTGGTAAACAGGTTTCCTGTATTTACACTGGGCCATACAACAAAATCGAACCCGCCTATGAGGCCATTATGAAATGGATAACAGAGAACGGTTACACTCCAACTGGAGTATGTTATGAATTCTATCTGAATGATCCTCATACAACCCCGGAAAATGAATTATTAACTAAAATAGTATTCTTGCTTAACTAATTATTTAATAAGGAATTTTGGGGGAATGGCCTAAGTTATGCCAGAAAAAATATGATAAGTATAACACTCGTCGCAACGTCCTTAATTGTGAAGCGTAGCGGAACATCAGTGTTGCCCCTGGGTACAACCTTAATTGTGAAGCGAAAGTGAAACATCAGTGGTGCCCTCGGGTACTTCAAATGCATAAAAAAATAAAATCCTGGCGAAGTCCTACTCCGACGCTGACGATGTCTCAGCTAGTGCCGCCAAATAGAAGCCCGAAGGACTGACTGGCGGCGCCCACAAGCCGAGCAATTATATGCAGAAAAATAAATAAATCCTGGCGAAGTCCTACTCTCCCACAAGTTAATGCAGTACCATCGGCGCTGGAGAGCTTAACTGCCGTGTTCGGTATGGGTACGGGTGTGGCCTCTCCGCTATTTTCA
>JBMNOV010000053.1:0-11050 GCA_050943255.1 Syntrophomonadaceae bacterium
ATCAAAGCCAGATAGTGAGCAAAGTGGCTCACTTTTAAACTAGCATTAGTGGCTCAGTTTTTAATCAGCACAGTGGTTCACTTTTTGGTTGACATTCGCATAAAGACTATAAAACTTGTCTTGTAGCTGTTAAAATATTGACTAAATAGTAAAATGACCGAGAATTTTGGAGGTTAGAAAAAGTGCATAAGAAATTATTTATTCCCGGGCCTGTCAATGTTAAAAATGAAGTACTTGCCAAAATGGCAACTCCTATGATTGGTCACCGGAGTAAAGATGCTTCACATTTGCAGAAAAATATTAGCTCAAAATTACAAGAAGTACTCTTTACCAAAGAAGCTATATTGCTCTCTACCAGTTCTGGCAGTGGTCTGATGGAAGGTGCTATACGCTCCTGCACCCGAAAGCGGGCAGCAGTTTTTGCGGTAGGCGCATTCGGGGTAAGGTGGTACGAAATGGCTGTCAGCAATAATGTCCCGGCAGATCTCTTTGAAGTAGAATGGGGTAACCCTACTGCTCCAGAGTTGATTCAGAAAGTACTTTCCACCGGTAAATATGACCTGATTACTGTTACTCATAATGAAACATCTACTGGACTAATGAACCCGCTACCAGCAATTGCCGAAGTAGTCCGGAACTTTCCCCAGGTAATATTTTGTGTTGATGCGGTCAGTTCTGCCGGCGGGTCCATAATTGAGGTAGACCGTCTGGGTATAGATATATGTATTACCTCAACCCAGAAGGCTTTAGGACTCCCACCTGGAATGTCCATTTGTACATTTTCGCAGAAAGCAATAGAACGTTCTAAAGAAGTGCCATATCGTGGTTATTACCTGGACCTTTTAGCACTATATGAGTATATTCAAAAGAAAGATTACCAGTACCCCTCAACACCATCATTATCACATATGTTTGCTATGGATTACCAGTTAGATTGTATACTAGCTGAAGGTCTAGAAAAGCGTTTTGCTCGTCACATAGAAATGGCTAACTATGTAAGGCAATGGGCTAAAGATTATTTTGAACTGTTTGCCGATGAACGTTACTTATCCAACACCCTAACTACAATTAAAAATTCGCGTAACATAGACGTTGCTGTTTTAAATAGTGAGCTGGGAAACAGAGGGTATCAAATATCGAATGGTTATGGAAAACTTAAAGATAAGACCTTCCGTATTGCCCATATGGCAGATTGCACCTTGGATGAGATAAAAGAATTAATTGCCAATATTAATGATATACTTAAGCTGTAATATAATATAACCTGGAGGATTTTATGGCAATAATTAGACCTTTTAAGGCTATACGACCGATTGTAGATTTGGCAGCCAAAGTTGCTGCACTTCCCTATGATGTAATGAATAGTGATGAGGCCCGGGAGATGGTTAAAGATAATCCCTATTCTTTTCTTCATGTAGATAAAGCAGAAATTGATCTAGAGCCTGGTATTGATTTATATGACCAACAAGTCTATGAAAAAGCCCGGACAAATCTAGAACAGATGATAAAAAATGGTATACTACAGCAGGACCTACAGGCTAGTTTATACATTTACCGGCAAATTATGGACGGACATAGTCAAACTGGTATAGTTGCCTGTGCTTCAATAGATGACTATCTAAACAATACAATAAAAAAACACGAACTCACCCGCAAAGATAAAGAACAAGACCGCACCAGGCATGTTGATTGTTGCAATGCACAAACAGGGCCTATTTTTCTTACCTATCGGGCTCAGCCTATGATTACCGAATTAGTTGATTCTTGTACTAAAAAAGCTCCACTCTACAACATTGTGTCAAATGATGGTGTAGCCCATGTTATATGGATTATTGATGATAATCAAATTATCCAGAGATTAGTCTACCAGTTTCAGATGGTTGATTGCCTTTATATTGCCGATGGGCACCACCGCTGTGCTTCTGCTGTTAATGTAGGCCTAATGCGGCGCCAGCATAACCCGGATTACACCGGTGATGAAGAATTTAACTATTTCCTTGCAGTTATATTCCCTGACGAAGACTTGAACATAATGGATTATAACCGGGTGGTACAAGATCTAAACGGACTAACATCATCAGAGTTTATGGAAAAGCTTACTGGTAAATTTGCTGTCAGCAAATATCAGGGTTTAGGACCATATAAACCAGAGCAGCAGCATTACTTTGGCATGTATCTTGATAATCAATGGTACTGTTTGCAGGCTCTTCCCGGTAGTTTTAAAGAAGATGACCCTGTGGCTAGTCTGGATGTTTCCATACTCCAAGAAAACGTTCTGGGACCATTGCTGGGTATAAATGATCCCCGGACGGATAAGCGCATTGACTTTGTTGGAGGAATCAGGGGCTTAGAAGAACTAGAAAGGAGAGTGCAAAATGATATGAAAGTAGCCTTTTCCATGTATCCAACCAGCATCCAGCAACTTATGGACATTGCTGATGCTGGTCAAATTATGCCCCCAAAATCAACCTGGTTCGAACCCAAACTACGAAGTGGTTTTTTCATTCATCGAATATAAATGGGCATAGATGAACAATTATTGGCCAGCTTGATACTGATATTAATAAATTTTGTACTGATAACTGAGTTTTTACAACTATCTAATCAGTGGTTGTATCCTGAACTCTATCAATACATTTATTTTTAAGCTATTAAATTTCGGAGGTAACGTATGAATCAAACTTTAGGCAAATCTAATGCCATTCAGTCGGTTATTAAGGATATATCACTAGCACCTTACGGATATAAAAAACTAGAATGGGTAAAACAGTTTATGCCCGTTCTGAACATTCTACGCAAGGAATTTGAAGAAACCAAGCCTTTATTAAATAAAACTATTGCCTGTTGTTTGCATCTGGAGGCCAAGACAGGTTATCTTTTACAAACCTTAAGAGCTGCAGGTGCAAATGTAATAGCTTGTGCCAGTAACCCTCTATCTACCCAGGACGACGTAGTGGCTGCTTTAGTAAGTTCTGGTATAACAGTATTTGCTATACATGGCGAAAGTAAAGAAGAATATGACCGTTTTTTAGCAATGATGCTTGATTGCCACCCTAATGCAATAATTGATGACGGTGCTGATGTAATAACTACTTTAATAAAGGAGCGTCCTGAGCAGGCCCAAGAGATAATAGGGGGTTGCGAGGAAACTACTACTGGGATTATAAGATTAAAATCTATGGACAAGGATAATGCTCTATGTTTTCCTATGATGGCAGTTAATGATGCTTACATGAAATACTTATTCGATAACCGCTATGGTACAGGCCAATCAGTATGGGATGGCATTAACCGAACTACCAATCTAGTAGCAGCCGGCAAGAATGTGGTAGTAGTTGGTTACGGATGGTGCGGAAAAGGCGTATCTATGCGGGCACGGGGGCTTGGTGCCCGGGTTATTATTACTGAGGTAGATCCAATCAAGGCTAATGAAGCTATTATGGACGGATTTAAGGTTATGTCTATGGACAGTGCTGCACGTATAGGAGACATTTTTATAACGGTAACAGGTAATGTTAGTGTGATTCGCAAGGAACATATGGAGGTTATGAAGGATAAAGCGATTATGGCTAATGCCGGGCATTTTGACGTAGAAATTAATAAACATGATTTGTCTAAGCTAGCAGTTAGTAAAAGAAAACTGAAAGATAATATTGAAGAATATGTCATGCATGATGGACGTCGCTTATATCTTTTAGCTGAAGGCAGATTAGTTAATCTGGCAGCTGGGGATGGCCATCCAGCTGAGGTAATGGATTTAAGCTTTTCACTACAGGCTTTATCATTAATCTATGTAATTAACAATCGGGATCGCTTGGGGAACCATGTTTATAATGTTCCGTCAGAGATAGATTATAGAGTGGCTATGCTTAAGTTGCAGTCACAGGGAGTACAAATAGACCAACTTACTCAGGAACAGAAAAAATACCTGGCAAGTTGGGATACTAATTTATAGTTTAGTTGACAACAAAAAGTTGCTTGTTCTGTTTCCTTTGGCCTAATTAAATCAATTGATACTGCATAGAATAACCGCCTTATTCACATAATATTAGCAATCATGGTAATAATAAGGCGGTTTTACTATGAACAAAGTTAAGCAGATCAGCAACAATTATATCGTCTATTTTTTTCTAATATTGATTACACTAATGGTTGTAGCATATATATTTAATGTAATAACTGCACCTGATGTTATACCGCTAAAGCCCGTACAAGAATAAAGATTAACCCTAAAGAATTATATTACCAGCAGAAATACCACTGGTAACATAGCCGGTTCAATAAAAATCTAAGTGATGAATATATTGCATTATATTATTACTACGATTATTGGAAAATCAGGTTAGATCTTATTTTTTAATTTAACTTCTTCAGCAATTTTGAACAAATCATGAAGTATATTTGCCCCGCGGGATGCAATAATTCCAGTCAATATTGAGCCGATATAAGGCAGTAATAAAGGTAAACCGACTAGCTCAAAAAAATCGATTCCTGTTCCAAAAGCAATTATTATTGTTATGATTATAGAACCCAGACGATCAAGATTAAGCTTATCTTTTTCCCAAACCATTTTAAGGGTTTCCCATATACTTTCTGCTAACGCTGCTAACAGCACAAATTGCATTAAATTGAACCCGTTTTCCAATTTAATTTCACCTCCAATTCGCTATTAATATAAAAATTTATTATTGCTTAGGATTAGGTATCAAGGATTTTAACTGCAGTATACAGAATTCTAAGGGTAAGAAATTACTTTTACACTTAACATAATATTCGGGTAGTGTGATTGTGTGATTTAAAAGCCTGGAGATAATAAATGTTTAAAACCAAAATAATAGAAAAGAAGTGGCAGGTATTAATATTAATTTGTATCGGGATTTTTATTTCTACCTTGGATGGAAGTATAGTTAATATAGCAAACCCAGTTATAGCCAAAAGCCTGTCGGTCTCAATGCAGGAAGTACAGTGGGTGGTCACTTCCTATATGCTGATTATCACTGCTACTTTGCTTTTATTCGGTAAGTTAGGTGATCAATTCGGAAATATTAAGGTGTATACCTATGGATTTTTAATTTTCACCATAGGTTCATTTATATGCTATATGTCCCCTACCCTGAGCTTTCTAATAGCGGCTCGGATATTTCAAGGGATTGGGGCGAGTATGATGATGGCTACAGGTATGGGGATAGTCTCAAATACTTTTCCAGCTGGGGAAAGAGGTAAGGCTCTAGGAATAACAGGCAGCATTGTGGGTATTGGTAATATGAGTGGCCCCAGTATAGGTGGTATACTGATAGGTCACTTTTCCTGGCCGGCGATTTTTCTTATAAACATTCCGATTGGGTTGGCAGGTTTTTTTTTAGGTCTTAAATTTTTTAATATGGATGCGATGAAAAAAAAAGTTAGGCCTGATTATTGGGGCAACTTGTTATTTGCTTTGGCTCTTACCTTTTTGATGTTAGGTCTTTCCAAGGAAAACACTTTAAATTATGAATTATTGATATTAGGTATTTTAATATTAGTACTTTTTTTTATTAATGAAAAAAAACAGACTTATCCTTTACTAGATTTTCGCCTATTTAAAGTAAAAAACTTTGTTTATGGTAATATAATGGGGTTTGCTTCATATGCTTCCCAAACAGCTGTTTTTTTTATGATTCCTTTTTATTTAGATAGAATTTTACATCTCTCCCCTATTACTGCTGGGCTGGTAATGACTCTTACACCAGCTTTAATGGCAATAACGGCACCACTAGCAGGCAGCCTCTCTGATAGAATAGGTGCTCCCCGTCTGACCTCAATAGCATTTATATTACTGATCTTGGGTCATGGGACACTATCTACTCTAAATGGCAGTAATGAGCTGATTCGGATAGCTGTTGGGTTAATTCTGTTGGGCCTGGGTGCCGGGAGTTTTGGTTCTCCTAATAACAGTTCCATATTTGGTTCTCTTCCTAAAGAAAAAGCTGGTTATGTAGGAGGTTTTATTGCAACTATTAGAAACTTCGCATTTGCATTTGGTTTAGCGGTATCGGTTAGCATATTTTCCCATATATATAATAATAAAATATTATTCCTATCTTCTACAGCTGCGTATATAAATGCCAACATGTGGATATATCGTTTCACTGCTGCTATATGTTTAGGGGGGTTATTAGTTTCAGTATTTAGCAGTCACCATCGTTTACTTACCAAAAATAATAAGGTCAGGCTTTGACCACTGCTAGATATTTTGCTATAATCAATATGCAATAAGCGCCCGTAGCTCAGTGGATAGAGCACCGGCCTCCGGAGCCGGGTGCGGAGGTTCGATTCCTCTCGGGCGTACCATGCTAAAAATCGGCACTTACAGGGCAGTGAAAGTGCTGCTTTTTTGTTTTGACAGAAGTTTCGTTTTGTTAATACCTCATAATGTTTCTTTTTGGTAACTCGCCCGGACGAGTTATTTTTTATTATTGACTACTAATTTCAGTTTTGGTGCTAGTATTCATTGTTGTACTAATATCCTTGTGCCCTAGTAATTCTTGAATGGTTTTAATGCTTTCTCCTTTTTCGAGCAGAAGGGTTGCAAAATTACTAATTCGCTGCCACGCAACATTTCAGTGCCATCGAGGCAAATATCTGAAATATTCAAGTTATCAGGGTAATCGGGGTCACTATTCCAGTAGTCAGGATTATCCCTAATCAGATTATAAATACTATACCAGCTTTCATCTGACAGGGGGCCGTCAACTGCCTGCAACGAGATACCATCCTCGCAGGGAAGGCTAAGAATAGCGGTTGGTCCGGTGTCATCCCGCACCATGATAACTTCGTCTATTTCTATTTCCTGAAAAGTTTCTGGGTCTTCTACCCAAGGTACCTCCACCTCCTGGTAAGGAGCACTGTACCCGGGCAAGTCATACTTGATTCGATAATAATCATAGAAAGGTACATTCAGGGAATACCTACCATACTTATCTGTAATGGCAGTACTTATCACTTCCTGGGGATATTCGTAATCTAGAGCTGCACTTACCTCCACCTCGCTCAGGGGTGTTTTGACTGAGCCATCTTCTTCAACATAAACATATCCTTCCACAACAGCTGATTTCCCAAAGTCAATTGTAATCGGAGCATCTAATATCTCTACCCCACCCACCTTCAGGCTGGAAATCACCTGGGTGCCGCTGCCGAAAAAGTTTACATAATAGTCACCATCTTCACAAAAAGCGTTGAACGGAGGCTGAGCAAAACTTACAGTTACAGGTAGTACGCCATCATCAATTACAGCACAGAACTGGTCTGCCTCCAGGCCCTCTATATTCACATCGTTCTGATCCCTTATAATAAGTTCAATCCATAAGTTATTATAATAAATATAAGGTTCCTCCTCCAGGGGAACTTCGCTTTTATCGCTATCCACATCGGTGCGGGGATTTGTGCTGAAGACAACTACATCCTGGTCTTCCTTAATCACCTGTTCTCCCGTATCCTGGTCTTTCAGGTACACCCGTAAATACATAACGTAGTCGTAACCATTGGCAAGCTTCAGACTGCTAAGATCTATCTCCCAGTTGGAAAAATCATCAGATTGATTTGACATAGGGTATAATAGACACGCCTCACTGCGGTTATGCACAAAGCTTTTACCGGTGTATACTTCATTGCCCGTCTCATTATCCGGGTCGTAGACCGGGTTATATATAGGTTTTATCCACTTGCTTAAGGTCTCGTTCCAAATAAAGAGTCCAACCCCCGTAACTGTATAACCATTTCCATCTGTAGTTCCTCTAACCAGACCCAGACTGTCAACTGCTGCTTTGTCGGCTGGAGATTCGATGGTACCATAAACCACTTTCGGAGTCCGGGTTATGGTAAGGGTGTAGGTGGTGGAAGCAGTCCCGTTTGTCACTTTAATGACCACCGTGTTAATCCCTTCTTGCAGTTGAATAGCTTTCTCTGCTGTACCACCATTAAATTCTTGGTTATTGATAATTATTTTGGCGGAACTGGATGCAGCAACAGCTTTAACTGTAATAATGGTCACGTTGTTGTCCACGGTTACACTGTAGTTGGTCACTGAGGAATCAAACGCTGGGGATAATGTGCCGGCACTTACACTTAACTGGTTAAGTAAAGCCCCGGTATTCCTCCCACGATCATTATCATCATCATCTGGCCTGCCAGGAGTTGGGGTTTGAGGAGCAGGTGGTTCTTTTGAATTATTAGGAATACCAGACGTTGGCAAGCCTAAATCCCTCAGCTGCTGGGTAAGGTTTTCCCTTACTTCCGGCTGCAGTTCTATTCCGCTATTCTGAAGTGCGTTTACGATTGTTTCGACTACCGCGGCGATCAGTTGTTCCTGGGTCGGCTGTGCATTTTCCTCTATTTGGCCACTTTCAGGGTCAGGGATATCCACGATCACTGTTACCGGTTGGGCTTCCTGGCTAAGATCTATCTGCAGGGCTGTATCTACCACCCAGGCCTGGATATCGCTCCGGGCAAACTGCTGTTTGTCTTCTTCAGTCATGCCTGAGGCCATACTGGCCTGTCCTCCCTCGTCGCTTATCCCTGTACTCTGGCCTCCACCTATCGCTACCGGGCTGCCACTGTTTCCGGTAACCTCAGCATTTCCGGTCAGGCAGCTTACCCGACAGGAACCATCCGGATTTATCGTTACCATGACGAAGGTCCCTCTGATGGCAGCTACGCCCCAGGGCATGTCTACTTCTACTTTGACCTTCTTGCTTTGCGCTGTTTGATACCATTTCTGGTTGCTGGCTGTATTGGCTGCCAGGTAATTAAAGCTATCCAGAGCCGCTACCTGGTTTTTATGTAATCCAGCAGTCTCATCTGCACTTGGCTGTGCCTTGGTAGCCAGGGCACCTAATAGCATTCCCTTCTGCAGATCCAGTTTGAGATAGTCAACCGCATTTCCTGGGCTTCCATCTTTTTTGATATAATTTCTGCCCTGGGCAGTCTTGACCGTTACCTGGGTATTTTTTTCAAGCATTGTACCACTGCCATCGGGATAAGTTATTCTGGCCTGGCCATTGGAACCAGTCTGGATAGTATCTCCCTCCTTAATGACTATATCCTGGCTGACACTCCATGTCTTGCCACTGCGGGTAAGGGTAACTGTACCCTTTATTTCACACAGGGTTCCATTTAGTGGGGTGGAATATAGTCCGGGGTCACGAGTAAGCAATATGGACAAGGCGCGGGCCATGCTACCACGAGTCATAATAGCATCGGGATATACTTTGCTGCCATCACTGGAGCGCCCTACCATTTCCAGGGCCAAGGCAGTAGCTATAGCAGGAGCTGCCCAATGGTCGGAAGTTACATCTTCTAGCTGTGGTAAAGCTGCTCTCTCGGACTGAGTACAAAGGTTCATTATCAAGGTGATTCCCTGCACCCGGGTAAGCTGCTCATCAGCTCTGAAGCTGCCGTCGGGAAAGCCCGCGATATATCCGGCCCTGGCAGCAGCCGTTATGGAAGATGCTGCCCAATGGCTTGCTTCCAGGTCATTGAAAGGAGTCGCATCAACGGCCGGGGTCTCAAGACCTGCTGCTCTGGCAATAACTACAGCCGCCTGAGCCCGGGTCAGGCCTTCTTTAGGATGAAAGGTGCCGTCAGGGAAGCCTGTTATAAAGCCCCGTTTGGTTATGTATTCTATATAAACAAAGTTACCGTCAGCACTATCTACGTCAGTAAAAGAAGATATGGTTTTAGGTTTTTCGGTGGGACCGGCTGGTGCACCCTGAAGGGGATTTGGTGAGAGTACCCAAAACAGCAATATGATACTCAAAAAAGTCAAACAATATCTTAAATGCTTCCACTTTCGGTTATTCCCCATTACATTTTCCATCCTTTCCCCTAAAGTATCACATTCTCAACATAAACTGGTCATTTTACTGCATGTCGGTGTAAATATTCGGTATAAAATGGGATTATCCTGCCGTTTACATAATTATTTTCCTCTGGTATCAGGGTAAGGCTTAGCTTTAGCCAAACAGACCAACGACTAATTTTTTTATCTGGGTGGCCTGGATTTTAACCAGTAACTGACCTGATATTTTGTTGACACTAACATTGGATCAAGATTCGTAGTAATAATGTTATCGAAAGACTAAACTGTGAAATACGCCGGAGAACCCGAGTTGTAGGTACTTTCCCAGATGGCAATTCTGCTTTGATGCTAGTCTGTGCCAGGCTGCGGCATGTGGCCAGCAAAGCTTGGGGAACCAAGGGCTATATGAGTATGATACACCTGGATGAGATGCAAAAAGAAGCATCCAATTTTACTGCCGGTTAACTGCCAGCTACCAAGCGGCAAATCAAATTTGCGAAAAACTATTGACAGTACCAAGTTATCTGCAAAAGATTATCTGTTTATCCCAAAAACCACCAATCTATTCAAACAGAATATCCAATCCAGCATATAAGGTAGAACCGATAAATCCCAAAGCTAGTAAGCTAAAGCTCATGTTAAGCCAAAGTAATTTGCGATTACGGTTTAATATTGTTAATCCCATTAGAATTATTATTACAGCAGGAATAGAATTTAAAAATGGGGTGGGAAGCATAATTAAAATACTCATAAAAACCACAGCCAAGGAAGCCAAACGAATCTCAACTTCTTTAAGCATGTTTGTCTGCCTACTATTGAAAAAGAGTTTTTCTAATTTTTCACAGAAAGGCAAAGCTTTGACTTCAATCTTATTGATGATCTTAGGGGATATCTCTAATTTGCTAAATACTTTTGGTAACCATAGGCAGGTTTTCCCTAAAACTCTTTGTAATGCCCAAATGCAAAGCAAAGCTGCAGGGATAAAACCTATACCTGGAGGTAGAGGGATAATTATTGGTAACGCCATTATAATATACATAAAGCCAAAACTTTGAGAACCGAAAGAATTAATTAAATCTTCGATAGTAAGGTTAGAATCTTTATTTCCGATAGCTTCTCGAATCAGTTGGCTAGGCGTTTTATTTTCTGACAGAGATCTCAATGAGGCAATTCCTCTTTTACAATATTTATTTCATTTCTATTATAAAAGAAATG
>JBMNOV010000070.1:0-8006 GCA_050943255.1 Syntrophomonadaceae bacterium
ATAATTCGGAATTTCTCATATCATAAGAAACTTGTATCATTAGATTTTGTTCAATGGTTAAGGTCAATTATTTATTAACATTAATTAATAACAGGATTTAGATTGATAAACGCTAAAAACCTCATGAAACATTTGAGGTACAGTTTTTTATCTTATGAGGAATTTTAAAGACAAGGAAATGTAATTTTGCATTTGCCTATACTGGAAAAATTACTCTAAAGGTTGTCCCAGCCGGACCAGTCTCCACCTCTATCCTAGCATTATGTCTTTGAGCAATACTATAGCATGCTGCCAAACCTAATCCTGCTCCATGATCTTTAGTAGTATAGAAGGGAGTTCCTATCTTCTTCAGCACCTCAGGACTAATGCCATGGCCTTGGTCTTTAATAGATAGTGTTACTTCATTATTATCATTATCAAAAAATGTTTTTATAGTTAAATAACCTCCCGGTAACATGGCTTCAAGGCCATTACGCACCAGGTTAAGAAGTAACTGGCGAATTTCCGCCTCATCTAGCATTACTTTGGGGATCTCCCCTAGTTCTAGTCTAATATTAATATCGTTTTTCATAGAATCAGCCTGTAGTAGGGGGAGAATAGTGTCAATTTTTTGATTTAGATTTTCCAACTTTAATTGAATTGGCTTGTTTCTAGCCAGAGAAAGAAATTCGCTTATTATAGCATTAGACCGATCCAGTTCTTCTATCATTAATTCAATATGCTCGTTTTCTTTATGAGGTCTATCCTCACTTTTAAAAAGTTGCAAGAAACCTTTAACTGTGGTCAAGGGATTACGTATTTCGTGAGCAATACTCGCTGATATTTCACCTATTAGATTTAAACGGTCTAAACGCGCCATCTCGTTCTCATAGCTTTTTAATTTGGTAATATCATTAGCTATTTCTAATGTGCATTCTTCATTTTCCCAATTAATAATAGCCCCTGATAGCAATAAGACACCTATATTACCTGAGTCCATACGTACTTTTACTTCTCGGTTTATAACTAAACCTTTCTCCCTGATTTCCTCTATAAATCTATTATGTTCATTTATGTCTTCCCAAAGATTAATGTCATCTATGCTAAGCCCTATCAATTCTTGTTTACTGTAACCTGTGCCGGCCGCGAAAGCTTGATTCACTTCTTTAATTATGCGATTTTTAATTGATATTATAGCAATTGCGTGTGGGTTAATTTCAAAGACTTTGTAAAATAGTTCTTGCGATAAACGTAACTTCTCTTCTGCTTTTATATATTCGGTTATATCAATGGTTGAAGCGAGTATATACATATCTCCTTCAATGTTTAATATATTAGCTGTAATATTGGTAATAGCGATATCTCCCGATTTTTTTCGTAACCTAGCTTGGAAATTCTCCACATACCCAAATTTATAAATTTCGTTTAACATGTTCTGTCTCTCGGTTAAATCTACCCAAATGTCCGAAATATGTTTACCTATATACTCTTCTCGAGCGTAACCCGTTAATTCTATATGCTTTCTATTTACGTCAACAATTGTATTATCTTTTAAACTGGTAAAAGACATAGCTGTTTGATTATTATTGAAGGCTTTAAGAAATTTTTCTTGAGAGCAACGAAGAGCTATTTCCGTTTTCTTACGTAACTCTATTTCTTTTAATAATTCGTAATTTTTAATGGATAATTCACAGGTTCGCTCAGCAATCAAGATTTCTAATTGTTCTTGATAACGAAATAAATTTACAAAACCTTCTATTTTATATTTAAGTGTTTCAGGATCAATCGGTTTGAATATGTAGTCAATTGCGCCTAAAGAATAGCCTTTTCTTACTTGTTCAATCGCCTGGTAATTAGCAGTTATAAATATGATCGGTATATGTTTAGACTTCTCTCGTAAACGAATTAGTTTGGCAGTTTCATATCCATTAATTCCAGGCATCTGAACATCTAACAAAATTACTGCAAAATTATCTTGTAGAAGCTTTTTTAAGGCCTCTTCACCAGAATTTGCAGTTACTATTTGATAGAATGAAGATTCTAAGATTGCCTTAAGTGCCAGTAGATTCTCTTGGCGATCATCTACTACTAAAATTTTAATATTGCTTTCCATTAATATTGGCTTAGCTCCTTTTCTGATATATCTTCTGTTCTGAATCTATAACATTATAGGAATTGGCGTAATTCATGTAACTTATAGTTTCTTTTTTCCCTAAAGCTAGAAAGGAATGGGGGCCGAGACTATTAAAAAATAATTCGTGCACCCGATTCTGTAAATTTTTGTTGAAATAAATCATTACGTTTCTACAAAAAATTACATTAAATTCGTTAATTGATCCATCTGTAACAAGATTATGCTGAGCAAAAACTATGTTTTTTTTCAAAAAGTTATGCAATACTGCATTTTCCCCCACTACCGTATAATATTTAGAAAAAGAATTTTTTCCTCCTGCCTGTAGATAGTTTTGCGTATATAGTTTCATATCTTTTAAATGATAAAGGCCTCTTTTGGACTTTTCTAATGCCTCACTATTAAAATCGGTTGCATAATAAATTGTCTTATGATCCAGACCTTCCTCATGAAAAAGAATTACCATAGAATATACTTCCTGACCAGTTGAGCACCCCGCATGCCATATACGTATTTGGGGTAATTCTCTAAGTACAGGTATAACCTTTTGCCTAAAAGCTATAAAAAAATCCGGATCCCTAAACATTTCTGTCACTTGAATTGAGAAGTCAGTTAGTAAGCGATTTAAACAAGCGGAATCATAAAATATCTTTTCCTGTAGTCCTGAAACTGTTTTAAGCCCTTCCGCTCTAATTCGATACCATATACGGCGGCGAATAGAGGAAAAAACATAATCACGAAAATCATAACCGTATAATTTATTTAGCCCTTCTAGCAGAAGTTCTATTTCAACCCGTTCTGTTGGATTAATATCGTTAATATCTTTTGAATGATATAAACCAGTCATATATTATTACACCCAGATCTATTATTAATAAAGCCAAACCCTAATAAGGGAGATTAACTGCTCGATTTCAATTGGTTTACTAATATAATCAGATGCCCCTGCCTGCAGGCATTTTTCTCGGTCATCTTTCATTGCTTTAGCAGTAACTGCTATAATAGGCAGTTCAGAGAACTGTTCCATATTTCTAATCGCCTTAATTGCATCATAACCATCAATTTCAGGCATCATCATATCCATTAATACTAATTCTGTATCAGGGTTTTGCTGCAATTTTTCAATTGCTTGTTGTCCATTTTCAGCAAACTTAACATCCATATCCAGTTTTTCTAAAACTGCCGTAATTGCAAAGATATTACGCATATCATCATCTACTAAAAGCACCTTTCGACCATTTAATTGTTCGTCTTTAATATTGGAAACAGACTGGAATTTTTCAATATTATAATTAAATGAATCATCCTGAATTGCCTGATCAGTTGTTTCCGCTTTTTTTCCAACATCCATTAGCAAATTGTTAATATTATCGTTCAATATTTCTCTTTCTATCTCATATTCAGGGAGATAAATAGTAAATTTACTGCCTTGTCCTTCTACACTATCTACTTCAATAAATCCTCCTAATAAGCTGGTAAGCTGTTTGCAGATCGAGAGACCTAACCCTGTACCTCCATATTTTCTACTAGTTGTACCATCTGCCTGTTGGAAAGCCTCAAAAATCAATTCTTGCTTTTCTTTAGGTATTCCGATTCCAGTATCAGTAACTGAGAATGCCAATGAAGTACCCATTTTAAATGTAGGATATATATGAAGCTCTACATATCCTTGTTGGGTAAATTTAAAAGCATTACTAAGTAAATTTTTTAAAATATTCTTTAAATGGTAATTGTCTGTACAAAAGGTTGTCGGTACTTGAGAATCAATCAGAATTCTAAAACCAATTCCCTTTTGCAGCGCAACCGGATTAAATTGTCTTTCAATAGCCACTTTAAGTTCCCCTAAATTAATACAATCTGGCTTTACAGTAGACTTTCCTGATTCTATCTTAGATAGGTCTAGAATACCATTGATTAGTTCTAATAAATCATTACCCGAAGAAACAATTGTTTCAGCATATTCAACTTGTTTGGGAGTTAAATTTTCTTCTTTATTTTCAGCTAATATTTTAGCTAATATTAGTAAGCTGTTTAAGGGAGTTCGTAATTCGTGTGACATGTTAGATAGAAACTCTGTTTTATACTTAGCACTAAGAGCCAGCTGATAAGCCTGCTCTTCCAAAGCTGACTTAGTCGCCAATAGTTCGCGGGTTCTTTCTTCGGAATCCTTGTATTGCTCTTCTAGTTTTTCATTAGAGGTCATTAATTCTTCCTGTTGAATTTGCAACTCTTCAGATTGGCTTTGTAATTCTTCGGTTAGAGTTTGTGATTCAACTAATAAATTCTGAACCTGTAGGTGATTAGATATTCTGTTAAGTGCAATACCGATATCCTTTCCTATCTTTTCTAGAAGTATCTTTTCTATTGGGCTGAATTCTGCAAGTGAAGCCAACTCGATAACAGCAATTATACTTTCTTCAAACTCTATGGGCATTATATGAATATAACGAGGAGGGGCTGACCCTAAACCAGATGTGATGTGAATATATTCTTCCGGAATATTCGTAAGTTGCAGCGTTTTCTTTTCCAGAAAACACTGTCCTACTAACCCTTCACCCGGATATACAATTTTTACCTTGTCGGAATAATTTTCCCCGGCATAGGAAGCTATTCCTATTAATTGTTGTGTATCATCTTCAGTCTTTAATATATAAAAAATCCCGAAACTTGCATCTAAAGTCATACAGAGACGGCTTATTAATGATCTTGTAAAACTTTCATAGTCCTCTATTCCTTGGAAAAGTGCAGTGATATCCGCAATTTCAGAATTAAGCCATGCATTTTCTCTTAGAGCAAGAGTAGCGACTTTCTCATTATGAGCATGTTCTTCCAGGGAAGTGGCCATTATATTAAAAACATTACAAATCTCTCCAATCTCATCATTAGTTCTTACCTTTATCCGCGGAAGATTGCTATTATCTTCATATGCTGCTATCTCAGACATAGCAGCACTTACCTGTTTAAGATCATGGGTTACACTTCTTATTATCAATACCATGATTATAATTCCTAGACCTACACTAAAACCCGCAGCAATAACAAAGATAATTAGGCTACGATATAAAGAATCCATTGAATTATTCAGGGCATTATTCATCTTTTTTTCTTCATAATATTTCAATTCACCATCGACTAGACTGCTTAGTTCATACCTTGGATTAGGATTATTAATTATTAATTCTCGGGCTTGTTCTAACTTATTATCTTGAGCTAAATCAATAACATGTTGAATATAATTAAGATATTTGTCAAAAGCGATTCTGATATTAGATGCTAAATGCAGTTCCTCATTATCATCAGCAATAAACTCTAATTCACTTAGTAATATATAAATATCGGCTTTTGATTGATTTATTGCATCGATATATGGCTTACGTCTGATATTTCTATCTCCCTCTATTAGTACAAGTTCCCTGATATTTCTGTCGCAGGTAGCCGTGTCATTGGCAATTTCAGCCGATATTTGTACTTTCTTATAGTTATTATTTACAATTAAATCCATTACATTATTGAGTTCCCTAAGCTGAATCATACTAATGGTTAACATAATAACAAATATTAACATAATAGCGGTGAATCCTAAGAAAAGGCGGATTTTAAGTTTCAAAAAAAGTACTCCTTTCATTAATAAACCACTATTTTATACATAAAATACACCTAACATAGAAATTTTTACATATTATTCTAGGGTAGTCAATGTATTTCCAAATAGATTACTTTTGCATAACCAATAAAATGGCTTTAGGCTTTAAATATAACCGTCTCTTTGCACTTTTGAGCCAGAGTTATTTAATTTTTGAATAATCATTTCATAAGTTGGTACCGGTACATTGTACCGTCTACCCAAACGCATTACTTCAAATATAAGACCGTCAATTTCCGAATCTTTACCCTGCTTTAGATCACGTTGCATGGAGGTAGAAGCAGTTGGCAAGAGATTATCCAAGATCTTTAAATTGGCCTCTACAATATCTGTAGAAAAGTGTATGCCCATAGCTTTAGCTAGGGCTAAAATCTCTCGCGTGAGCGCTATAAAAGTATCCCTTGCTTCTCCCTCTTGCTGAGCGGCTTTGGCATCAATATCATAATACGCGCCGCATGCAGCCATGGGAGAAATATAGGCGAATTTTTGCAGTGCGTCTCTCTCGATATTATCGGAAACAATAGCTTTAATATTGCTATCTTTCAAATCAATAGCCACCTGTTCAAGCACGGGATTATATTTCTGGTTTTTCCTAGGACCATATACTATACGGAAAATATTGCCCTTCTGCAGAATTATACCGGGCTCTTTAATTTCCGCCGCTATATAAATACATCCATCTGTTACATAAAGATTTGGCAAACGTTCTTGCATCTTTCTGCCGGTGCCATAGATATTTAGTATTGGAATAACGATGGTATCTTTATGAGCCACTTTTTTAATAAAAGGAATGGTTTCTGGTAAGGAATAGCCTTTAACACACTGGAAAATAACATCTGGCTGTTCCTTATAGTGTTCCATATCACAGGCCTTAATGGGGCTTATAATATAATTCCCTTTAAGAGTTGTCTCCATTTTTAGACCGTTCGTTTGCATCGCCTCAAGGTGTTTCCCCCTAGCAATCAAAGTAACATCTTTACCTGCTTTGGTCATAAATGCGCCGATGCTTCCGCCGGTACCGCCGGCTCCAATTATCAAGTACTTCATGGTTTTATCCTCCAAAACAGAATAATGCATCTTTTAATTTTAACATGGTTCAAAGTTTACTAGTTCTGTCCATTATATAATTTCCCGGTTCAATTTGTCTCACTTGGACGAGTTTTCACTCTAAAAGATCTTAATTAATTCCCGATAACCCTGGTAACCAAAATATGGGAAATTGAGTAATATGTGGTGAGACGTATATTAGGGGGTATGCTTGTGTTTAGAATAAAACCTAAGGAGTTTGTCCAGGAATCGCTTAATCTTAATCTATTTTTCCTTCGTATCATGAAGGAACACTCTTTTTTTATTGAAGCTGCCTTTGTTCCTAAAGACAGCGACTTGGCTGCACGGGCAGATGAATTCAGACAGGATTTTGAGGAATTACTTGATGAAGCTGTACATCTGGCTAATGGTAATGTTAGCAGATTAGTTCTTAATTCGGGTGAGTTAGTTACTGAAAATACCATCCCAGCTGAAGAAAAGACTCAATTTTTATCGGGTATCAAATTTGATACCGATTTAACTCGCAGGGAAGCCAGGCTAAGACCAGGACCAGGAGATCCTGCTCTGGAAATGCAGGTAGAAAAGTTTAACGATAGGGTAATCAGGAAAACCATGGAACTAGTTGAGTTCAAGACTAAGATTCTGGAAGCAATGCTTGAATGCCGTCTATTTACCTGGAATTTTCCATTACTGATAGAGCATATAAGACGGGAAGCCCGTTTTTTTATAACCCATCTGCAAAGATTACAAAAGAGAAAAGCCTTGGACCCTACAGATGAATTAATTCAAGAAAAAGTTTTTTGGGATCGAATAATGGCTGAACACTCTTTGTTTATAGCGCACTTGCTTGACCCAACAGAGATAAACTTAATTATGACTGCTGATGATTTTGCTCGCAAATTCTTTATGCTAGAAAGACGGGCTATGTGTGTTATGGATCAGAATTCGTGTATTCCAAAGAAACTTATAACAGATGAAATTAAGGCTACAGGGGACATCAGGGATTTTAAAGAAACTGCCAATGAACTAATTCTTGCTTGTGAGATTAGATCTATTATTATACCATTGTTGGCTGATCATGTTTTGCGGGAAGCAAATCACTTTTATGCAATATTAACTCAATGTTTAGAAATATAAACTAGAATACACGCCAGGGTGAAAAGAAAAAATTAGTGATAAAAGGTATTCAGATTATATTTTCTAAAA
>JBMNOV010000116.1:0-3436 GCA_050943255.1 Syntrophomonadaceae bacterium
AACAAAAAGCGGACAATGGGCTCGGCAGGTTCCGCATTTGACGCATTTCTTAAGTTCTTCGTTAAAGTCTAAGCGGTAAGTAGCTTCCATTGTTATTCCCTCCCGAGCTGCCAAATCTTGCCCGGATTCATAATACCTTTCGAGTCAATGGCTTTCTTAATCGCCCACATTACGTCCAGAGCTTTACCGTGTTCTTCCTCCATGTATTCGGCCCGGGAAAAACCGACACCATGCTCACCGGTGGTGGTGCCGCCCATTTCCAGAGCCAGACGGTGAATAGCATCGGCTATCTTCACGGTTTTTTCGACTTCTACCGGATTAAGAGGATCCATGATTGGCGCGGTATGCATATTGCCGTCGCCGATATGCCCGTAAATAACAACCGGAATATCAAACTCTTTGCTTAGCATTTTAATCCTTCTTAAAGCTTCGGGTACTTTAGAGATTGGGAAGCAAACGTCTTCTCCGGCAAATACCCTGGTCTTACCCGGCATGTATCTGGCTGAAGCCGAGCCGATCACTTGCCGCCCTTGCCAAAGTTGGGTCATTCGCTCAGGATCGGTAGCCCATTCCACACTGCAGCAACGTTTTTCAACTATTGCTTTAATTTCGGCCCCTTCGGCTTCCACCGCCGCTTTACTGCCGTTTATCTCGAAGAACAGAGCCGCTTCTACCTCAGGGATTTTTAATTCGGGTTTAAATGTGTTCGCACAGCGAATGGCTCCGTCATCTAAAATCTCAATTCCTGAGGGAATAAGGCCTACTTTGAAGACATCCAGAACGGTATACGCGCTGTCCTCCAACTTGTCAAACAGAGCCAACATAATTCCCCTATACGGAGCTTTCGGCTGAACTTTCAGCCTGATTTGCGTGATTACGCCCAAGGTCCCTTCCGAACCACAGTACAAACGGGTTAGATCTATCCCGGAAACGCTCTTTAACGCCTTCGATTTAACCCCACCTGTTTTGATGACTTCGCCGTTCGGAAGCACGACTTCCAGCCCAAGCACATACTGGAAAGTAGCTCCGTATTTTACCGCTCTGAGGCCGCTAGCGTTATTGCCGACCATCCCGCCTATCGTGGCCATAGCTGAACTGCCCGGATCCGGCGGGAAAAACAGGTTGTACGGAGCCAGAATCTTATTTAATTCGGCGTGGACTACTCCCGGCCTGACTATAACCTGCATATTGGCATCGTCTACTTCCACATCCTTCCAGGTTGAAAGATCCAGCACAATGCCTCCTTTTAGCGGGACGCTTCCGCCGGTCTGGCCGCTTCCGGCCCCACGCGGAGTAACCGGTACTTCATGCTCATATGCATACTTCATAAGCCTGGAGACGCTTTCAGTACTGTTCAGACATACTACCACGTCAGGCAGATATTCCTTCTGCTGGGACACGAAGGAGCTGTCATAGGTGTAAGTCAACCTTTCCAGATCTGTCTTCAACACCCTTTCTGGCCCAAACAGGTCCTCCATGTCTCTAATAAGCTGTTCCTTGGAAACATTCATGATGTCTCCTTCCTCCTTCTCAGGTCTTGTTATTTTAAAAGAAACAAAATCAAGATTGGAACGGAAAACGTGCAGAATACCGTTGTTATAGAAACGAGATTAAAACAGAACTTTAACTAAAAAAGATTCAAAGAAATTTAGAATAAGAAAAATTATGTAAAACTTGAGAATCCATCGTTCGGATTATCTAAATATAATTCCGGGTTAGCCATGTAGCATTAGTCGTCAGTCTTAGGGGATTGGGAATAATGAGAAATTCTCATTATTCCCAAATTGTTTTTAAGACTTGGAATTGTTAACGACCGTTATCTCGCCGTTAAGAGCCGCTAAAACAACGGTAAAGGGGGAAGCCAGATAAATCTTGGCCTCTTTGGAACCTATCCTGCCAGGGGTGTTGCGGATTGTAGTGGTAATTGCAACGTCATCATCAGCCAACAAGCCGAAATGTTTACCCGGACAAGGGCCACAGCCGGGAGGCATTAGCACCGCTCCCGCTTCGCGCAGTACTTGAGTAAGGCCCAAGCTTTCCATTTCTGCCAGTACTTTTTTGGAGGCCGGAGTAACGATTAAGGTTACTCCCGGGTGGACCATTTGCCCTTGCAGCACGTCGGAGAGCACTTTCATATCTTCTATACGCCCTGCAGAGCAACCACCGGCTATTGCCACGCTGATCTTCGTTCCTTCCAGTTCTTTGACAGTTTTAATTAAGTTAGGAGCCGGCGGGACGGCTATCAAAGGTTCCAAAGCCTTAACTTGCAGGCGACGATCCACTTGGTCTTTCTCCCCTTCCGGAAGGATAAATGCGGTCTTAACCCCTGCTTCCGGCAGGAAATTGCAGATAGTCATCTTTCCGGCCAGTGATATTCGTTCAAATAAGGAACCTGTCAAAGCAACCGCTTTGCCTTTAATCTCTTCCGCAAACTCTCTAACAAGGGCAAAGGCAACATCCCGCGGTAAAACGTACGGAGGGAGAATACCTTCAACGGCTACGGTAATTTGTTCAGGCACCTGCACTGTATACTGGCCGTTTTCCAGAACAGGAATCAGATTTTCGGCATCCACCGAGAATGCTACGGCTCCGAAAGCTCCGACTGTTGCTACGTGTCCGTCCGCTCCGACTATTATCATACCGGGCCATATGGATTTTTCTTCGGCAACTACTTGATGTAACACTCCTTCTCCGTTCTGATACAGCCGGATCGGGTACTTTTGGCAAAACTCACGTAAAGCCTTCTGAGACTTTCTGTCTTGAACCGTAGGCGCCGGAAAAGCATGGTCTAAGGTAAACAGCACATCCCGGCAAGTAAAGTTATTTCTTTCTTGCCGCCAACATGGCGGCTTCAGCGCTCAGACCCAGAGTGCCGAGCATCGGAGCGGTAAGGGAAGCGGCCGTGATAACGCCTACTGTGGTGGAACCGGTGATCATATTACCGATTACACCCAAAACAAACGGCAGGAAAATGGAAGGTATTCCGGAAGCTGCAACCGAAGCGGCAATGGTATCAACAGCCGGAGTTCCTTTCAGGATCTCACTGAGGGAGCCGCCAAGACCGGTAACAACTATAATCATTGCGGAGGTGCGCAGAGCGTCTTCAATCCAAGGATTGAAAAACTTTTTCTTGGTTTCCTTGTCTTTTACATTTAAATAACATAGAGCTACCCCGATAAGCATCGCGACTACCGGCCAACCGATATAAGCGAAAATAGTGTTCAGAATATGCTCCGGAGCCAGAGTATTCTTAAAGACACTTTGCAAAGCAATTAAAATCAACGGTACCAAAATCGGGGCATAAGCTCGAAGGGTAGAGGGCAACTCCCGACCGGTTTCCTCAAAGGAAGTGCCCAAAAATTCTTTAGACGGCAGAGAAGGCACTTTCGGGCCAACGATTCTGGAGTAGAAATAGCCGGCTAAGGAACCAACGAAG
>JBMNOV010000117.1:0-3410 GCA_050943255.1 Syntrophomonadaceae bacterium
GCACTTTCAATGATAGGGGATTGGTCTGGCAGAGTGGTCCACTTTTTCGCTAGCGTTTTTATCTTTTTTGGCTCTCTTTTAGGATAGCGTTTATAATATTTAGCAACTGTAAGGTAAGCAATAGGATAGTTTAACATTAGATACAAGGAATGGTTGAAGCGAAACCTGTATATGCTAAAATGGTATAAGTAAGATAGGAGGGGTAAATATGGATATAATAAATGCAATTAAATCTCGTAAAAGCATTAGGGGCTACCTGCCTAAGCCAGTTCCCCAAGATATAATTAGAGAAATACTAGAAGCAGCTATAAGAACACCGTCAGCAGTAAATAGTCAGCCCTGGGAAATGATAGTGGTTTGCGGTGAGGTATTGGAAAATATTAAGCGGGATAATGTTAAAAATTTCTTATCAGAGATTCCCCTAGAGGAACACTCAGCATATCCGGGTATTTATAAACAGCGCAGGGTTGAGCTAGCCAAGGATATATTTAAGCTGCTCGACATAAAAAGGGAAGATCGGGAGAAAAGGAAAGAATGGACACTAAGAGGTTTTAGATTTTATGATGCACCGGCTGCTATAATCTTACTAACTGATAAAGTTCTGGGACCTTATACTTGGGCAGTATATGATATTGGTGCCATTTCTCAGACCATCTGCCTGGCCGCTATGCAATATGGTCTCGGTACTTGCATTGAGGAGCAAGGCATAGTATACAAGGATGTAATTCGAAAACATACGGGAATATCTGAAGCGAAAGAGATTATAATGGGTATTGCTTTGGGTTATCCTGACATGTCATTTCCTGCCAACCAACTAGTAAGCCGCCGGGCTTCCGTAGATGAGGTTACAACTTGGTTAGGTTTTTAGGATTTTGCATATAAGTAAGTAGTAGATTTTCATTAGTCCAATCCAAAACTATAGAGATGTTATCGTCTTTTAAACACATTTAAAAGTATATCCCTAGAGGTTTTAAGTGTAATTTTATTGCATTTTTCCTTTGGGGTTTTTTTATTATTACCTATTTTCTTAGCCTTTTTAGCAAAGGGGTTGCTGGTAAGGAATTTAAGAGTACAATTATTATACTTGATAATCTTTATAAGGGTGTACTATAACTAGACCATAATATTGACAATATAAATAGAATTATGGTAAAACAAATCAAGGGTTAGCACTCGGGATAGGAGAGTGCTAATAACAAAATAAATATCAAATTAGCAATTATTATTTGGTAAAGGAGAGATTACATTGGCTAAGAAACAGTTTGAGGCGGAATCAAAAAGGCTGATAGATCTAATGATAAATTCGATCTATACGCATAAAGAGATATTTTTGCGAGAACTGGTATCTAACGCCAGTGATGCCATCGAGAAAATTTATTACCGCGCTTTAACTGATGAAAAATTAAGTTTTGATAGAGAAAATTATTATATAAAAATAATTACTGATAAAGAAAATAGGATTTTGACAATCAGTGATACTGGTATAGGAATGACTAAAGAGGAGCTGGAGGAGAATCTTGGGGTTATTGCTAAGAGCGGTTCTTTATCATTTAAGAATGAAACTGAAATAAAGGATGGCTATGATATTATTGGCCAGTTTGGTGTAGGTTTTTATTCAGCCTTTATGGTCGCTAAGAAGGTTATAGTTATAAGTAAAGCTCTGGGCAGTGATGAAGCCTATAAATGGGAATCAGAAGGAGCTGATGGTTATACTATTGAACCGGCTAGCAAGGATACAGTAGGTACTGACGTAATTCTATACCTTAAAGATAATACTGAAGATGAAAAATACGATACCTATGTAGATCAATTTAGAATAAAATCTTTAATTAAAAAATATTCAGATTTTATCAGATATCCCATTAAAATGGATGTAACTGTTAGTAGGCTTAAAGAGGGCAGTGATAATGAATACGAGGATTATACTGAAGAACAAATTATAAACAGTATGGTTCCTATCTGGAGAAAAAATAAGAATGAGCTTACAGATGCGGATTATGAGAATTTTTATAATGAAAAACACTACGGTTTTGATAAACCAATAAAATATATCCATACTAGTGTAAGCGGAGCAGTGTCCTATAATGCTATCTTGTTTATTCCGGAAAAGATTCCTTTTCATTATTACACCAAAGAATATGAAAAGGGTCTGGAGTTGTATTCTAACGGGGTATTGATTATGAACAAGTGCCCTGATTTATTGCCAGACTATTTTAGCTTCGTCAAGGGTTTGGTAGATTCTGAGGACCTGTCCCTTAATATTTCCCGGGAAATGCTGCAACATGACCGCCAGTTAAAGCTGATTGCTAAAAATATTAAAAATAAAATAAAAAGCGAATTACAAAGCTTGCTGGAAAATGAAAGGGAAAAATACGAACAATTCTTTAAATCTTTTGGCAGGCAATTAAAATATGGAGTTTATGAGGACTTTGGCAGCAATAAGGATGTGCTGCAAGATCTACTAATTTTCTATTCGTCAAAAGAGAAAAAGATGGTAACCTTAAATGAATATGTAGAAAGAATGCCAGAAGAGCAAAAGTATATTTATTATGCTGCAGGTGATTCTATTGAACGAATTGCTAAATTACCGCAAACAGAACTGGTTGCAGATAAAGGATATGAAATACTATACTTTACTGATGAAGTTGATGAGTTTGCCATTAAGATGTTAATGAGTTACAAGGATAAGGAGTTTAAATCGGTATCAAGTGGTGATCTCGGTATAGAAATAGAAAAAGGTGAAGATGAGACAGAAGATAAAGAGAACAAAGAGTTATTTGCTTATATGAAAAACAGCCTTTCGGGCAAAGTGACAGATGTAAGGGCATCAAAAAGATTAAAGAACCATCCCGTATGTTTATCCACTGATGGTGAGATAAGTATTGAAATGGAAAAAATTCTAAATACAATGCCGGAGAATGAAAATCTGAAGGTTGATAAGATTCTAGAGATCAATACCAACCATGAGGTATATAAGTCATTACTAAATGCTTGGGAAAATGATAAGGAGAAATTAGAATTATATACTAATTTGTTATATAACCAGGCACTTATAATTGAAGGACTGCCTATTAATGATCCGGTAGAATTCACCAATAATATATGCAAAATGATGGCATAGTGTTTACGGCCTCTATTTAGAGGCCAATTTCTTCATACCATATAATATAAGTAGATAAACATGGTAACACTGCCTTAGTGCTTACCTTTTTTTATTTCTTAATAATTATGTATTGTTTAAAAAAATACCTGGGTAATTTATAGGCTTGGTCAATCAGCCCGATTATGTAGAATGGCCCGGTAGTTTTACAGGTAATAGAGACTTTTGCATAATAGCAAAAATCAAGTTCTTTGAAACTACAATATGGTATTAGAGCATAGTAACCGGTTAAATTTTGGTTAATATTGCC
>JBMNOV010000118.1:0-3395 GCA_050943255.1 Syntrophomonadaceae bacterium
TTATAAACAAGGGATTTCTTGCCCAAAGTTTAAATAATATTTAAGAGTTGATTAAGAGCTATAGGGATTTACTAACTTGCTTGCACCGGAAACTTGACTTAAAATATCTTTGGAATAATAAGGGACAAAAATAATGAAAGTAGAAGGACGATAAAATGGGAAATCTTAGTACACCTAAAATTTGGTACTTGGCTATCCGGCCCAAAACTCTTCCCGCTGCCTGCGGGCCGGTGATTTTAGGGACGGGGCTTGCCCTTGGCGACGGCGTGTTTCGACTTCTGCCGGCTCTCGCTTGTCTCTTAGTCGCTTTGCTATTACAAATCGGTTCGAACCTAGCCAACGATGTACTTGATTTTAAAAAAGGTACCGATACTAAAGAACGAACCGGCCCTCTAAGAGTTACGCAAGCCGGTTTGCTAACTCCTCGTCAAATGCTGGCCGGAACCATAGTAGTATTTACGTTAGCCGCTGCTGTAGGCCTCTATTTAATTTACCTCGGAGGATGGCCAATATTCCTGTTAGGATTACTGGCTATAATCTCGGCCATAGCTTATACCGGAGGGCCTTTTCCTTTGGGTTATAACGGCCTGGCTGATATTTTCGTCTTTTTCTTTTTCGGGCCGGTAGCAGTAATTGGAACTTACTATTTACAAGCCGGCTTTGTCTCCGAAATAGCCTGGTGGGCTTCCATCCCACCCGGTCTGTTGATTACCGCGCTCCTAGTGGTCAATAACTTGCGAGATATTGAAACTGACCGCAAAGCAGGTAAGAAATCTTTGCCGGTACGTTTTGGCGTAAAATTCACCAGAATTTACTACATCTCTCTGTTGGCTTTATCTTATCTAGTCCCACTCGTGCTATGGCTAAGCGGTAAAGCACCGTCTTTAATCTTGTTGGCTTGGCTCACACTACCTCAAATTGCGACGCTCATCACCGATGTTTTTACCAAAAAGGGCTCGCCCCTTAACGAGACCCTAGCGGCAACCGCTAAGCTGGGATTATTTTTCAGCGTCCTGTTCGCCGTCGGTTATGTATTTGCCAGTTTAAATGCTTTTTAAATATCTAATGCTGTTTATGGGTTAACCCAGCGGCAAAAGATTTTTTCACAGCCGTCTAATAGCAGATAAAGGACAAAGCCCATCAGGCCCATCGCGATAATTCCGGCGAACATTTTATCGTAGGCCAAACTGCTCCAGGAATCCATAATAAAAAAGCCTATCCCTTCTCTGGTCGCGTAGGTTTCCACCAGAAACAAAACTGCCAGAGCGGTACCCAACCCTAGCCGTAAAGAGGTAAGAATGGCCGGTAGACACGCTGGGAAATAGACATGACGATAAATCTCCCATTCACTGGCCTTCAAAGATTTTACAGACAAAACATATTCTTTAGCCAGATTGCGCGCAGCATCCCTGGTCGTGACCAGAATCTGGTAAAATACCACCAGGGTAATCAGCACGATTTTGGAGACATTACCAATACCGAGTAAAATTAGAAAAATCGGCAGAAAGACAACTTTCGGCACCGGATAAGTCAAATAAATCAAAGGAGCTGAGATTTGGTCTGCCGCTTTGTTTTTGCCCAAATAAAGACCTAAAGGAACGGCTAAAAGTGTAGCAATAATTAGGCTTACCACTACCCGGTAAAGGCTTACCCCAAGATGGCCTACAATTTCGCTTACGAAAATAGCTCCAAGGCTTTTAAGCGCCTCTCCAGGCGGCGGTAGGGCCGGAGTTTGCAGTATAAGGGCAAGTAGCTGCCAACTTCCGAATAAGAACACTAGGGTTAAAATTGTCTTAAGACTTTGCGAAGTCAATTTCTTTAAAATCATAGAAAACATCTTTTTAGCTCCTTCGTAAATTCGAACGTAGAGAAGCGGCTAACTCCCAAAAATCCGCTTTGCCTCGGGCCGAGTAATCACCGGCCAGCGGATTCTCCAACTCGCGAATAATTGTACCCGGACAGGCGGACATCACAAAGATCCTTTGCCCTAAGAAGACTGCCTCCTCAATATTATGGGTTATTAAGAGAATTGTTAGTTTTGTCTCCTGCCAAAGCCTTAGAACTAAGTCTTGCATCTCTTCCCGGGTTAATGCATCCAGCGAAGAAAAGGGCTCATCCATCAACAGCAGTTCCGGCTCTAGCACCAGGGACCTGGCAATCGCAACTCTTTGCCGTTGGCCTCCGCTTAACTGGGCCGGGAATCTTTTTCTTAAGTCGAGCAGACCCAGTTTCCTGAGGATTTCTTCCGTCTTTTGCTCGTATTCCCGCCTCGCAATCCCTTTAATCTGGAGTCCGAGTTTGACATTATCCCAAACAGTTTTCCAGGGAAACAGGCCATAATCCTGAAGGATTAAAGCTGTTTTGCCATTTTCCTGCGGGCTTTGACCGTTCAGCAAAACTTCGCCTGTATATTTTTGGTTTAAACCGGCCAGAACGCTCAATAAAGTACTTTTCCCACAACCGGAAGGCCCGATTAACGAAGCGCTGGTTCCATACGGGAGCTTAAGATTGACATCTTTTAAGGCCGTAATTTGCCGGTTATCTTGATAGTAATCAACTTGCAACGACTTAATCGTTAAATAAGCTTCCATTTAACCTCGTCCTTTTTTCCTAGTCCTTACTTTTTCTCCGTATCCTTATTTTTTACCTATACCACGCATATTGTATTCAACAAGAGTATTATAGGCCTGCTCCCAGTCTACCTCTTCCTCCGTATTTAGCCACGACAACATTACTTCCCGAAAAGTCCCGACAAAGGCCGTCGCGCTGACTAAAGAGTCCTGCGGCGGGATACGGTCTTCGGCAAGCAACTGGTCGATATCTTCTTTAACAAAATTAATTAAATCCTTTTCAATGTGGGTAAACTTACTGTTTATGGTTGAATTAATTTCCGGGAAATATACGAGCAGAATCTTCGCCATCTGCCTTTTCTTTAGAAATGTTTTGATACACACTTCCATGGAAGCTCGAAGCTTATCAAACACATCTGTGTAACGGGCTCTTTCTTCTTTGATTATGGCTAACAGTTCGGCATAAAGGTCCTGCACCACAATTTCGATTAAAGCCTCTTTATTGGCAAAGTATAAATAAAAAGTCCCGGTGGCTATCCCGGCTTTCTGAGCAATAGACTTAATGGAAAATTTACCTGCTGTATCTTCAGCCATGACCTCTTTAGCTGCAGCCAAAATCTTTTTTCTCAATTTTTCTTGCCTAGCAAGTACTTTTTTCGTTTTGTTATAAACCATTTTAACTCCATTATCCTTAGGTAAAAAATGAACCAGGATTCAGTTATAGCTAAATTTTAGGCATTGTCCCCTGGCAAGTCAAGAGTTAGGGATAAATTTTTGCTAGCACTGAGCATTGAAAGCTTGCCAAAATAACGGTAAGATGTCTAT
>JBMNOV010000119.1:0-3341 GCA_050943255.1 Syntrophomonadaceae bacterium
ATGAAAAATTTGAGGTTTTAAAGGACGGCAAGATCCTCACGGCAAAGCGGAAGCTAAGCGAGGAAGAGGTCGATGCCCGTGTACGTCACGTTGCCCGCATCGTTAAAATCGGAATGTTCATGGACCGTTATCCTGCAGAGCTTTCCGGAGGACAACAGCAGAGAGTCGCCATCGCAAGAACCCTTGCTCCGGAGCCTCAGGTACTGTTTATGGATGAGCCGCTCTCCAACCTGGATGCAAAGCTGCGTCTCGAGATGCGTTATGAGCTTCAAAGACTGCATCTTGAGACCGGCAGTACCTTTGTCTATGTTACACATGACCAGATGGAAGCCATGACGCTTGCAACAAAGATCTGCCTCATCAGCAATGGTGTGCTGCAGCAGTACGATGCGCCGCTGACGGTTTATAATCTGCCAAACAATCTTTTTGCCGCGGACTTTGTCGGTAATCCCTCTATAAATTTTGTGGAAGCCAAGGGCGCGCAGACCGCAGATGGAAGCGTTGCACTTACGATCCTCAATGGCGTCAAGGCGCATTTTATCCCTAACGAGAAGCTGAGCCTGGATACCTGGTTCCACGAGAGAGATGAAGCAGAGAAGGAGAAGGAAGCCGCGGAGAAGGAGCGGCTCACGCATAAGGGCGCAGTGGAAAAGAGCAACAAGGATGAGGTCTTTAAGTACCATATCCAGAAGGTTGTGGAGGAAGATACGTCCATCCAGGATGAGCCGGTACTGACCAATGAAGATCTGGTGATCGGTATCCGCCCGGAAGCCATTGATATCGAGGATAACGGTGCGCTCAGGACATTGGTCTATGGTGCCATGCCGACCGGTATGGAGTCAACCTTGAAGCTTCGTTACGGCGAATATCTCCTGACCGGAGTGATCTTTGGAAACACAGAGTATAAGATCGGTCAGGAAGTCGGCATCAACATCAACGGCAAAAATATCCTGCTCTTTGATCGCAAGTCCGGTAAACGGATCGCAGCCGGAGCACTGGTGATCGACTGATAAGCGATATCTTTGCAATATAAGGATCGGTTTAAAATAACGGCATCTTGGCATGGAGCTTGAACCTGGCGTCTGGATGCGGCTTGATATAGCGAGTTTCATAGCACTGTCGCATATCGAGTGCCGCATATGGCAGGTTTTATCGCAGCCGTCAGCTTGACACAATGAAGGATGCATGTATAATAGTTTAGGGCTTGGAAAGTCAGACATGGACAGAACAAGGTCCAGCTTTCCAAGCCTGTTTTGTTTTATTTTTTAATTTGTTTTTAAATTCTATGAAAGGAGTACGTATTTATGGACGGAGACGGTGTTCGAATATGGACCTGCTTTACTGCCGGTAATGAAAAATATACGGTAAACACGATCGCATGCGTGCTCCCTGCATTGGTCTGAGAGCTTCGCATCCCGAAATACATTTTAAATAATTAAGGATTTTCAAGAAATAAGCTTCAATTTGCGGATTCCATTTTAGCGTAAATTTCCGCAAGTTAAATTTTATAGATTTTCCTGGAATTTCCGCGATGGTTCTGCCTCAAAGGGCTTGACCATCTTTGTTTCCGTTGCATTACAATTTCATACCCCGTAAAGCAGCTGCATGAGACAACATCAGTCTTCTTCAGAAAGGCAACATGATGGCAGATCCACGAAACCTGTGGATCCCTAAACTTTGAAGGAGAATGATTATTATGACAATGGAAGAGAGAGTAAAACAGATTGAAGAGCTTCTCACAAAGCATGACCTGACCGGATTAAAGGAAGCCTTTCAGCATCTTGAGCCTGTGGATATTGCCGAGATTCTGTCGGTTTTTCCGGAAGAAAAGAAGATGGTTCTGTTCCGGATCCTGCCAAAGAGCGAGGCTGCAGATACCTTTAGTGAGATGGATCCGGAAGAGCAGCAGAAGTTTCTTTCCAACTTTACCGATCAGGAGGTAAAGGATGTCCTCGCGGAGATGTATACCGACGATGCGGTTGATATGCTGGAGGAAATGCCGGCGAATGTTGTACGTCGCGTATTATCCAAGGTGCGTCCGGAAGACCGGAAGGATATCAATGCTCTCCTGAAATATCCGGAAGACAGTGCCGGTGCTGTAATGACAACAGAGTACGTCCGCCTGCTTCCTACCATGACGGTTATGGAGGCAATCCGCTGGATCCGTATTAATGGAGAGGATAGTGAGGACCTCTATACCTGTTATGTGACGGATACCGCACAGAAGCTGCTTGGTGTTATTACTGTACGGGAGATGCTGCTCTGCAAGCGGAATGCCCCGATCAGCGAAATCATGACAAAGGATGTGATTTCGGTTCATACGACAGAGGACCGTGAAATCGCCGCCAAGCTTTTTGACCGGTATAACTTTACAACGCTTCCTGTATTGGATGCGGAAGGTCGTCTGGTCGGCATTATCACCGTTGATGATGCTATCGATGTCCTCACACAGGAGACGACAGAGGACTTCCAGAAAATGGCAGGTACCACACCTGAGGAGGCACCATATCTTAAAACACCTGTCATCCGGATGGTTGGACACCGGATTATCTGGCTGATTGTACTGATGATGGCGGATATGGTTTCCGGCGGCATCCTCGGTAAGTTTGAGGATACACTGACAGCAATTCCGCTCCTGATTACATTCATCCCGATGCTGACTGATACCGGCGGAAACGCGGGCGCACAGTCCAGCACGCTGGTGATTCGTTCTCTTGCCTTACATGAAATCAGTGTGAAGGATGCTTTAAAAGTCATCTGGAAGGAGCTTAGAGTTGCATTGATCTGCGGACTGATCCTGGGTGCGCTTAACTTTATTCGTATCATGATCCAGTATCCGGGCAGTGAACTGATCGGGCTTACCGTCGCAATTGCTATGATGTGTACGGTTATTATGGCAAAGGTGATCGGCGGCGTGCTTCCGCTCATTGCAACAGAGCTGCATCTGGATCCCGCAATGATGGCATCTCCGCTCATTACCACCATCGTGGACTCCTGTTCACTGTTGATCTTCTTAAGCATTTCAAGAGCACTGCTGCACATCCCGGTGTAAGGTAAGCAGTTTATAATTGCAGATTAAGGAAAAATTTGTGGATGTGGTCAAATGCAAACAAACGATAGGATTTCATCTAAAGAAAAATGAAGGTTATAGAAGCGTCGAAGAAAAACAAAAGTGAGCAGGAAAAGCAAAAAGTGCAGGCAAAAGAAAAAGGAAGTGATGTGAAATATCGTCTTGCGAGTGCCATGGGGGTGTGCATGAAAACTGCTCCTGTAGAATCCATCACAGTCAGAGAAATCACGGACTGCTGTGGCGTTTCAAGACAGACCTTTTACCGTAATTT
>JBMNOV010000120.1:0-3314 GCA_050943255.1 Syntrophomonadaceae bacterium
AGCCGACCAAGAAAAAATAATTGTGCCCGGTTGGATAACATATTTTCCCGGTATCAATTTCCCATTATTTCTTGGAGTATCCTGTTCAATTCCCTGCATCATTTCCTTTATTTTGATTATTGGATAACCACTGGTTTGCCAATCGCTTGGCTTAAATGCATAGCCATTGATATACGCTCCCATCGAATCAAGGGATACCCTTGTATGATCTTTTAAATTGAAGTGATTATTTTTTAGCAGTCGATTAGGATAATGAAATTTCACAAACCATTCCTTATACAGCCGCTCCGCCGCTTCTTCCAGCAGCTTCATCTGGCGGCGGTTGTTTTCGATGAGGTCGTCGTAGGCAGAGAGAATGGATGCGATTTTCTGCTGTGCCCTCATGGATGGTAAATAAACTTCAACCTCACTCAAAATACCGGAATTGATACTTGGCATGGTTGCGCCAATTGCATGCATCTCCAGCCAATTCTTTACTCTTGGTGACTGCAGCTGCAGATAAATAAAATAAGGCATAAAAAGGTCCTTTTTGAAGTCTATTTTTATGCAGTCACTCCCTACTATCCAGCCATCCTGCTTCCGTGTAATAAAAATGGACTTGGTTACATCCCCTTTTCTTGCAAATACAATATTTTCAGTATGTACCTGATGCCGCTTTAAGCGGATAACATGGGACTCATTAATATAGCTCAAATCAGATATATCTATTCTATTATCATCCATGTTTTTAGGCATGATAATTGGTGTTCCTTTATCCGAATAGTCCGAACTATGCAACTGAGAGCCAAAAGGTCCGGGCTGAATTGAATTAGCTAAGTCCCCCAGCTTCACTTTCTCCCACGTCATAGGCCCAGGTCCTCCAAATTCTTTGAGATGGTCTCCATGAGGCCATCCGATTCCTTCTGCAGAGAAAGGAGCTCCTGATGGATTTCTTTCATACGGTCATGGAAGTCCACGCCGTCATCTTTCTCCGGCGCCACACCCACATAGGCACCGGGTGTGAGGGACCATTTTTTATTTTCGATTTCCTTCCGGGACGCTATATGGCAGAGGCCGGGGATGTCCCGATATTCTCCGTCTCCAAATTTATCGGTGAGCCATCGGGCTTCCTCCAGAAGGACTGCCAACTCAGAAAAGCTTTCCTTCGCTTCCTCCAGTACTTCCTGCATGTTCTTCTTGTAAGCCGTCCAGCGGACTTTCCTGCCGCCGGTAAGGGCATCCAGTTTTTCCCGCTGCGCTTTGCCCCGAAGGTTTCCGATTTCATCCATCACCTGTCCGGCAGCAGCAGAAAGAAGAGTCTCTATCTTTTCCTTTGCAATCAGGCCATAGCAGTCGGTAATGGACTGGGCCTGCCCGATCGCTTTTTCCGCTTCGGTAACAGCCTTTGCTATTTCTTCTCTTCCCTCCGGATAGAGAAATGCAGAAAGGGCCTCACAGTCCTTCTTCCATGTTTCCACTGCTTTTCCCGCTTCCTTCCGGTAAAGCGCCAGCAGTTTTTCATACTTATCCTTTTCACCGCGGTACAGACTGACAATGGCTTTCAGATTCGCCAGCTGCCAGGGCGTCCATTCATTCAGCGTCCTGTCCACTACGGTGTAGTATTTCCGTGCATCAATAAAGAGCACCCGGTCCAGCAGTCCTTCTTTTTTACCCTTATCAAAGAACCAAAGGGTGCAGGGCAGAGATTTCGTATAGAAGAAATTGTTGGCTACGCTGATAAGCGCATCCACATGTCCCGTAGAAACCAGTTTCTTCCTGATTTCCACATCAGGCCGGCTGTCGGTAGCAGAGGATGCCATGACGAAGCCCGCCCTTCCGCTGCCCGGTTTCAGGTAGGCATAGAAATAGGAAATCCAGAGATAATTGGCGTTGGAAAACTCTTTTGCCTTATTGATAGCCGGAGCACCGAAAGGAAGCCGCCCCGCCTGGATGCACTTATCCGATTTCACTTTATCCACATTAAAAGGTGGATTAGCCATGACGTAATCACAGCCGCCCTCCAGATGATGAGCATCGCTGTAGAAAGTATTGGCATCTTCACCATAGAGAATCTGCCCCGACAAACCATGGACCGCCATATTCATCAGGCAGAGATGGCCATTGTACTCCACCTTTTCCTGCCCCTTAAAGGTCATCACATCATTGGCCGCCATTCCTTCCCGATTGATAAAATCGCCGGTCTGCACAAACATGCCGCCGGAACCGCAGGCCGGGTCCAGCAGGATGCCCTTCTTCGGTTCCAGAACGTAAACAATCATTTTCACCAGAGATTTGGGCGTGAAAAAGACCCCATCGTCCTGGGCTACGTTCTTGGCAAACTTATTCAGGAAATATTCATAAATCCGGCCAATAATATCGCCGCCCACATCATCCAGTACATCATTATTGAAAAGGCGGAGCAGTTCATGAAGCAGGGCGTCGTTATTAAATGCATGATATTCTTTGGGAAGGATACCTTCCAGCTGGGACGATTCCTTTTCAATGAGCTCCATGGCATGGTCCAGCATTTCCCCCAGGGATGTAATCGTTTCGCCCCGGTCATTGAGAATGCCGCAGGATGATACGTTGTCCGGAAGGTTCACAAGGAAATCATACCTTGCTTCCGGTGGAATATATAAAGCGCTTTTAGACTTAAATTCATCCTTTTCCACCGGCAGCGGCTTCCCATGAAAAGTAGGCCTGTTCTTCAAAAGCTCCTGCTCCACCATTTTGTACCGGCCAAAGGCATAGCGAAGAAAAATAAGTCCCAGTACCGGCATACAGTATTGATTCGATGTGAGCTTGGAATTGGCCCGAAGGTCATCGGCCGCTTTCCATAGATTATCTTCCAGCTTTCTCAATCCCTTTACATCCATACCTGTCTCCTCCGATTTCCCTGTTTTCTCCTGTTTTCTTTATTGTACATGATATGAAAGTCACCTGCCAGCAGGGAGCAAAGGGAATCTATACGTCATAGCAGAATTCTTCAAAAAAATTTTCCCTAACAGGGGGTCTAAAAATAAAATCTCAAACGATATTAGTATCAGAGGGGTAAGAAAAGACCTCCGGAGATGGTGCATCCAGTCTACCAAATGCTTTTTTCCATCCATGGTAACGAAAGAGGCAGGGAAAACCGGACGCATGAAGAAAATTTTCCTTTTCTCCCCTCTGCTTCCCAAGTCGGCCGATGTAAGAAGTCCAGTAAGACAAAAACAAAAGACAGAAAAGCAATAAGGAAGAGCGATCGCAGGACTTTCCTCTCTCTGATGTGCGTATCCTGCATAGGATACGCAAGTCGGGAAAAGTTGGCCCTTATTCTGCACATAGAAGGGCCT
>JBMNOV010000121.1:0-3262 GCA_050943255.1 Syntrophomonadaceae bacterium
CTGATAAGTCTTTTATAAATATATTATGCTTATCTAATAAAATGCTAGTTAACTCTTTGGCTGTGTATTTTCCTAAAATCTCGCAAAGTACGTAATTCGCTTGAGTTGGAATCACTCTTAAATTCTTGATATTTGAAAGGTTTTCAATGTACTCTTTTCTTACTTTTTTGAATTCGTACATTGCATTTTCATAATCATTTTTGTACTTCTCAAAGATCTGCATATAAAACTCAGCAAAAGAATTTATATTCCAAATGGCAATATCCTTTTTCAAAAAGCTAATCATTTCGTTATTATAAGAAGCCAAGACACCAAGCCTAAGTCCTGGTACACCGAAGGATTTTGAAATACTCTTTACAACAAATAAATTAGGATATTGTTCTAATATTTCCGTTTTCAACAAAGTTCCTGATTCTTCTTTATCTACAAAGTCTACAAAGGATTCATCTACTATAAATGTTATACTTTTTTCTTGTGCCCATTTTGCTATCTGGAGTACATCTTTTTTAAATATATAGTTTCCCGAAGGATTATCGGGATTAATTAGTAATAAAACTGAAACATCCTTATCATCATAAAACTCAATTAAATCTGTTGCCGTATAAGCATAATCATTATTATCTGGATAATATGCGATGATATCTTCAGGGTTTTTTCTGTTTGGATATTCATCAAATGTAGGTAGAACAATACCTATTTTCCCACACAGGTTTTCCATTAAGGATTTTATAAGCTCAGCAGCCCCATTGCCTACAACTACATTCTGTTTATGTAATCCGAAATATTTAGCAGCCAATAAACTGTTAACTTCCATGCCAGATGGATAATAGCAAATTAATCGTTCAAAGTTCGCTTTGATTTCATCTAGTAGTTTGGGTGTCGGATAAAATGGATTAACTAAATAACAAAAATCAATTAGATCAGGATATCTCCAGTATCCGCCATACCTACTTTGGATCCTTCTTAGTTTATCTTCGCCGGATGTTGTAAAAATAGATTCTGCAATATCCAAATCTTGTACATCATCTATTTCATACCAGGATTCATCTGTTAAAATTGTTGCTTTTATTTCTGGTTTATCAAGTAAGGTTATTACTTTCAATACCTGTTCATAGTATTCATTATCACCGAGAGCCTTACTATAGGCCTCTAAAAAAGGTACATAATGTGTATTGGAAAACTCTTTGCTGAACTTATAGATATTTACCGTTTTGTAATAGCTTGAAATATCTTTAAACTGAAAATGTTTTTTGTCCAAAAAACTTTTAATATTATTCTCTTCGTCTAGCGTAACAACTGTACCATCCATCCAACTTTCATATTTAGCAACCAAAGCAAGGCTTGGATATGGATCATCTATCAACTTCTGCAAAACTTTATCTTCAAATACTAAATCAGATTCGAGTAATAATGTATCTTCTTTCAATAAATAATTCCTTGCCAGATAAAGTGAATAAATATTGTTAGTCTTATAATATATATCGTTATTGACATAGATAATGGGAGTATGTATATCAAGGGTAGATACAAATTCCATTAAATTATCTGCTTTATACCCCACTACGATAACAATGCCAGATAATTTCAGCTTATCCAATTGGGAAAGCATTCTCTCAATCATAGTTACACCATTAACTTTGACCATACATTTAGTGTTATCGTCAGTTAAGTCCTTTAAGCGTTTACCCATGCCAGCCGCTAAAATAATTGCCTGCATATTTTTTCTCCCTTCTCCCAAAAATTATTAAAAGGTCAATACTATTTTGCAAACCTTCCAACTATTTTTCGCCATACCCAATCAAACTCTTCAATCTTTAATAATTTAATGATTATAAAATACAACACTGCTCCTAATGACCCACATGTAAGTAATAAAACAATATCACTAATAGTGCCGCTTAGAATGCCCAACCCCCCAACATAAATCTGCAGATAATAGACTACGAACCCCATAATTAATGATGCAGTCATTATCTTGGCTCCACTAATAATCATTGACATTCCGCCTATACTGCCAACTTTCTTTCGCAGATGCCATATTAATAGTAAAAACCCTGTGGTAGTCGCGATTGAAGTTGCCAAAGCAAGTCCACCGTGATCTAAATATCGAATAAGAATCAGATTTAAAACAATATTGATAACTACTGTCAGAAGTCCAATTATCATAGGAGTTCTTGTATCCTGTAATGCATAGTAGGCTCTTAATACAACTTGTCTCAAGGATAGTGCAGGTAAACCTAGTGTATAAAATAACAATGCAAAGGCTGTTAAAGCAGTTGCGGTTACATCAAATGCTCCTCGTTCATATACCAGACGTATTATAGGTTCTCTTAAAATAATCAATCCGACTGAAAATGGAAATACGATAATCGATAATCCAATTAAAGATTTTTTTAATGAATTTACATACCCTTTCATATCATTTACAATTGCCATCTCTGATAACTCCGGGAAGAGCGCTTTCGCTAATGATAATGCCAGTATGGTATCGATTAATAAATAAATTCTTGTAGAGTAATTTAGTGCTGCAATACTACCTTCTACTAAGCTCGATGCTAGCATGCGGTCAACTAATATATTAATGTCAGCAGCGCCTTTTCCAATAATAACCGGAAGAATTAAAAGACCCATTTTTCTTAGCCCTGGATGATTTAAGCTGATCTGTGGCTTAAATTGAAAATCTAATTTCCGGATATCGTATGACATGAACAACCACTGAGCTATAAGACCTATAACCGTTCCTATAGCTAAAGCCATGACTCCCCATGATTTTGTAAAAACAAATAAGAATAGTATTAAAAAACCATTAGCTGGGATGCCAATAAAAGAAGGGAAAAGAAATCTTTTTTGGCTTTGAAGCATTCCTGCCGCTAATCCCGATAAGCCTAAAAATATAATCATCGGAAGCATAACTCTTGTCATTTTAATTGTTATATCAATTGCTTCCCCTTCAAATCCTGGAGCAATAAAATAAACTAAATAATGTGCAAAGAATTCCCCCAACAATATTATTAAAACTGATACCAAAACCAAAATAGTAGTGATGGAATTAATTAATTCGGTAACAGATTTTTGCCCCAATTTTACCTTATACTCCGTTATAAGAGGAATAATGGTAGTAGTAATAGCTTCACTAATTACACCAAAGAGTAATCGTGGAATGATGGAGGCAACTAAATAAGCATCCACCAAGTATGAAGCACCAAAAAAAGCTGCAATAGCAACTTCTCTTATAAATCCTAGAATTTTGCTGGTTATCGCT
>JBMNOV010000122.1:0-3259 GCA_050943255.1 Syntrophomonadaceae bacterium
CTGTTGGTCGCATTAGCACATTTATACAGAGGCGTCTTTTCCTTTCTGTATAATATGGTCATTATATCCAGCTATTCTCGGTCAGGCAACTCCGTCAGCTTTTGGACGGGTTAGCTTGGCGTTAACAATAAGAATAAATACTAGTATTAATGAAATTGTATCTGTAAAGGTATATACAAGAAATTCTGAGATATGATTATGCATGATCTGCATAGACCGTCGCCAATTCTCTTCAATAATAGGAGCCAATATCAATCCCAAGATGGTAGGTGCAACTTCAAACCCATACATTTTCATAAAGTAACCCAATAAGCCAATTATTAGCATTACGTAGACATCGATAAAATTATTCTGAATACTAAAGCAGCCAATAAATGTAAATACTATAATAATAGGAACAAGCATCCCCTTGGGAATTTCGACGATTTTAGCAAATAATCTAATACCTTGCATGCCGAAAAACCATAGGAAAATAACTCCAAAAAATAAACAAGCTAACCAAACATAGAAAAACTCGGGTTGATCTACCATAAGTAGCGGACCCGGTCGTAAACCATGAATCATTAAGGCACCAATTAAGATGGCTGTTACTGCATCACCAGGAATTCCTAAAGTTAACATAGGGATCATGGTGCCACCTATACATGCACTAGAAGCTGCTTCAGCTGCTACGAGTCCTTCAACCGCTCCTTCGCCAAAAGGGCGGGTCGGATTTTTTACTGTCCGTTTAGCCTGTTCATAAGCCATTAATGAAGCAATATCCCCTCCTGTACCAGGTAGAGCACCGATAAGTACTCCGATAACACCAGAACGAAGGGTTAAAGGCAAATGTTTCTTAATTGTTTTCCATTCTGGTATAATTCTGTCTATTTTCTGCTTAACTGGAAATATGTTGTTGCGTATTTGCACAAGTGATTCAGCTAAACCGAAAAGTGCAATCATAACAACGACAAAATTGAATCCACTAAGTAGCATTTCGCTTCCAAAAGTCAGGCGAGCCTCAGCAAAAAAAGGATCTATCCCGACACACCCAAGCAAAATACCAAAAACCCCACAAAGAAGAGATTTTAATATATTGCTGCCGCCTAAACTGCTAATAATTAGTATTCCCATTAACCCTAACCAAAAAAAATGCATAGGTGTAAATTTTAGTGCAATATTGGCAATTAAAGGGGAAAATAATGCTAAAATTATTACACCAAAAGTGGTACCAAATACGCACAAGCTTGTGGCAAGTCCCATAGCTTGTCCTGCTTCACCTTTTTGTGCCATTGGATATCCGTCAAATGTCGACGCCACCGCAGCTGGTACTCCAGGTATGTTTAATAGAATAGCCGCACGGCTGCCTCCATATATGCCTCCTATATAGACACCTATCATCATTCCAAAGGCAGACCAGAACGGCCAGGGAAATGTAAATGAAATAAGAATTGCAATTGTCATGCTGATTGATATACCGGGAAGTGCACCCGCATAAATTCCTATAAATACACCTAGTGCTACAAATAATATCGTTTCAGGGTGTTGGAATGGTAAGAGTAAACCTTCAATTCCTGGCAAAAAAAGCACCTCCTAAGGTAAAAATACTCGAAATAAATATACAAAAACCAACTGAAAAGATATCGCTGTGCAAACAGCAATTAGCAATAGTCTTTTAGGTTTAGATCGGTGAAGAAACAGCATGGAGCAAGCAAGAAACACCATGGTAGCAGGAAAAAAATGGATGTATGGCGTTATAAGTACATATATTACTATTAAAACCATGAAACCTGCCAAAGGTTTGTTGAATAAATAATTTAACACAACAGCTGGCGATACTTCTTTATAACCTGAACGCAATAACTGTACAGAAAGTGCTATAGACAAAACCATTCCGGTAATTGTCATAAGCTGCGGCAGAAATCCATTTCCTGAGGGGTTATAGGGGAATAGTCCTTCTAATTGTAAAGATTCTTTAAAAAAAAGAGCCATAATCAAGAAGAATAAGCCATAAAAATATAACTCACCCCTTGTTTTTTTTATCTCCTCATTATGCAACTCATCACTATTAGGTGCTTTCTCTGAATCTAACATTCTCATGACCTCCGTTGCATTAATCTCTAAGAGGGGAACGATAAATTCCCCTCTAATTTACTTTATAAAACGTTGATTATTAGATATCCATATTTGCGGGCTTGGGGATTCCATATTTCTCCGGAGACTCTTTTGCTGCTCCATTAACCCAAAGCAACCAGCTCATTGCCTCATATTTATCTCTGATAAATTTTTCTGCTTCTTCACCGGTAAGGCCTAGTGTAGTCCAACCATTATCTTTTAGAAACTTCTGATACTCAGGATCATTGTATGCCTGCAAAAATACTTCTTTAAGTTTTTCTAATATGGCTGGATCTGTTCCTTTCTTGGCAAAAACTGCTGCCCAAGAACCGTAAGCATCAACAAAAGTGTCATAGGCATCATCTCTTTCAGCAAGAAGTGGTACATTTGGAAGAAGATCAGGTGCCACTTTATCCAGAATACCTAGACATTTTATTTCACCGCTTAAAATATACGGAACTGCCACAGAGAGAGCTACACCACCGCAGTCAAGTTGCCCACCTATTACAGCAGTGATTACTGGACCATCACCTGCATAAATAACAGTGTTAACCTCAAACCCTTCAACTTTATTTATTATTCCTTTAGCTGTATCAGCTACACTGCCTGAACCACAATCGCCCCAAGTAATTTGCCCTGGATTAGCTTTGATATCAGCCATAAGCTCGTCAAAGGTTTGATATTTGGACTCTTTATCAACTATAATAGCGCACTTATTTATCGCGGTAACAATGATCGGATCGAAATAATCAACGTAATTTAAATCTGCTAGACCCATTACCTGAAATGTCGTCCCACCTTCAGTATTAAAAAGTAAAGTATATCCGTCTGCCGGAGCATCAAGTACGCTCTTCGTACCTAAAACTCCTGCACCTCCAGCCTTATTAGTCATTACTATACTTTTACCAAGAATCTTTTCTGCTGCTAAGGCTAATGGCCTTGAATTAGAATCAGTCCCCCCCCCAGGTGCCCAAGGAATAATTCCATTTATATTTCTTTCAGGATACTTATCAGCGGCGGTTTGTTGTTTTGTATCTGTATATAAACGCTATCCTAAAAGAGAGCCAAAAAAGATAAAAACGCTAGCGAAAAAGTGGACCACTCTGCCAGACCAATCCCCTATCATTGAAAGTGCAGAAATCAATGTAGGGGGAAGCAGGAGTGA